>NZ_JBFAQM010000043.1:0-62334 GCF_040677315.1 Actinoplanes sp. NPDC049316 | reverse complement strand
CGCCTGGATCCACTCTTACAATCACCACCGCGGGCACACCGCACTCGGCGGCCAACCACCCTCAAGCCGCGTCCCCAACCTCACGGGTCAGTACACCTAGCCGTCCCCCGGCGGATCAGGCGGGCAGGGCACGCTCGACGAGAGCCCCGGTGCCGGCGCCGGCGGGCAGCGTGCCGAAGGTGTGCCCCCAGTCGCCGCCGAGCCGGCTCGCGCAGAACGCGTCCGCGACCACCGCCGGCGCGTGCCGGACGAGCAGCGCGCCCTGCAGCACGACGGCCATCCGTTCCACGACCCGGCGAGCCTGCCCTTCCAGGTCCTCGGCGGTGAGCAGCGGGACCAGGGCCGCCGCGGCCGCGTCCAGGCGCCGGTCCGCGCCCTGCGCCGCGGCCACCTCGGCCCGGAACGCCTCCAGGCTGCCGGGCTCGCGGCGCAGCGTACGCAGCACGTCCAGCGCCTGCACGTTGCCCGAGCCCTCCCAGATCGAGTTCAGCGGCGCGTCCCGGTAGAGCCGCGGCAGCCCCGAATCCTCGACGTACCCGTTGCCGCCCAGGCACTCCAGGGCCTCGCCCACGACCGCGGGCTGGCGTTTGCACACCCAGAACTTGCCGGCCGCGATAGCCAGGCGCCCGAACGCACGCTCGGCCGCGTCACCGCGTACCCCTCGATCCACGGCCCCGGCCAGCCGCAGGGTCAGCGCGGTCGCGGCCTCGGTCTCCACCGCCAGGTCCGCCAGGACGTTGCGCATCAGCGGCTTGGCGATCAGCGGGCCGCCGAAGGCGGAACGGTGCCGGGCGTGATGCACGGCCTGCGTCAGCGCGGCGCGCATCCCGGACGCCGAGCCGGTCACGCAGTCGAGCCGGGTCATCGCGACCATGTCGATGATCGTGCGGACGCCGTGCCCCTCGTTGCCGACCCGCCACGCCACCGTGTCGTCGAATTCGGGCTCGCTGCTGGCGTTGCTGCGGTTGCCCAGCTTGTCCTTGAGCCGCTGGATGCGGAACGTGTTGCGCGTGCCGTCGGGCAGCACCCGCGGCACGAGGAAGCAGGTGAGCCCGCCCGGCGCCTGCGCGAGCACCAGGAACAGGTCGCACATCGGCGCACTGGTGAACCACTTGTGCCCGCGCAGCCGGTAACTGCCGTCGGCGGCCGGCGTGGCGGTGGTGGAGTTCGCGCGCACGTCGGAGCCGCCCTGTTTCTCCGTCATGCCCATGCCGGCGAGCAGGCCCCGCTTGGTCTGCGGCGTCCGCAGCCCCGGGTCGTAGACGCGGCTGGTCAGCAACGGCTCGTACGCGGCGGCCAGGCCGGCGTCGTGGCGCAGCGCGGGCACCACGGCGTACGTCATCGACACCGGGCAGATGTGTCCCGCCTCGACCTGGCTCCACGTGTACAGGGCGGCGGCCCGGGCCACGTGCGCCCCCGGCCGCGGGTCCGACCACGCCGCGCCGGCCAGCCCTTCGCTGACCGCGACGTCCATCAGCCGGTGCCATGAGGGATGGAAGTCGACCTCGTCGGCGCGGTGGCCGTACCGGTCGTGGGTGAGCAGGCGCGGCTCGTGACGGTTGGCCTCCTCGGCCCAGCGCTGCGGCTCACTCTGCCCGCCTAGCTTGCCGAGCCGGTGCAGGTCGTCGGCCGCCCACCCGGCGCCCTCGCGGGCGACCGCGTCCAGCAGGGCGGCATCGGCGGCGATGTCGTGCCCGGTCAGCGGCGGTGGCTGGTTCACGACCTCATGGGTGGACGCGCTCACGCGACCAATCTAGCCCCGAGCCGGTCGATCGCCGCGGCCACGGCGTCGGGGTCGACGACCTGGTGCAGGTGAGCGCCGGGAACGACCTCGACGGGCCACCCGCGGCCGGCGGCCTCCGCCGCGTCCCCGTCGTACGGCTCGCTGAACTTCAGGTAGGCGCACGGCCGCTGATCCCAGCCGCCGGGCACGGGCAGCCGCTGCTCGTAGTACGCCAAGGGCAGCCGGGGCTGTTCGTCCTCGATGAGCCGCCGCGTGCCGGCGTCCGGGAACATCGGCGCGACCTCGGCCTCGTCGAACCAGTGCGTCCACGGCGGCAGCCGGCCGTCGTCGCCGACCCGCTCCCGCAGGAACGCCAGCCCTTCGGCGTCGGCCACGGGGGTCGGCCCGTCCCGGTCCGGCAGCGACGCGTCGGCGAACACGCAGGCCGCGACCGGGCGCGGCGAGGCAGCCACGATCGCCGGCAGGAACAGCCCGGCATTGCTGTGCGGCACGAGGACGACCGGGGCCTCGGCCGGCAGCTGCGCGATCGCCGCGGCGACGATCTCGGCGGCGCTCGGCCAGAAGGGTGGCCCGGCGTCCGCGACGCCGGTCAGGTCGGGCACGGCCGAGCCGGGGAGCCGGTCGGCGACGGCGGCCCACGTCGCCGGGCCGACGGAGGGGCTGTGCACGAGGACGAAGGCGGGCATGCCCCGACCCTCCCGGATCCGCCGCCGCGCGGCCAGCGAAGCCGTTGTGCCTTCAGCGAACGGGCGTCAGCGGTGGTGCCGCCGAGGGGCTTCTGCGTCGACGGGTGCGCCGGAGGACGGCGCGGGGAGTGCGAGGTCTTGCTTCACCAGTGGTTTCCTAGGTGTTGACAGTGTGTGACGTGCGCATCAACATATCTGCACCGGCCTATGGAAGCGCTCCCAAGGAGACCTGTCCGTGATACGTGCTCTTGGCGCCGTCGCTGTTCTCGCGGCGGCCTTCACCGTGGCGCCCTCCGCGCCCGCTCTCGCCGATGAGGTGGAGCAGGTGGTCAACGGAGGATTCGCCAGCGGGACCGCCCCGTGGTGGTCCACCCCGAATCCCCTGACGCTGACCGACGGGCAGGCCTGCACCGCCGTGCCCGGCAACACCACGAACAAGTGGGACGTCATCGTCGGGCAGAACGACATCGACCTGGTCGAGGGCGAGAACTACCGGTTCTCGTTCCGGGCCTCCGGCAACCCCGGGGGCAGTGTCGCGCGGGCCCTCGTCGGGCTCTCCGCCGAGCCTTACACCACCTACTTCGAGGCGTCGCCCGCCCTCACCGCGGCCGGCGACACGTACTCGTTCACCTTCGCCGCGCCCGCGACCACCGACCAGGCGCAGGTCGCGTTCCAGATCGGCGGCAGCGCCGACCCGTGGACCTTCTGCGTCGACGACGTCTCGCTGCTCGGCGGCGTCCCGCCCGAGGTGTACGTCCCCGACACCGGCCCGCGGGTGCGCGTGAACCAGGTCGGTTACCTGCCCGACGGCCCGAAGCGCGCCACGCTCGTCACCGACGCGACCGCCGCCCTGCCGTGGCAGCTCAAGAACGCCGCCGGCGCCGTCGTGGCGCGCGGCACCAGCACGCCGCGCGGGGTCGACGTGTCCTCCGGGCAGAACGTGCACACCATCGACTTCAGCCGCTACCGCAAGGGCGGCAGCGGGTTCACGCTGGTCGCCGACGGCGAGACGAGCCGGCCGTTCGACCTGGGCGGCGCCGCGTACGCGCAGCTGCGCGCCGACTCGCTCAAGTTCTTCTACACCCAGCGCAGCGGCATCGAGATCCGCGAGGACCTGCGGCCCGGGTACGCCCGCCCCGCCGGCCACGTCGACGTCGCACCGAACCAGGGCGACGGGAACGTGCCCTGCCAGCCGGGCGTCTGCGACTACCGCCTCGACGTCACGGGCGGCTGGTACGACGCCGGCGACCACGGCAAGTACGTCGTCAACGGCGGCATCTCCACGTGGCAGCTGCTCAGCGAGTACGAGCGCAGCCTGCGTACCCGTGCCGGCACGCCGGCCCTCGCCGTCCCGGAGAGCGGCAACCGGGTTCCCGACATCCTCGACGAGGCCCGATGGGAGCTCGACTTCCTGCTGAAGATGCAGGTGCCGGCCGGGCAGCCGCTCGCCGGCATGGCGCACCACAAGATCCACGACCAGAACTGGACCGGACTGCCGCTCCTGCCGCACCTGGACCCGCAGCCGCGTGAGCTGCACCCGGTGTCCACGGCCGCGACGCTCAACCTCGCCGCCACGGCGGCGCAGGCGGCCCGGCTGTACCACCGCTACGACCCGGCGTTCGCCCGCAAGGCGCTGGCCGCCGCGAAGACCGCGTTCGCCGCCGCGCAGGCCGACCCGGCCCGCTACGCCCCGGTGACCGACGGCACCGGCGGTGGCGCGTACAACGACGACAAGGTCGACGACGACTTCTACTGGGCGGCCGCCGAGCTGTACCTCACCACCGGGCAGAAGCAGTACGCCGACTTCCTGCTCGCCTCGCCGGTGCACACAGCCGACGTGTTCGGCTCCGGTGCGTTCGACTGGGGCAACACCGCGGCCGCCGGCCGCTTGGACCTGGCGCTCGTGCCGAACAAGCTGCCCGGCCTGGACCGGGTGCGCGCGTCGGTGGTCGCCGGTGCGGACAAGTACCTGGCCATCCAGCGGGCGCACGGGTACGGCGTGCCGTACGCCCCCGCGAACAACATGTGGGACTGGGGCTCCAACAGCGCGATCCTCAACAACATGCAGGTGCTGGCCTCGGCGTACGACCTGACCCGGCGCCCGGTGTACCGCGACGCGGTGCTCGAGGGCATGGACTACCTGCTGGGCCGCAACGCGCTCAACCAGTCCTACGTGACCGGCTACGGCGAAGTCAGCTCGCACAACCAGCACAGCCGCTGGTACGCCCACGAGCTCGACCCGGCCCTGCCGAACCCGCCGAAGGGCTCGCTCGCCGGCGGCGCGAACTCGTCGATCCAGGACCCGTACGCGCAGAGCAAGCTGACCGGCTGCGTGGCGCAGTTCTGCTACATCGACGACATCCAGTCCTGGTCGACGAACGAGCTGACCATCAACTGGAACTCGGCGCTGGCCTGGAACGCGGCGTTCGTGGCGTCGGTGGCCGGCCGTCACTGACGTCCCGTCCCCGGCCGGAGGCCGCTGCGCTCGGCGCGGCGGCCTCCGCGTCGTACGATGCTTGGCGCCGCGAGACTTCCGGGGGGTGGGTGTGCGGGCTGACGCACGGCGCAACGCCGACCGGATCGTGGCCACCGCCGCGGAGGTGGTCGCCCGGGACGGCGCCGACGCCTCGCTGGAGGACATCGCCCGCCGCGCCGGCGTCGGCTCGGCCACCCTGCACCGCCACTTCCCGAGCCGGGCGGCCCTGCTCGAAGCGGTCTTCCACGAGCGCGTCGAGGGCGTCTGCTGGCGGGCCCGCGAGCTGACCGGCGCGCCGGACCCGTACGCCGCCCTCGTCGCATGGCTGCGCGAGTTCGGCGCGTACGTGACGTCGACCCGCGGCCTGGCGGCGTCGCTGCTGCCGGGCCCGCACCACAGCGACGCCTGCGTCGCGATGCTCGCCGAGGCGGGCGACGGCCTGCTCACCCGAGCGGTGCAGGCCGGCACGGTCCGCCGGGACATCTCGGTGACCGACCTGCTGACGCTGGTCAACGGCGTCGCGGTGGCCACCGGGCACGGCGGGCCGGGCGAGACGGACCGGCTGCTGACCCTCGCTCTCGAGGGCATCGCCCCCTAGCTCACGGGCGCCGTCCGAAATGGTGTAACAGCTTCTTCTCCATTTGGTGTGAGCTTGCTTGCATCGCACGCCGGCGCCGGCTTCTACGGTGATTTCCAGCCGCTGCGGAGATGACCCTCCCGCGGTTGGACACAGTGCTGCGGGAAGAACCCCGCAGCCGTATTCCGGAGGATGCCGAGAAATGCGAAGCACCGCCCTGGCCGCCACCGCGGCCGCCGCCACTCTGCTCGTCCCGGGCGCCGCCCACGCCGCGCCCGCGCCGGTGACCGATCTGCTGGGCACGTACGGGTTCGGCCGGGCCGAGGTCATCGCCGCCGCAGGTCAGGCCGTGGGTCTGTGGACCGGCACGCACATCCGCCACGGGTTCGCCGGCGACGATCTGATCGTCACGTACACGCCGCGCACGACCGCTGCGGCCTCCGAGACGCAGGTCTACACCGCGCTCTACAACGAGGTGGCCGACCCGCGTGCGGAATGCGCGCGCGTGGGTGCCGACGGCGTGGACCGGAAGGTGTGGACGACATTCCGCTGCCGCACCGGAGTGGCGCCGAATTACACGCTTCTCGTGCGCTGACGACAATTCGTGTGACCGGTGCGAATCGAGCCCGGGTGCGGTGAGCCGTTCCGGCGGTCACCGCGCCCGGGCGCGCCGCGTCACGACCCGGCGCGGCGCTGCAGGAACTCGTAGACGTCCTGCTGGTCGACGCCCGGGAAGGTGCCCGGCGGCAGCGCCGCCAGCAGGTGCGAGTGGACCCGGGCGCTCGGCCACGCGTTGCCCTCCCACTGGCGCACCAGGTCGGCCGGCGGCCGCCGGCAGCAGTCCGGGTCCGGGCAGCGGGAGACCGTGCGCCGCGTCGTGTCGCCGCCGCGGAACCAGCGGGCGTGCTCGTACGGCGTGCCGACCGTGACCGAGAAGAGGCCGGAGCCGGTCGCCTCGACGTGGACCGTGCACCAGTAGGTGCCGCCGACCGTGTCGGTGAACTGGTAGAACGACGAGTACGGGTCCGGGGCCTGGAAGACCGTGCGGGACGCCCAGTTGCGGCACACCGGCTGGCCCTCGATCGCGCCGGTGACGTCGGCGGGGAAGCGGACGTTGTCGTTCTCGTACGCCTTGTAGACGGTGCCGCTCTCGTGGACCCGGCAGAAGTGCACCGGGATGCCGAAGTGGTGGGTCGCCAGGTTGGTGAAGCGATGGGCGGCGGTCTCGTAGGAGACGCCGAACGCGTCGCGGAAGTCGTCGATCGCGAGGGCCCGGTCGGCCTTGGCGTCGCGCAGGAAGTCGACGGCGAACTTCTCCGGCATCAGCAGCGCCGCCGCGAAGTAGTTGGCCTCGACGCGCTGGCGCAGGAAGTCGCCGTAGTCGGCGGGGTCGTTGTGGCCGAGCACGAAGTGGCCGAGGGTCTGCAGCACCACCGCGCGCGGGTCGTGGCCCTTGTTGCTGGCGACCTGCGGCAGGTAGATGCGCCGGTTGCGCAGGTCGGAGACCGAGCGGGTGGAGCCGGGCAGGTCCGGCACGTAGTGCAGGGTGAAGCCGAGGTGCGCCGCGATGTCGAGGATGCCGCGCTGCGACAGCGGGCCGGTGGCGTGCTTCACCGCCTGCAGCACCTTCGCCGCGGCCTGTTCCACGTCGGCGAAGTAGTTGTCGCGCCGGCGCATCCGCTCCCGCAGCTGCTGGTTGGCCCGGCGGGCCACCTCCGGCGTGGCGCTCTGCTCGGTCAGCAGCCGGGTCAGCTCCCGGTGCAGGCCGATGAGCGACTCGAGCGCGTCGGCCGGCAGCCGCCGCCCGCCGCGCACGACCGGCAGGCCGAGCGCGCTGTAGGCGGGTTCCCGCTGGAAATGGGCCAGCTCGATCTCCAGCCCGGCGCGCCGGCTCGGCGCCTCGGGACGCAACAGGTCCTGCATCGGTACGCCGAGAGCCGCCGCGATCGCCTGCAGCACGCTGAGCTTGGGTTCGCGCTTGCCGTTCTCGATCAGGGACAGCTGCGAGGGCGCCCGCCCGACCGCCGCGCTGAGCTGGTCCAAGGTCATGTTCTTCGAGCGCCGCAGATGGCGCAGCCGCTGCCCGAGGGTCACGAGATCGACTGAGGTCTCGGAAGGTGAAGCCGTCACGGGAATTGACGCTAGCAGAAATTCTGCGTTTCTTCTCCTCACATTTGCCTTCATCAGGGGTTGCGGGCTGCGCAACAGTCGAGTTCTTCCACCGGAGAGCAGGCCGGGTAGTAGGAAAGGAACTTTTGAGATGACTGATCAGCTGACCGAAGTCAGGGGCGGTACCGCCGCGGACCTCACTCGGGCGTGGGCCGGCGATCCCCGTTGGCTCGGCGTGAAGCGTGACTACACCGCCCAGGACGTCGTGCGCTTGCGCGGGACCCTGCAGGAGCGGCACACGCTCGCCGAGCGCGGTGCGCAGCGGCTGTGGGAGCTGCTGCACGACGAGGAGTACATCAACGCGCTCGGCGCCCTCACCGGTGGCCAGGCGGTGCAGATGGTCCGCGCGGGCCTCAAGGCCATCTACCTCTCCGGCTGGCAGGTGGCGGCGGACGCCAACCTGGCCGGGCACACGTACCCGGACCAGAGCCTGTACCCGGCCAACTCGGTGCCGGCCGTGGTGCGCCGGATCAACAACGCGCTGCTGCGCGCCGACCAGATCGACACCGCCGCGGGCCGGCACGAGCGCGACTGGTTCGCGCCGATCGTGGCCGACGCCGAGGCCGGGTTCGGCGGCCCGCTCAACGCGTTCGAGCTGATGAAGGCGATGATCGCCGCGGGCGCCGCGGGCGTGCACTGGGAGGACCAGCTGGCCTCCGAGAAGAAGTGCGGCCACCTCGGCGGCAAGGTGCTCATCCCGACCGGGCAGCACATCCGTACGCTCAACGCCGCGCGGCTGGCCGCGGACGTCGCCGGGGTGCCGAGCGTCGTCATCGCCCGGACCGACGCGCTCGCCGCGGACCTGCTGACCACCGACGTGGACGAGCGTGACAAGCCGTTCCTCACCGGTGAGCGCACCGCCGAGGGCTTCTTCCGGGTGCGCAGCGGCCCCGAGGCGGCCATCTCGCGCGGCGTCGCGTACGCCGACTACGCCGACCTGCTGTGGGTGGAGACCGGCAAGCCGGACCTCCAGTTCGCCAAGCAGTTCGCCGAGGCCGTGCACAAGGTGCACCCGGACAAGATGCTCGCGTACAACTGCTCGCCGTCGTTCAACTGGAAGCGCAACCTCGACGACGCCACGATCGCGCGGTTCCAGAAGGAGCTCGGCGCGATGGGCTACAAGTTCCAGTTCGTCACGCTGGCCGGCTTCCACGCCCTCAACCACTCGATGTTCGAGCTGGCGAAGGGCTACTCGACCACCGGCATGAGCGCGTACGTGAAGCTGCAGGAGGCCGAGTTCGCGGCCGAGTCCGACGGCTACACCGCGACCAAGCACCAGGCCGAGGTCGGCACCGGTTACTTCGACGCCGTCTCGACCGCGCTGAACCCGGAGAGCTCGACCACCGCGCTGTCCGGCTCGACCGAGGAGGAGCAGTTCTGATGGGCGGCGAAGAGGTCACCATCTGCGGCGAGAGCCAGGGCCGGTACGCCGAGATCCTCACCCCCGAGGCGATCGACTTCGTCGTCGCGCTGGACCGCGAGTTCGGCGCCCGCCGGGTGCAGCTGCTCGAGCGGCGCCGGCGCCGGCGGGCCACCCGCACCACGGAGCTGGACTTCCTGCCGTCGACCGAGGCGATCCGTAAAGACGACTCGTGGACGGTCGCCCCGCCGGTCGAGGACCTGATGGACCGCCGGGTCGAGATCACCGGGCCGCCCGAGCGCAAGATGACGATCAACGCGCTGAACTCCGGCGCGAAGGTGTGGATGGCCGACTTCGAGGACGCCACCGCGCCGACCTGGGAGAACATCATCACCGGGCAGCTGAACCTGCGCGACGCGCTGGACGGCACGCTCGACTACACCGCCCCGGACGGCCGCGAGTACAAGATCGGCGCCGAGATCCCGACCATCATGGTCCGCCCGCGCGGCTGGCACCTGCCGGAGTGCCACCTGCGCATCGGCGGCCGCGCGGTGTCCGCGTCGCTGTTCGACTTCGGCATGTACCTGTTCCACTGCGGCCGCAAGCAGATCGAGCGGGACAGCGGGCCGTACTTCTACCTGCCCAAGCTCGAGAGCCACCTCGAGGCGCGGCTGTGGAACGACGTCTTCGTCTACGCCCAGCAGGCCCTCGGCATCCCGCGCGGCACGATCCGGGCGACGGTGCTGATCGAGACGATCACCGCGGCGTTCGAGATGGACGAGATCCTGTACGAGCTGCGCGAGCACTCGGCGGGGCTCAACGCGGGCCGGTGGGACTACCTGTTCAGCATGATCAAGAACCGGCCGGACGTGGTGCTGCCGGAGCGCTCGCAGGTGACGATGACGGCGCCGTTCATGCGGGCGTACACGGAATTGCTGGTCAAGACCTGCCACCGGCGCGGGGCCCACGCGATCGGCGGCATGGCCGCCGTCGTGCCCAGCCGCGACCCGGTCGCGGCGAAGCGGGCGCTGAACCAGGTCCGGCAGGACAAGCGGCGCGAGGTCGGCGACGGCTTCGACGGCTCCTGGGTCGCGCACCCGGGCCTGGTGGAGACCTGCAAGGAGGTCTTCGACCAGTGGCTGGGCTTCGAGCCGCACCAGATCGTGCGCCGTCGCGACGACGTGCGGGTCACGGCCAAGGAGCTGCTGGACGTCAAGGAGACCGCGGTCGCCGTCAGCGAGGTGGCCCTGCGCACCAACGTCAGCGTGGCCCTGCGGTACGTCGCCGCCTGGCTCGGCGGCCGGGGCGCCGTGGCGCTGGGCGGCCTGATGGAGGACGCGGCGACCGCCGAGATCTGCCGGGCCCAGCTCTGGCAGTGGATCTCGCACGGCACCCCCACCGACTACGGCGTGCCGGTCACGGCGGGCCTGGTGACCCGGATGCTGCGCGAGGAGCTCGACGTGCTCGCCGAGACCGGCGCCCTCGACGAGGACGCCGCCCGCTGCTTCGGGCAGGCCCGCACCCTGCTCACGGTCCTGCTGACCGAGCGGACCTGCCCGGAATTCCTCACCCTGCCCGCGTACCTGCGGCACATGACCGGTGACAAGCCCGCCACGGCACCGGCCCTGACGGTCTGACCGGCAGGAACGCGAACGGCCCGGCGGCGGTGCGCCGCCGGGCCGTGACCGTTGCCGCGGCGCGGGTGCCCGGGTTCATCGACGGTGCGAAGATCCTGCCTCGCCGCGGCCGGGCGAGGGCCCCTCCCGGGTGCGATGCTGTGGGCGTCAGGCCCGTCGAGCACCGCTGGGAGGACACACCGATGTTGCCGCTGACTGCCCAGAACCTGCCGTCCCTGGCGGACGGCCTGCCCGTGCCGTCGTACGACCGCGGGGCGCTGCGGACCGGGATCGTGCACTTCGGCGTCGGCGGCTTCCACCGTGCCCACCAGGCCATGTACCTCGACCGGCTGATGAGCGACGGCAAGGCGCTGGACTGGGCGATCTGCGGCGTCGGGGTGATGCCGGCGGACCGGCGGATGCGCGACGCGCTGGTGGCCCAGGACGGGCTCTACACCCTGGTCGTCAAGGCGCCCGACGGCACCCTCGAGGCCCGGGTGATCGGCTCCGTCAAGGAGTATCTGTTCGCGCCGGACGACCCCGAGGCGGTCATCGAGAAGATGGCCGCGCCGCAGACCCGGATCGTCTCGCTGACCGTCACCGAGGGCGGCTACAACTTCAACGCGGTCACCGGCCAGTTCGTCGCCGAGAACCCCGACGTGCAGCACGACCTGCAGCCCGGCGCCGTGCCGCGGACCACGTTCGGCCTCATCACCGAGGCGCTGGCCCGCCGCCGCGACCGGGGCGTGCCGCCCTTCACGATCATGAGCTGCGACAACATCCAGGGCAACGGCCACGCCGCGCGGCGCAGCTTCGTCGCGTTCGCCACCCTGCGCGACCCGGCGCTCGGCGAGTACGTCGAGCAGCACGTCGCCTTCCCCAACAGCATGGTGGACCGCATCACGCCCGTCACCACCGACGAGGACCGCGAGGAGGTCCGCAAGCGGTGGGGCGTCGACGACGCCTGGCCGGTGGTGTGCGAGCCGTTCACCCAGTGGGCGCTCGAGGACGTCTTTCCGCAGGGGCGGCCCCCCTTCGAGGACGCCGGCGTGCAGGTGGTCGCCGACGTCGAGCCGTACGAACTGATGAAGCTGCGCCTGCTCAACGCCAGCCACCAGGCGCTCTGCTACTTCGGCTACCTCAGCGGCTACCGGCTCGTGCACGACGTCGCGCAGGACCCGCTGTTCGCCGGCTTCCTGCTGGCGTACATGGACCGCGAAGCCACCCCGACGCTGGAGCCGGTGCCGGGCATCGACCTGGACGAGTACAAGCACCAGCTCATCGACCGCTTCTCCAACGCCCAGGTGCGAGACACCGTCGCCCGGCTGTGCGCGGAAAGCTCGGACCGCATCCCGAAGTGGCTGCTGCCGGTGATCCGCCACAACCTCGACACCGGCGGGGAGATCTTGCGCGCGACGGCGGTCGTGGCGTCCTGGGCCCGTTACGCCGAGGGCGTCGACGAGCAGGGACAGCCGATCGAGGTGGTGGACCGGTTCGCGGACACGCTCGTGCCGCTCGCTCGCCGCCAGCGCGAGGACCCGCTGGCCTTCATCGCCAACCGCGAACTGTTCGGGGCCCTCGCCGAGAACGAACGCTTCGTGTCGACGTACCGCTCGGTGCTGGCGTCCCTGCACACAAACGGCGCGCGGGCCACTTTGGAGGAGCTGGCTACCGCCTCCTGAGCAGAGCCGGCAGATCCCCGATGGAAGCCAGCGCCGGTCCCTGCCAGTGCGGATCGGTGTCGTTGAGCTCGGTGACACGCAGCGTGGCCATGCCGGCCGCGGCCGCGCCGGCCAGTTCGCCGTCCGCGCCGTCGCCGACGAAGAGACAGTCCGCCGGATCGGCGCCGAGCCGGTCGGTGGCGGTGCGGTAGACGGCCGGATCGGGCTTGGCCACCCCGACGTCGCAGGAGAACACGACGACGTCGAACCGGTCGGCCAGCGGGCTGTGCCGCCACGCCTCGGCGGTGTCCGAGGTGGCATTGCTGACGAGCGCCAGCGGATGCCCGTCGGCACGCAGCGAGTCGAGCGTGCGCAGCGTCGTGGCGGGCACGGTGTCCAGGATCCGGCGGACGAGGGCCCGCCGGTGCTCCGCGGCGCGCGCCACCTGCTCGTCGGTGGGGTGGGCGCCGAGGCGTCCGCTGAGGATGCGGATGGTGTCCTCGACGCTCCATCGCACGATCCGGTCCCGCCAGCTGCGGTGGTACGCCTCGACCAGCGCGTCGGGGGCCACGCCGACCATGGGCGCCATCTCGGCGACGACCCGGTCCCGTTCCTCGTCGGCGCCGTGGATCAGGGTGTGATAAAGGTCGAAGATCACCGGCCGGGCCATGGCGGGGATGCTACTGCTACGCGGCGACGAGGCCTTCGAGGGCCGCCGCGCGGACCGGTGTGATCGCCTGCAGCAGCGAGCGCGCCGCGGCCACCACCAGGTCGCGGTTGTGGGTGACGGCGAACGAGAAGCGCCGGTCCGCCTCCGGACCGGTGTCGCCCAGGTCGCGCGCCACCAGGGCGACCGAGCGGTGCGGGCCGACCACGATGACGTTCCACTCGCCGCGCAGCGGGTCGGCGGCGTCCAGGCCCGCGCCGCGGACGCCCGGGGCCGGCTCGGCGGCCAGCCCGGTGCCGAAGGCGGCGACGAGCGGGCTGCCGGCGGCGATCCGGGCGAAGCGGCGGGCCGTCGCCGGTCCGAAGTGCCGGGCGTCCTGGAAGCAGGCGAGCAGCACCTGGCCACCGTCGGCGAGGGCCTCGATGTGGTGGCTGATCGGCATCAGCACCGACTTGGTCGTCTCCACCACCGGGCGGTGCGCGGCCACGATCTCGTACGGCGTCCCGGAGGCGGCCGCCGGCGCGCACACCGGCGGCAGGGGAGCCGTACGCGCCGGGGGAGCGGCCGGCAGCGGCGCGGGCCGGCCGTAGTACCAGCCCTGCGCCACGGTGGCACCCATGGTGCGGGCGGTGAGCTCGTGCTCGGGGGTCTCGACGCCCTCGGCGAGGATCGTCGCGCCGCTGGCCTCGGCGTACGCGGCGACGGCGGCGACCACCTCGGCGGTGTGCCGCTCGGTGGGCGAGTGCAGCAGCGACATGTCGAGCTTCACCACGTCGGGATGCACGAACGGCATCAGGGCCAGCGACATGGGGTCCGCGCCGACGTCGTCGAGGGCCACGCCCCAGCCCGCCGCGCGGCAGCTCGTCGTCGCGGCGAGCAGGGCGGACGGGTCGTCGGCGAGCACGCGTTCGGTCATCTCGGTGACCACGTGCAGGCGCCGCTGGGCCTCGGCGACCACGCCGGCGAGGTCGGGCGGGCAGGGCGTACGCCAGGACGTCGGCTCCATGTTGACGAACAGGGCCGTACGCAGGTCCGCCGCGAGCGCCGCGCGGTATGCCGCCGCCCGGCACACCCAGTCGAGCTCGCTGTCGCGTCCCGCCGTCCGGGCGGCCGCGAACAGGGTGGCGGGGGACTCCCACGGGGTGCCCGCGGGGCCGCGGCTCAGCGCCTCGTATCCGACGAGGTCGCCGGTGGTCAGCGAGACCAGCGGCTGGAAGACGGGGGTGATGGCCCGGGAGTCGATCACGTGGTGGATGTCCGGCACTCCGTCGGTATCGGCAGCGGCGCGCCGTACCTTAATCCGCCCGCTGCCGGGACGGGTGCACGCATCGAGAATCTTCATTAGTTCTATTTACTGTTAACAAGCTTTAAATTATGTTGGGCGAACAGCCGGGGAGGTCCCCCATACGTCCCCGGTCCCCGCGGCGGGTCGGTCGCCCCCACGCCCGGCTCGCCGTCCCCCATGAAGAGGAGCCCTTCATGAGACGCAGAATCACCCTCCCCCTCCTGAGCGTCGCCGCCGTCGGCGCCTCCCTGTTCGTCGCCGTGGCCCCCGCCTCGGCGCACGGCTACATCTCCTCGCCCCCCAGCCGCCAGGCCAACTGCGCCAGCGGCGCCGTCCCCAACTGCGGCGACATCATCTACGAGCCGCAGAGCGTGGAGGCCCCCAAGGGCTCCATGCAGTGCAACGGCGGTGGCAGCCGCTTCGCCGTTCTCAACGACAACAGCAGGAACTGGCCGGCCGCCTCGGTCGGCACGTCCGTGACGTTCAACTGGGTGCTCACGGCACGGCACGCCACCAGCACGTGGGAGTACTTCATCGGCGGTACCCGGCTGGCCTCCTTCAACGACGGCGGCGCGCAGCCGGGCGCGACCAAGTCGCACACCGTCAGCATGGGCGGCTTCCGCGGGCGGCAGACCGTGCTCGCCCGGTGGAACATCGCCGACACGGCCAACGCGTTCTACGCCTGCGTCGACCTGAACATCGGCGGAGGCGGCAGCACGCCGCCGCCCACGACGCCGCCGCCGACGAACCCGCCGACCACACCGCCCACCACCCCGCCGCCCACACAGCCGCCGGCGGGCGGGACGTGGCAGGCCGGCACGGCGTACGCGTCCGGCAACGTGGTCACCTACGGCGGTGCGACGTACCGCTGCCGGCAGGCGCACACCGCGCTGGCCGGCTGGGAGCCGCCGAACGTGCCCGCGCTGTGGGAACGGATCTGACGACGTACCCGGGGCGGATCCACGGCCGGCGCCGGGGATCCGCCCCCACCCTCATGGTCGCGGTCCTGCTGACGATGCTGGCGGCGTGCGGCGCGTCGCCGGCCGCCCCGCCGGCGCCCGCCCACAACCCGACCGACGTGATGTTCCTGCAGATGAGCCTCGAATACGTCCGGCAGGGCGAGCTCGTCGTGTCACCCGCCGCGCAGGGCGCGTCCGATCCGCGGGTCCGGGCGCTCGCCGCCGAGGTGCGCGACCAGTGGCGCGACGAAGCGCGGACCATGCAGCGCTGGCTGACCGGCTGGCAGCAGCCGCCCTCGGCCGATCCGGACGCGGGCGCGCACGCCGGCCACGGCGACCTGCACTCGCTGCGCGACGCCGACATCGGCGAGCTGGCCGCGGCCCGCGGCGCGGAGTTCGACCGTAAGGCGGTCAGCCTGCTCCTGGGTCACCTGCACAACTGTGTCGAGGTGGCACGCATGGAGACCGCCGGCGGGCAGTACCCACCGGCCAAGGCGCTCGCCGGGCAGATCACCGCGGCGCGACAGGGACAGATCCGGCGCCTGCTCACCCTCGCCGGACCTAGTTGAAGCTTCAAAAACGAACGTACGATGGGCCGGTGAGCGCCGAACCCACCCGATGGCTGAGCGCCGGCGAGCTCGAGTCCTGGCTGCCGGTCGGCGGCCTGCTCCTGCGCCTCCCGGCGGCCCTGGACGCGCAGATGCAGCGCGACTCGGGCCTGAGCCACTTCGAGTACCTCGTGCTGGCCAACCTCTCCGAGGCGCCGCGGCGCACCCGCCGGATGAGCGAGCTGGCCGCCCTCGCCAACGGCTCCCTCTCGCGGTTGTCCCACGTGGTCAAGCGGCTCGAAGCACGCGGCTGGATCGAACGCGAGGCCTGCCCGGAGGACGGCCGCTACACCAATGCGGTGCTGACCGAAACCGGCTGGGAGAAGGTACGGCAGAGCGCGCCGGGTCACGTCGCCGCCGTCCGGGCGCTCGTCCTGGACGCGCTCAGCCCCGACGACCTGGCCCGGCTCGGCGACATGGCCCGGCGCATCATGACCCGCATCGAGGCGTGCGGGTCGAGCCAGGTCGCGGGACCGGCCGGCCGCGCCTGACCTGCCTGCATGCCCGAGCTGATCGCCCCGACCGCCCGCCTGCACCGTGCCTGGCTGGCCGCGCGCGACGACTGGGTCACGGCGTGCACCAGGACGGTTCCGGCCTGCGCCCCGGCGACGAGGTGGACACGGCGGACGGCTTCGCGGCGTTCGTCCGCAAGCTGCTGCGCGAGTCGGACCCGGCTGTCCCGCCCGCGCCGGGCTGGGTGCACTGCACCTACTGGTGGGTCGTCGAGGACGACGAGGTGCTGGGCGCGATCGCGCTGCGACACGAGCTCAACGACTTCCTGCTCGAAGCCGGCGGGCACATCGGTTACGGCGTGCGCCCCGCCGCCCGCCGCCGCGGCCTCGCGTCGTGGGCGCTGGCGGGCGTGCTGCCGTACGCGAAGAGCCTGGGTCTTGATCGGGTGCTGCTGACCTGCAACGTGGCGAACGAGGGCTCACGCCGCACGATCGAGCGCAACGGCGGGGTGCTGGAGGACATCCGCGACACGGAGATCGGCCGGGTCCGCCGTTACTGGATCGCGGTGGCGGGGGAGTAGCCGCTCAGCGGGCCCGCGACCGCAGGCCGCTCGAACGCGCGGTGGAGCGCGGCGAACCGCCCGCGGACCCGGACCTCGACGTGCTGGTGGACCGGCTGGTCGGCCCGATCCACCACCGGGTGCTCGTGACCGGCGAACCGGTCGGCCCCGGCCCGGTGGAGGCGCTGATCACGGCGTGTACGCCCGGACCGTGCGCCCGTTCGTGACGTACAGCCGGCCGCCCGCGACGACCACGTGCTCGCTCGCCGTACCGAACGCGCGGATCGTCCGTCCGCTCGTGGGCGCGAGGACCAGCAGCGAGGCGCCGCTGGTGGCGTAGAGCAGGCCGCCGGCGCGGACCAGGTGATGCGGGTTCTTGAGAACCCGCGTCCACAGCAGCCTGCCCTTCGCGGTGTCGTACGCGTTGATCCGCCCGGCCGAGGCGACATACACCCGGCGGCCGTCGGTGGCGAGCTCGCCCGACTCGTTCCCGACCGTCCACAGTGTCTTCCCGGTCGCGGTGGCCAGCGCGCGCAGCCCGGCGGCGCCGCTGACGTAGAACTGGGGACGCGCCGGATCCGCCGCGCTCGCCGAGTAGCGCAGGCCGGTCGTCCACGGGCCGGTCCCGGTCGTGATCGACACGGCCGCGGTGTACGGGCTCCGGGTGCCCGCCAGCAGGACGCGGCCACCGGACGAGACCGGCCCGGCGAGAACGGCGTTGGGGCGCCGCCACAGCGAGGCGCCGTCGGAGAGCCGGAACGCCTCGACCCCGTATTCGGCGTCGTCGCAGGTTCCGCAGTAGCCCGACACCGCGACCGCGCCGGCGTCCACGACGATGGTGCCGGTCGTCCAAGGCGTCAGGTTGTTCCACAGCTCGGTGCCGGTCGCGGCATCGAGGGCCACCACATTGCTGTCGTAGCTGCTGTTGGAGTAACAGTTGAGGTCAGTGACGAGCACCGTGCTTCCCGCGACCGCGAGACCCGTGGCGACGACGTATCCGGCGGTGTAGGTCCACAACCGCTTGCCGGTCTTCGTGTCGAAGGCGCCGACACCGCCGCCGTCGGGCTCCAGAACGAACATCCGCCCGGCCACGACCACCGGCGCGACCGGGGCGGGCGCGCATCCGTCGGTGGCCGGCTCCGGGGTGACGGTCCAGCGGGTCCTGAGCTTCGTGATCGTCGACGAGTTGATCACCGACTCGGTGGGGTTGTACGACGTGTGGCCGGGGCCGTAGCCGTCCTGGGCCCAGTTCTCCGGCGGCGCCGCGGCCGGGGACGGTGAGGCGGGCAGGACGAGGCCGGCCAGGGCGGTCGCCAGGGCGAGACCGAGGCGGGCGGGTCGGGTGAGCTGCATGGCCACGATCGTCGGCGAAGATCATGACGCGCGTGGCGGGTTGCCCGACCGTGCGCGGGAATCGCCCGATCGGGGGTCAGCTGACCAGGCGGCGTTCCCAGGCCCAGGCGGCGATCTCCACCCGGTTGCGGGCCCCGAGCTTGGTCTGCACGCTGCCCAGGTGCGTCTTGACCGTCCCCACCGAGATGAACAACTGCGTCGCGATCTCGGCGTTGGTGAGCCCCCGCGCGGCCAGCTTCACCACGTCCAGCTCGCGCGGTGAGAGGCCACCGTCGTCGTCGCTGGGGGCGGGCGGGGACAGGTGCTCGAGCAGCCGTACGGTGATCGACGGGCTGATCAGCGCGTCGCCGGAGACCGCCGCGCGGACCGCCTCGACCAGCAGCGCCGGGCCCGAGTCCTTGAGCAGGAAGCCGGCCGCGCCGTTGCGCAGCGCCTGGTGCACGTACTCGTCGAGGTCGAAGGTGGTCACCACGACGACCTTCATGGGGTCGGCGACGCCCGGGCCGGCGAGCAGCCGCAGCGCCTCGAGGCCGTCCATGCGGGGCATGCGGATGTCGAACAACGCGACGTCCGGCTTCAGCTTGCGCGCCATGGCCACCGCCTCGACCCCGTCGGCCGCCTCGCCGACCAGCTCCATGTCGGGCTGCGCACCGATGATCATGCCGAAGCCGGTGCGTACCATCGCCTGGTCGTCGGCGATCATCACGCGGATCACCGCGTCACCTCCTGGTCCAACGGCAGGGCCGCGTCGACCACCCAGCCGCCGTCGATGCCCGGCCCGGCGGTGATGCGCCCGCCGACCGCGCGGACCCGCTCCTGCAGGCCCACGAGACCGTACCCCGGCGCCTCGCGCTGCGCGGCGGCCCTGGGGGGCAATCCGTCGTTCGCGACCCGGACCAGCAGCCAGTCGGGCGTACGCCGGACCCAGACGTCCGCCACCCGTGCGCCCTGCGCGTGCCGGCGAATGTTCGTCAGCGCCTCCATCACCACCCGGTACGCCGATGTCGACACCTCCACGGGCACCCCCGCGGTGCTGCCGTCCACGTGCAGCCGCGCGAGCGGGCCGCCCGAGTTGGTGAACTGCTCCAGCAGCGGCCCGAGCTCGTCCACGCCGGCCAGCGGGGTGAGCGGGGCGTCCGGCGACGCGTTCGGGTCGCGCAGCACGCCGACCATGCGCCGCATCGACGCCATGGTCTCCGCGCCGGCGGCCTCGATCTGCTCCAGGGCGATCAGCGCGCGCTTGGGGTCCTGCTCGGCGATGAAGCGCGCGCCCTGCGCCTGCACCACGATGCCGGTGACGTGGTGGGCGATGAAGTCGTGCAGGTCGCGCGCGAACTCGGCGCGCTGCTCGGCGCGGACGGAGTCCATGGCCCGGTTCCGGGTCGACTCGATCATCCGCAGGTAGACGCCGGCGCCGATGACCGCGGTGGCGGCCAGGCCCTGCACCAGCCCGATGATGACCATCTCGTAGGAGGCGCCGCTGCGCAGCGGCAGAAAGCCCAGCGCCATGCCGAGCGCCAGCACCGCGCCGACCGCCCATTGCGGGTCGCCGCGCCGGCAGACGACGAACAGCACGCCCATCAGGCCCACCGTCTCGGCGAGGCCGTAGCTGCCTCCGCTGTACCCGGAGGTCGACGAGGCGACCACCACGGTCAGGAACAGCGAGCAGACGGCGAGGATCAGCGCGGTCCGGGGCAGGCGTTTGGAGCCCTGGCGGTGCCGGGGCAGCCAGACCGCCGCGGTGGCGATCGCCATGGGTACCTGCAGCAGCACCAGCGCACCGCTGTCCGCCATGCCGGACGCGAGGTCGAAGAGGCCGATGCACGCCATGAGGAACAGGGCGGCGAACTGGGCGAGGCGGAACAGCAGGTCGCGTTGCGTCAACATCGTGACTCGAGCGTAATGCCTGCTCGCGGGGCTCCCATCGGCCGAAAGGCAGATCCACGCCCGGCGGCGGCCCCCGCTGCGGACCGATGTGGGCGGGGCCCGGCCTGCCGCAGGATTCTCAGCGTTCGCACAGATCCCCATTCCGGAGGCAAACCGATGTACCCGCAGTCCCCGGCCGTCGTGCCGACGACCTCCGCCGGCGCCGGCCCGGACGAGCGCATGACCGCCGTGGCGGCCGTGGACCTCGTCAAGGTGTACGGCACCGGCGACACCGCCGTACGCGCCCTCGACGGCGTCACGGTCGGCTTCACCCGCGCCCAGTTCACCGCGATCATGGGCCCGTCCGGCTCCGGCAAGTCCACGCTCATGCACTGCCTCGCCGGCCTCGACAAGGCCACCTCCGGGCGCGCCATGCTCGGCGGCACCGACCTGACCGTGCAGCCCGACAAGGTGCTGACCAAGGTGCGCCGGGAGCGGATCGGCTTCGTCTTCCAGTCGTTCAACCTGCTGCCCCAGCTGACCGCCGAGCAGAACATCACGCTGCCGCTGGACCTGGCCGGCCGTACCGCCGAGCGGGGGCTGCTCGCCCACCTGAGCGAGGTGCTCGGGCTCACCGGCCGGCTCAGCCACCGGCCCAGCGAGCTCTCCGGCGGCCAGCAGCAACGCGTCGCGCTGGCCCGCGCGCTGGTGTCGCGCCCCGAGGTCGTCTTCGCCGACGAGCCGACCGGCAACCTGGACTCGCGTTCGGGCGCGGAGGTGCTGTCGTTCCTGCGCAACTCCGTACGCGATCTCGGGCAGACCATCGTGATGGTCACCCACGACCCGGGCGCCGCCGCGTACGCCGACCGCGTCGTCCTGCTCGCTGACGGCCGGATCGCCGGTGAGATCGACCGCCCGGACCGCGCCGCCGTGACCGAGGCCCTGCAGAGCCTGGGGAGCCACCAGTGAGCGTGCTGCGTACCCAGCTGGCCGGAGCCGCGCGGCGTCCCTCCCGGCTGCTGCTCACCGGTCTCGCGGTGCTCGTCGCGTCCTTCGTGGTCTACGCGACGGTGCTGGCCCGCGACATCACCAAGGCCACCGTCCTGGACGGCCTCAGCGGCACCCCGGCCGCCGTCGACCTGGCCGTGGGCAGCAGCCCGGACGGGCCGTCCGCACTCGTCACCACGGCCGATCTCGCGAAGCTCAAGGCCCTGCCCGGGGTCGCCGAGGCGGTCGGGCGGGTCGAGGCCGGCGGCGACGTCGGCGGGCAGTACCTGAGCGTCGTCGCCGACCCGGGCAGCGGCCCGCTGTCGACCGTGCACGTCACCCAGGGCGCCTATCCGTCGGCCTCCGGTGAGGTCGCCGTCACGCCGCGGACGGCGGACCGGATGGGGCTGCCCATCGGCTCCACGGTCAGCATGACGACCGGGTGGGACGACGACGGCAAGCCCACCAAGCACGCGAAGGTCAAGGTGGTCGGCATCGTGGAGGCGTCGGCCGACTACGGCTTCTCGGCGTACGCGCCGCAGAGTGCGGTGACCACCCTCTCGGGCGAGAACACGCTGCAGCAGGTCGACCTGCGGCTGAACCCCGGCACCGACCTCGACTCGGTGCGCGCCGCCGCGGAGAATCTCATCGCCGCCGCGCCGGCTCCCAAGGACGGTATGGAGCGGCCCAAGGTCTCCACCGGCGCCGACATCCGCCACCAGGAGGCGCAGAACGCGGTCTCCGAGCTCGACGAGATCTTCATCGCGGTCGGCATGTTCGTCGCGATCGCGGTGGTAGCCGCGGCCCTGGTCGCCACCTCCACGTTCCGCATCGTCTTCGCCCAGCGGATGCGCCAGCTGGCGCTGCTGCGGGCGGTCGGCGCGGGCCGCGGCTCGCTGTGGCGGGCCCTGGCCGTCGAGGGCGCCGTGATCGGGTTCGTCGTCGGCACGGTCGGGGTCGCCGGTGCGCTGGCGGTCGGGCACGCCGTACCGCCGCTGCTGCGCGCGTTCGACATCGACGTCGCCTCCCCGGGTGTCCCGTTGCTGCCGGCGCTCGGCGTCGTGCTGCTGTCCACCGTGATCACCGTGCTGGCGGTGCTGGCCCCGGCGTTCACGGCCGCCAAGGTCGCGCCTCTGGAGGCGCTGCGCGCGGCGAGCACCACCGCTGGACGCAAGGACATCGGCAAGCTGCGCGCCGCGTTCGGCATCCTGCTCGCCCTCCTCGCCGGGCTCTCCGCGGCGTTCGTGGTGATGAACCTGCCGGGGCGCGACACGAAGGACTACGACCCCTCGTCGATGCTGCTGACCACCGTCGCCTCGGGCGCGCTCGCGTTCTTCGCGCTGATGGCGCTCGGCCCGGTCCTGGTGCGGCCCGTCCTGGCCACGGTGGGCTGGCCGCTGCGGCGCCTCGGGCCGCTCGGACGCCTCGCCGTCGGCGGGGTCGGCGGCGCTCCCCGGCGGGCGGCCGCGGTGTCGGTCGTGGTGGCCCTCGGCGTCACGCTGATCGCCGGTGTGGTGGTGACCGGCGCGTCCGTCCGGGTGCTGGCCGATCGGGAGATGGCCACGTCGGTGCCGGCGGACTACGAGTTGGCCGCCAACGGCGACGAGCGGGTTCCCGCCGCCGTGCTGGAGCAGGCGAAGGCCAGCCCCGATCTGACGCACGTGACGCCGTACCGGCGGCTGCCGGCCGTCAAGGCGGGGAGCGCCGAGCCGACGCTGCAGGCCAGCGATCTGGACATGAAGGCGCTGCCCACGCTGTCGAAGATCGACGTCACGGACGGGTCGCTGGCCGGCATCGGGCCCGGCAAGGTCGCGCTCGGCGGGTTCGCCACCGACGTCACCGGCCTCGGCGTCGGCGACACCGTCACGCTCGCCGTGGGCAAGAAGAAGCTGCAGGTCCAGGTCGTGGCCACGCTGCCCGACTCGGGACCGCTGCAGTCCGACGTCCTGGCCGACCCGGCCGACCTGACCAAGCTCGGCGCCCCCGCCACCGCCTCCGGCCTGCTCGCCGACGCGGCGAAGGCCGGCGAGGACGGGCGTACGGCCGGGCAGAAGGCGATGCAGCAGCTCGCCCAGGGGCGCACCGGGCTGGGCGTGGAGGTGCTCGCCGACCAGCGCGACGAGGCGAACGCGGTGCTCAACGGCGTCCTGGCCGTGGTCATCGGCCTGATCGGCCTGACCGTGCTCATCGCCGTCGTCGGCGTCGGCACCACGACGGCGCTGTCGGTGGTCGAGCGGGTCCGCGAGTCCGGCCTGCTGCGCGCGGTCGGGCTCTCCCGCGGCGGACTGCGCTCCATGCTGACCGCCGAGTCCAGCCTGTACGGCGTCATCGGCGCGACGATCGGCGTCCTGCTCGGCGTCCCGTACGCCTGGCTGTTCCTCAAGGCGCTCGGGGTCAACGCCCCGCTGGAGCTGCCGATCGGGCAGCTGGTGGGGGTCTTCGCGGCGCTGGTCCTCTTCACGGCCCTGGCCGGGGTGCTCCCGGCCCGGCGCGCCGCCAAGGTCAGCCCGGTCGCCGCGCTGGCGACCGACTGAGCGGGCGCGACCCGACGGGATCCCGGGCAGCGCGGCGCGCTGCCCGGGATCGGGCCGTCCGCGCGAACCGGCTCAACGGGCCCGGCCGTCCGGGGGCAGGGTGAACCAGAACAGCGCGCCCTCGCCCTCGCGGCCCTCCGCGTGGATCTCGCCGCCGTGGCGTTCCACGGCCCGGTGCACGGTGGTCAGGCCGATGCCCGTGCCCGGGAAGTCGGCGGCGTTGTGCAGGCGGGCGAACGGCCGGAACAGCTCACCCGCCTTGCCCTCCGGGAAGCCCGCCCCGTTGTCGCGGATGTGATACCGCAGGTCGTCGCCGGAGCCGCTCCAGCCGACCTCGACGACCGGCTCCTCGACCTTGCGGGTGAACTTGCACGCGTTGGTGATGAGGTTCTCCAGGATCACCCGGACCAGGCCCTCGTCCGCGTCCGCGGTCATCGCCTCGGTCACCGAGAAGCGGATCTTGCGGCCCGGCTCCCGGGCTTCGACCTCGCGGATCACCTGCCACGCCGTCTCGGTCAGGTCGAGGCGGTTCCGGCGCAGCTCGCCGCGGCTGGCCCGGGCCAGGATCAGCAGCGACTCCACCAGGTCGGCCATGCGCCCCGCGGCGGCGTGGATGCGTTCGACCCGGTGGCGGGTCTCCTCGCCCAGCGGCTCGTCCTCGTCGAGGATGGTCTCGGCGTAGCTGGTGATGACCTGCAGCGGCCCGCGCAGGTCGTGCGACACCGAGCCGCTGAACGCCTCCAGCTCTCGGTTGCGCCACTCCAGCTCCTCGACGAGCGCCGCCCGCGTCTCGGCGAGCTGGCGTGCGGCCCGTTCGCCCGCCGCGTCCAGCTCGCGGCGCATCAGCTCCTCGCGGATGCGCCGGCTCTCGTCCAGGGACTGCTTGCGGCGGATCTGGGCGCGTACGTGGGCCCGCAGCGTCTCCGCCCCGTCCGTCTCGCGCACGTAGTCGTCGGCGCCCGCCGCGAGACACTCCAGCAGCGCGTCGTCCCGGGCGCCGGTCATCACCAGCGGCGTGTCGCGGATCTGGGGCACTTCCTTGATCCGCGCGCACGTCTCCCGGGCCCCGCTCCCGAGGCCGAGGACGATGCAGTCGACCGGCTGCGCGGCGAGCATGTCGAGGGCGTCGTCCGGGCCGGTGGCCGCGACGACGTCGTACCCGTCGGCGCGCAGCACGTCGCCCCACTCCTCGAGCCGGGTCCGCTCCGCCGTCACCACGAGGACCTTGCCGGGCCCGTGCAGGCTGCCGATCCCCTCGATGGGCAGCTGCTCGGCGCTGGTCCGCAGCACCGCCGCCAGCTTGGCGATCACGACGGCGAGGTCCTGCTGCTTGCGGACGAACGCGTCGGCGCCCGCCTCGAGCATCTGCACCTCGGTCGCGTAGTCGTCCGCGGCCGTCATCAGCAGGCAGGGAGTGTCGCGCAGCGCGGGGTCCAGCCGCATCCGCCGGATCACCGTCGCGCCGTCGATGCCCGGCATGACACCGTCCACGATCACCGCCTGCGGGCGCCGGTCCGCCGCCGTGCGCAGGCCCTCCTCGCCCGAGGCCGCGGTGAGCACGGCGTACCCCTCGGGCTCCAGCAGCTGCCGCAGACGTTCCCGGAACGTCACGCTGTCGTCGATCACCAGGACGGTGGTCTGCGGGTCCGCGGCGCGTACCTCGCCGAGCAGCTGCCGGGACCGCGCGACGACGTACCCGGCGTCGTACGGCTTGCCCACGTACTCGTCGGCGCCGGTGCGCAGCCCGTGCAGCCGGTCGGCGACGTCCGCCTCGCTGGACAGCAGCACCGTGACGGTGTGCTCGCGCCCGGGCAGGGCCCGCAGTTCGCGCAGCAGGTCCACGCCGTCGGCGTCGGGCAGCATGACGTCGAGCACCGCGACATCGAAATCGGCCTCGCGGAACGCCTGCCGGGCCTGTTCGCCGGTGGCGCACAGCACCGTCGTGAAGCCGTCGGCCTCGAACGCCTCGTGCAGGTCCATGCGGACGGTGAGACTGTCGTCCACGATCAGCACGGCCGGGCTCATCGGCGGGTCCCCGTCCGGGTCAGTTCGGCCAGCCGGGCGGCGATCCGCGCCGGGGGCAGGATGTAGGCGGCCGCGCCGAGCAGCGCGGCCTCGCGCGGCATTCCGTACACGATGCTGCTGGCCTCGTCCTGGGCGAAGGTGACGCCGCCGTGCGAGCGGATCCGCAGCAGCCCGCCGGCGCCGTCGCGGCCCATGCCGGTGAGCAGGCAGCCGGCCGCGGACGCGCCGAACTCCGCGGCCACGGATTCGAAGAGCACGTCGACCGAGGGCCGGCAGGAGTGCCGCGGCGGCGCGTCGCTGAGCCGGACCAGGCCGTCGCCCACGTACATGTGCCGGTCCGGCGGGGCGAGCAGGACGCGCCCGGCGAGCCCGCGGACACGCATGCCGTCCGTGGCGTACCTGACGTCACGCCCGGTCTGCCCGGCCAGCCAGTCGGAGAACGCGACCGCGAACGGCTCGCTCGCGGCGATGTGCTGCACGCACAGCACGGGCGCGGCGAACCCGGCCGGCAGGGCCCGCAGCAGGTCCGTCAGCGCGCCGGGGCCGCCCGTGGACGCGCCGACCACCACCAGGCCCAGCGCCGCGTCATCACCGGCGGCGGGCGCCAGCGGCGGTGCCGGCGCGGGTTGCGGCCGCTCGGCGCGGTGGCGGCCGTCGAGACGGGCCCGCGGGTGTGTGATCACCCGGATCCGGGACACCAGCCGTACGGCGGAGCACAACCGCCGCGCCCAGCCGGCGTCGGACGCGTCGCCGCGCGGTTTCTCCAGCACGTCCACCGCCCCGGCGGCCAGCGCGTTGTACGTGCTGAACAGCTCCTGCCGGTCCGCCGAGGAGACGACGAGGATCGGGGTGGGGAACTCCGCCATGATGTGCTCGGTGGCGACCAGGCCGCTCATCGTGGGCAGCATCATGTCCATCGTGATCACGTCCGGGCGCAGCCGGCCGACCATCTCGACGGCCTGGCCGCCGTCCACGGCCTCGCCGACCACCCGCAGCTCCGGGTCGGTCCCGAGCGACTCGCGCAGGTGGGCGCGCATGGTCGCGGAGTCCTCGACCACCAGGACGCGGATCATGCCGGCACCAGCCGGCGGATGTGGGCGAGCAGCTCCTCCTGGTTGAACTCGCCCTTGACCACGTACGCGCTCGCCCCGGCCGCCGCGCCCCGGGCCCGGTCCTCAGCGCTGGCGCGCGAGCTGACCAGGATCGCCGGGACCTCGGCCAGCTCCGGGTCCGCCCGGGTCTGCGCGACGAAGGCGAACCCATCGATGCCAGGCATGTCAATGTCTGTAAGATAAAGCCCGTATTGTCTATTTCGGGCCTTCTCCAGGCCCTCCTCGCCGGACGCCGCCAGGTCGACCTCGTATCCGGCCGACTCGAGGATGCTGCGCTCGAGCATCCGCGTGGTCAGCGAGTCGTCGACGACCAGGATGGGCAGCCGGCGGGCCGGTTCCGCCGGGGCCACCCCGCCCCCGCCCAGCCGCCCGGTCTCGTCGATCAGGCCGGCCGCGTCGAGCACGAGCCGCGGGTTGCCGTCGAGGTCCATGGAGACACCGCCGATCACCGGCGCGGCCGGCGCCAGATCGGGCAGGGGGCGCACGACGAGCGTGGAGGTGCCGGCCAGCCGGTCGACACCGACGGCCACGGACCGGTCGCCGGCCCGGACGACGACCGCCACGGCGGATCCGCCGCCCTCGGGGACGACGGTGCCCGCGTACAGGGCCCGGGCCAGGGGCAGAAACGGCAGGGCCTCGCCGTCGTGCGCGAGCTTGCCGGTCACCGAGGCCGCCGTCGCCTGCACGGGAAGCAACCGTACGCAGGTCCGCACCGCGTCCAGCGGCACGGTCGCCACGGTCCCGGCCGCCTCGACGACGAGCCCCTGCAGCGACAGCAGAGCCAGCGGCAGCACCAGCTCGATCGTGGTGCCCCGGCCCGACTCCGTACGCACGGTCACCTCGCCCCCGAGCTGGTCGGCGACGTCGCGGGCCACGTTGAGGCCGATGCCGCGCCCGGCCACGTCGGTGACCGTGGGGGAGGTGCTGATGCCGCCGCCCAGCACCAGCTCGAGGAGTGTCTGCGTGTCCGGTTCGGCCTCCCCGGGCTGCAGCAGGCCACGCTCCTGGGCGGCCCGGCGTACCGCGGCCAGGTCGAACCCGCGGCCGTCGTCGCTGCACAGGAACGCGGCGTAGCTGCCCCGGCGCTCGATGGCGACGACGATCCCGCCCTCCGCCGGCTTGCCCGCCGCCACCCGGTCCGGCTCCGGCTCGATGCCGTGCACGACCGCGTTGCGCACGATGTGCAGCATCGCGTTGGCGGCCGACGTGAGCACCTGCGGGTCGAGGCGCAGGTCCCCGCCACGTCCGTCGAAACGCACCCGCTTGCCCTGCGCGTCGGCGGCGTCCCGGACGGCGCGGTGCAGGGCGGTGAAGATGCTCGACGCGGCGACCAGGCGCAGGCGTTCGGCGCGGCCGCGCACCTCGTCGAGCTCGCGTTCGACCTGTTCCACCGTGTCGGTCAGGCGGCGGGTCACGGCACCGATCTCGACGGCGAGGCGTACGGCGGCCGTCCGTGCGGTCTCCGCGCTGCCGGGCCGCCCGGACCGCAGCTGGTCGGCGAGCGCCTCCGCGGACCGGCGCAGCTGCTCCAGCGAGGTACGCCCGGACCGCAGCGGCGCGAACCGGGCGTGCGTCTCGCCCACCGCGTCGAGCAGGTCGTCGACGTCCGCGGTCGCCGCCCGCGCGGCCGGCAGCGGTTCGGGGTGCGGGGTGGCCTCGGGCTGCGGCTCGTCCGGGGCGGACGCGGGCGGCTCGTACCCGGGTTCCAGCGCGGCCACGTACCGCTCGATCTCGTCGTTGAGCCGCAGCAGCTCACGCATCTCGTCGGCAGGCAGCGGCCCGTCGTCCCCGCGGTGCGGGACGAGTACCTCCTCGAAGGCGTGCGCGCGGTCGGCGATCTCCTGCTGGCGGACCACCCGGGCGGCGCCCTTGAGCGTGTGCGCGAAGCGCAGCAGCCGGGGCACCAGGTCGGTGTCGTGCCGCTGTTCCAGGTCGAGCACGCCCGCGCTGATCTGGTCGATCAGCTCGCGGGCCTCGACGCGGAAGTAGCGCAGCGGATCGGTGCTCATCGACGGCCGTTGCCCACCAGGTCGAGCAGGTCGGCGGAGAGGGTGGACAGATGCGCCGCCGTCTGCCGGGTCTGCACCGCGCTCGCCTCGGTCTCCCGGGTGACCCGTGCGGTGTCCGAGGCGGCGACGTTGACCTGTTCCACCGCGGTGGTCTGCTGCTTGGTGGACAGCTCGATCTCGCGGGTGGCGTCGTTGGTGGTGGCCACGAGCTGGGCGATGCGCCGGAACGAGCTCGTGGCGTCGTCGAACTGCCGGGCCCCCGCGTCGACGGACTTGGCGCCGATCTCGGTGGCCATGACGGTGGTGTTGACCGCCCCGCGGACGTCGTCGATGAGCGCGCGGATCTCCTTCGCCGAGCCGGCCGTCCGGTCGGCCAGCTTGCGGATCTCCTCGGCCACGACGGCGAACCGCCGGCCCCACTCGCCCGCGCCGCTCGCCTCGATGGTGGCGTTGATGGCCAGGATGTTGGTCTGCTCCGCCAGCTCCGAGACGAGGTCGGCGACGCCGCCGATCTGCTGCGACCGCTCGCCGAGCGTCAGCATGTGCTGCACGATCTGGTCCACCTGGGTCCGGATGGCGGCGATCGAGGCCCGGGTCTGATCGATGGTCGCGTCGCCGTTCTCGGCCGCCTCCGCGGTCTCCTCGGCGATCTTCGACACCCGCTGCGCGCTGTCGGCGATCTGCCGCGAGGTGATCAGCAGCTCGCTGATCGTCGTGGTGATCTCGCTCATCGCGCTCGCCTGGTCCCGGCCGCCGCCGGCCTGTTGCGCGGCTGCCGCCTCGAGCTGCGCCGACGAACTCTGGATGTGCCCGACCGCCGCGCCGACCTCGCGCCGAAGGTCGCGGCTCAGCTTCGCGGCGACGGACATGCCGAAGGCGGTCGCCAGCACGGCGAGCCCGATGATGATCGCGATGGCGCGGTTCGCCTTGGCGGAGGCGGCGCGCCGCGCGGTCTCCACGTCGGCGCGGACGCGGGTGGTCAGCGCGGCGATGGAGTCCTGGAGCTTCTGCCGGGCCGGCGCGACGTCGGTGGCGTTGAGCCGCCCGATGTCGCGCAGGTCCGACATGGACTTGCGGCGCTCGATCACCGGGTCCAGCACCGCCGCGTGCTGTGCCTCCGCGTCGGCGACGGCCTGCAGCAGGTTCAGCGCGGCCGGCTCGGTGAGGGTGCCCCGCAGCTGGGTGACCACCCCGAGGAACTCCTTGCGGTCGGCGTCCGTCGCGTCCAGGTACTCCTGCTCACCGGTGATCAGGAAGCCGCGGTAGTCGCTGATCCGGGCCTCCGCCTTCGTCCGCAGGTGCTCGGCGGAGCCGAGGTCGTCGGCGGCGACCCGGATCGCGGCGTCCTTGGCGTCCACGACGACGGCCAGCGCGGCGACCGAGGCGGCGCCCATGACCAGCGTCAGCGCCAGGGTCGCACCGAAGCTGAGGGTGAGCTTGTAGCCGAAGCTGCGTCGAGCCATCACTGCTCCTCGTGGGCGTAGTGGAGACGGCCGGTGAGCTGGTGCACCAGCGTCCGGGCCGCGTGCAGGTCGACGATGGGCCGGGTGCCGCCGGGCAGCGGCACCATCCCGCGCAGCACCTCCTGGGCGGGACGGTCGCCGGCCTCGTCCACGATCTCGTCGGCCGGCACCCGCAGGTGGCCGTCGAGCTCGTGGAAGGCCACCGCGAGCGGCGGCGCGCCGGCGCACGGCACGAGCCAGCGGGGGCGCTCGGGCACCGGATGCCCGAGCAGGGCGGCGAGGTCGTAGACGGGCACGATCGTGCCGCCGAAACCCGCGACGCCGAGCAGGGCCGGCTGCGGCCCCGGCAACGGCGTGACGGGCCGGTCCGGGTGCAGGCCCGAGGCCTGGGAGAGACGCAACGCGTACGGGCGGCCGCCGGCGCGGACGGCCAGCAGCTCCACGAACTCGGCGTCGTGGCGGCGTACCGGCTCGGTGAACGAGCGGTCGAACGCGTCCCGCAGGTCGGCGAGGCGGCTGGGACTCATCGGCGCGCTCCTTCCGTACGGCACAGCGCGGTGAGCGCGAGCCGGCCGAACCCGCCGCCGAACATGGCGATGCGGTCCTCGCGCTCGTGCTTCAGCAGGGTCTGCGCCCGGTCCAGCTCGGCGGCGGCCGCCTCGGACCGGCCACGGCGGCGGGCGATCAGCCCGAGGCGCAGGCGGGGCATCGCGAAGTCGGGATCCAGGTGGGCCGCGAGCCGGTAGTGGCCGATCGCCGCGTCGGCCGCGGCGCCGGCCTCGAGGCAGACGGCGAGCTGGTGGTGCGCGTCGGCGTACAGGCCGTCGATGTCGAGCAGGCGGCGGCAGGCGGTCTCCGCGTCCTCGAGCCGTCCGGCCTGCGTGAGCAGCACGGCGTGCAGGAGCAGGTCGCGCGGTACGACCCGGCCGTGCAGTCCCGCCTCCACGACGGTCAGCGCCTCCGCGAACCGCTCGTCACGCAGCAGCCGCATCGTCCGCTCGTACGGGCCGTCCGCCTGCGGTTCCCGGCGCGGAGCCGGCCGGGCGGCCACCGGTGCCGGGCGCGGCGGAAGCGGCCGCGGCACGGCGACGGCGGCCGGGCGGCCCGGGCGGCGCCGGTAGAAGAACGTGTGGTCGCTCTGCTGCGGCTCGAGCCCGTCCGGGTCGCTGCCCAGCGAGTCGGTGTGGCCGAGGAACAGGTAGCCGCCCGTGCTCAGCGCGCCGGTCATGCGCCGGACGAGGGTGTCGCGCACGTGCGGCGTGAGGTACATCAGCAGGTTGCGGCAGAACACGACGTCGTACTGCCCGGGCCGCCACAGCTCCTCGTCGTCGCCGGCCACGTTGTGCAGGCGGAACCGTACGGCCGCGCGGATGCCGGCGTCGACCTCGTACTCGCCGTCGTGCGGGTGGAACCAGCGCTCGCGTACGGCGTCGGGGGTCTCGCGCAGCGACCACGCCGAGTAGCGCGCGGCCCGCGCCCGCCGCAGGACCGCCGGGCTGGCGTCGACGCCGAGCACCGACACGATCCAGTCCGGGTCCGGCTGCACCTGCCGCGCGACGATCGCCAGCGTGTACGCCTCCTCGCCGGACGAGCACCCGACCGAGAGCAGCCGCAGGACGCGTTGCGCGCCGCGCGCCCGGATCCGTTCCGGCAGCGCCACGTCGGCGAGCACCCGGAACTGCTCGCCGTGCCGGAAGAAGTACGTCTCGTTGATCGTCAGTTCCTCGGCGAGCGTGCTGAGCTCCGCCTCCCAGTCGCCGGCGCCGAGCCGGGCCAGGTACTCGCCGCGTTCCAGGTGCGTGGCGCCGGCCCGCCGCAGCAGCACCTGGGCGAGCTGCGGGGCGTCCTTGTCGTCGAAGGTCCACCCGAGGCTCTCGGCCAGGACCGCGCGGAACCGCGCCACGCCCGCGGTCGAGATCATGACGCCGCCACGGCCGCCACGGCCGCCCAGGTCTCGTCCGGGACGAGGTGCAGGCTCTGCAGCAGCAGGACCGGCTCGGCGTCGACCGTGCCCACGGCGGCGACCAGGCGGGCCGGGGCCTCGCCGAGCAGCGCCGCGTGCCGCGCCTCGCGGTCGGCGGCCAGCGTCCGGATGCCGAGGACCGGGCCCGTGGCGAGGGCGATCGTCCCGCGCCCGGTCCGTACGGCGACGTAGCGCGCCACCTCCGCCTCGCCGCCGCCGAGCAGACGCGCGACGTCGACCACCAGGGTGGGCTCGCCGCGCATGACGCAGATTCCCGAGACGAACGGCGGCGTGCCCGCGAGCTGATGCACGGGCAGCGGACGCATCGTCTCGACGACCTCGGCGAGCCGCAGCGCGCCGAGCAGGGGGCCGGCGCGGAACACCAGCGTCGGCTCCCCGGCGGCCGTCCCCACCGGTGCCGCCGCCTGTCCGACCTGCCCCATTCGCTCAGGTTAGCGGCGATTCAAGGCTCGTTGGCGAGAACCTTTCACTCCCGTCCCGGGACCGTTCAGCGCGGCTCCGGGCCGCCGCCGAACCACGAGATCGCGGCCGGTTCCTCCGCCGGGGCCGGCAGCGCCCGGCGGGCGGGCGGCACCGGCGGCGGCGCGACCGGCGGCGGGAGCGGGCCCACCTCGGCGTGCAGCGGAGCGCCCGGCGGCGGGGGAGCGGCCGGAGACGAGACCGGGGCGGGGGAGGCGGTGGCGGGCCAGATCCGGGGCCGGCGGCGGGCCGCGAGGTCCTCCACCCAGCCGAACGCCAGCACCGCGACCGCGGTCAGGGCGAACGTCGCCGCGAGGGTGACCGGCCCCTCCATCGACCCGAGGTCGTCCAGGGCGAGGAACGTCAACATCGGCCAGATCGCGGCGATCGCGATGTTGTGCCACAGGTAGACGGTCACCGCGCGCGAGTTCAGCAGGTTCACCGCCCGGTCGACCGGCCGCAGGTACGCCAGCCAGGTCATGTCCGGCCGCCAGTGCAGCGCCACCAGCACGAACGCGAGCGACCACAGCGCCTGGGCCTCCGGCACGTCGTTGAGGTCCCAGCCCTCGTCCCCGGCGTGCCCGTGCAGCCAGTACAGGGCCGCGCCGCCGAGCGCCACGGCCGCCAGGCCCACGAGACCCGGGCGCAGCCGGTGCAGGCGGCCGTCGTGGTGCGCGAAGCCCGCGATCCAGCAGGCGCCGTACGTGGCGAAGTCCCACATCGCCGAGTCGGCGCGGCCGAACGGCAGCGAGAACCCGGTTTTGTCGAGCGCCGCGAGCAGGGCCACCGGCGCGATCACGGCGGCCCAGCCCACCTTCTTGTACGCGAGGTACATCAGCGGCGAGAGCAGCACGAACCACAGGTACGCCCGGATGTACCACAGCGGCTCCCAGGCGTCGATGCCCGCGTGGCTGCCCGGGGGGTCGCCGATCGGGAGCAGCCACAGGCCCAGTTTCCAGCTCCAGGGCGAGTCGCCACCGTCCTGCTGCGCCCATCCGGCGTACAGCATGGCCGGGACGGCGATCGCGCCGAGCAGCCACAGCGGAGGCAGGAGCCGGCGCAGCCGGGACGTGATGACGCTGCCGGCGGAGCGCCGGTCGAGCGAGGCTGCGGTCAGCGACCCGGCCAGCGCGAACATGATGCCCATGGCCGGCAGCAGGATCGACAGCCACGGCCAGCCGAAGAGGTGGTAGACGACGACCCGGACGATGGCGGCGGCCCGGAGGAGATCCAGGTAGCGGTTGCGCACCGCGAAACGGTAGCCACGGCGGCGCGGGGCGGGGACCGTCCGCGTGGACGGCAAGTACGCCCGGCCGGATTACCCCGGACGAATGAAGTGTCGTTTTTGTCCGTGCGACTGTGCGATCGCCGCGGCGCCTGACTCCTCCGTGAAACGCCAGGTCAACGGCCGTTTCGCCGGGGGTTACGGCCGGGCGGCGCCGGACCGCCGGCGGGTCACCGTCCGCGCCGCGACCCGTTGGTACCCCGCGAGGGCGGCGCGCACCGGGCGCGGCGCCGTGAGCGCGGAAGGACATCCATGCGCAAGCCTGCTGTCGTGGTGGCCGTGGCGGTGTCGGCGGTCCTGGCCGGCGGGATCATGGTGGCGACGAGCGCCGGTGCGGAGACGACTCCGGACCAGCCCGGGGTGCCGTCGGTCGCCGGGCCGGATCTGTCCGCACTCCCGGACCTGCCCAGTGGTGCTGTGGCCGTACCTGATGCTGCCGAGCCAGGCGACCCGGGTGAGCCCGCCGCCGGCCCGGCGCCCGCACGGCCCGGGGGTCCCGTCACCGCGAGCCCGGCGGCCGGTGACCCGAAGCCGGCGGACGGCGGCCCGAAGCCGGCGGACGGCCCGAAGCCGGCCCGTCCGGCCGCGAACGACCCCTCGCCGGACGCGTCGCCGTCGCGGACCCCGGCGAAGCAGCCCGGCACCGTCGCCGACGCGCACCGCGACGTCACCGCGAGCCAGGCGCTCTCCTCCGACCCCCGCGGTGACGTGCAGCAGCAGGCCCGCGACCTGGTCAACCGGGAGCGGCGGCGGGCCGGCTGCGACGACGTCACGGTCGACCGGCGGCTGATCGCCGCCGCCAACCGGCACGCGGCCGACATGGCCCGGCGCGGCTACTTCGCGCACGAGGACCCCAACGGTGACCGGGCCGGTGAGCGGGTGGCCGACGCCGGCTACCAGTGGTCGCGCTTCGGCGAGAACATCGCGCGTGGCCAGGACAGCGTGTACGAGGTCGTCGACGGCTGGATGAACAGCCCCGAGCACCGCGAGAACATCCTCGACTGCCGGTTGCACCAGGTCGGGGTCGGGCTCGCGTTCTCCGCCGACCGCACGCCGTACTGGGTTCAGGACTTCGCCACCCCGCAGTGACCTGCGCCGCGCGACCCGCGGGCGGACGGGGCCGGCGTACCGGTTCCGTGCCATGGTCGTGCGGCCGACCCTCCCCGGAGCACGGGTGTGCTTCGATGTGCGTCACACGATCTCCTGGGGAGGACGATTTGGGAGTGCAGCGGGTCTCCGCGCGCCTCGCCGCCGCCGTCGTGGCGACGGCGGCCGGCGGCAGCCTCGGCGCCTTCGCGCTGACCCCGGGTACGGCGAGCGCCGTACCCCGGTCCGTCGGCGCGGCGCCGGTCGCCGCCGTCGTCGTCACGAAGGCCGCCGCGGCCTCGTGTTCGACGGGCAAGTACCAGAAGCAGGTGGAGGGCTACCTCAAGAAGCTCGGCGGCTTCGGCGCCGTCACCGTCGACGGCAGGCAGTCGGCCGCGGACTGCAAGGCCATCAAGAAGTTCCAGAGCCGGTACGGCATCAAGCCGGCCGCCGGGCTCGCGGGTCCCACGACGTACGGGGTGGCCAAGCGTCTCGCCGCCACGAAGACGTCGGCGTGCAAGGCGAAACGGACCGGCACCACGTTCTGCGTGGATCTGACCCACCAGACCACGTGGGTGATGCGCAGCGGCAAGGTGTACCGCAAGCCGACGGTGATCCGCAGCGGCATGAAGGGCTACCGGACGCCGGCCGGCAGCTACAAGATCAACAAGCGGACGAAGAAGGAGTGGTCCGACCCGTACGAGGTGTGGATGCCGTACTGGCAGCGCTTCGTCGGCGGGATCGGCTTCCACCAGACCACCACGTACCTGCACGACGCGTGGCGGGGTTCGCACGGGTGCGTCAACCTGCTCGGCACCGACGCCAAGGCGTACTACGGCATCGGCAAGATCGGCATGAGGGTCAAGGTCATCGGGCGCCGCCCGGGAACCTGATCGACCGGATCGCACGACGGCGGCCCGCTCCGGCGGGCCGCCGTCTCGTCATGCGGCCAGTGCGCCGTGGGCCAGGCGGACGTGGGTGGTCAGCACGTCGTGACCGGGGAACGCCTTCTCGTCGCCGTCCGCGGTCACCACCCGCAGGCCCGCGCGGCTCAGCGAGTACGACACGTCCGTGAAGCGGCTGACCGTGTCGTCGTGGTGCACGACGGTCAGTTCGTCGGCGCGCAGCATGGCGGCCGGGCCGGGCAGAGCATGCAGCGACATGGGTCACGTTCCTCGGACAGTGGCGGGCACGGTGCTGGTCACTACGGGCGCGAGTGGCCTCGCGGTTCAACGCCGACGGCCGATAGTCATCGGCGGCGGCCGGAAAGCTCCGGTCACCTTCCAGGCTGGCAGGCCATGGTGGGACGCGCGGTCGTGCGCACGCCAGCCCCGGCGCCGATACCCGACACGAACCGGGTATCAGGTCCGTACGTCCGATATCGATCAGCAGACCGTTCGGCTCGCCGGCACCGGCCGCCCGGCCGGGCCGATCCGGGACGCCCGGAGTGTGCCGATCCGGGACGCCCGGAGTGTGCCGATCCGGGACGCCCGGAGTGTGCCGATCCGGGACGCCCGGAGTGTGCCGGTCCGGGACGTCCGGTGGTGGCGGTCCCGGCCGTCCGGCCCGGCCGTCGCGGCGCCCGCCCGGCATAGAGTGGCGTGCGTGTCCCGATCCCCCCGGCGTGCCACGGTCCTGCTGCTCGCGTGCGTCCTGCTGCCTCCGCTGACCGCGGCGTCCTGTGGCGAGAAGCCGTCCGGCATCACGGTCGGCCCGGCCGGCCGGGGCACCGTCGCCGAGATCGTCGAGGCGTCCGGCGCCGTGACGGCCCGCGCCGCCGCCACGGTCGGCTCACCCGCCGACGGCACCCTGGCCGCGCTGCGCGTGGAGAGCGGCGACAAGGTCCGCAAGGGCCAGGTCGTGGCGGTCGTCGACTCCCCGGCCACCGAGCGGCGGCTGGACGCGGCCACCGAGGCGCTCGACGCCGCCCCGGCCGGTGGCGTCCCCTCCGGCGGCGGCGCGGCCGGGTTCACCGCCGTACGGCAGCGCACGGACGCCGACGCCGCCGAAGCCTTCACCACAGCGCGGGAGACCGCCGGCAAGGTCACCGACGAGACCCTGCGCAAGGCGCTGCTCGCCCAGGTCACCGCCGCCCAGAAGCAGTACGAGGCCGTCTCCTCGGCCGCCTCGGCCGCCGTCGACTCGCTGCAACGCGGGGTCGCCGGCGTCAGCCGGGCCGTCGACGCCCTCACCGCCGCCCAGCGGGTGCAGGCCCGGCAGGCGTACGACCTGGCCGCGGCCGCCGTCGACGCGCTGACCCTGCGAGCCCCGGTCTCCGGCGTCGTCCAGCTCGGCGGCACCGGCTCCGCGGGCGCGCCGTCGCTCACCGATCTCATCGACAACGCCGATCCCGCGGCGCTCGGTTCGGCCGCGCAGGCTCCGCTGCCGGGCGTCGACGAGGCCGTTCCCGTCGGCGCGGCGGTCAGCGCGGGCACCCCGATCCTCACCGTCGTGGACACCGGCGCGCTCGGCGTCACCGCCGAGGTCGACGAGACCGATGTGCTGCTGGTCAAGCCCGGTGGCACGGGCACAGTCGAGCTCGACGCGGCCACCGGCGCCACGTACCCGGCCAAGGTGCGCGCCGCCGACCTGCTGCCGACCACCTCGGCGCGCGGCGGCGTGTCCTATCGCGTACGCCTCTCGCTGGGCGCCGGCACGTACGCCGACGGCAGCGCCGCCCCCACGCCGCGCCCCGGGATGAGCGCGATCGTGCGGCTGCGCGTACGCCAGGCGGCCGACGCCGTGACGGTCCCCGCCGGGGCGGTCGTCACCAGCGACGGCCGTGACACCGTCTGGGCCGTCCGCGGCGGTAAGGCGCAGCGGGTCCCGGTCACCCTCGGCGTGCAGGGCGAGGACGTCGTCCAGATCGTCTCCGGCATCGCCGCCGGCGACCGGGTCGTGGTCGCCGGCGCGGACCAGGTCAGTGCCGGGCAAGACCTGCCGTGAGCGGGCCCGCGATCGTCGCCACCGGCGTGAGCCGCACGTACGACCTCGGCGGCGTCTCCGTACGGGCCCTGCGCGGGGTCTCGCTGACCGTGGACCAGGGCGACTACGTGGCCATCGTGGGTGCTTCCGGCTCCGGCAAGTCCACGCTCATGCACCTGCTCGGCGGCCTGGACCGGCCGACCGGCGGCACGCTCGTCATCGGCGGCCGCGACGTGTCCACACTCTCGCCACCCGAGATGGCCAGGCTCCGCAACGAGGTCATCGGCTTCGTGTTCCAGTCGTTCCACCTGCTGGCCCGGACGACCGCCCGCGACAACGTGGCGCTGCCGCTGGTCTACCGCGGCGTCGGCCGCCGGGAACGCCGTGCCCGCGCCGCCGAGATGCTCGACCGCGTCGGCCTCGGGCACCGCGTCGACCACCAGCCCAACCAGATGTCCGGCGGCGAGCAGCAGCGCGTCGCGATCGCCCGTGCCCTGGTCACCGGCCCCTCGGTGCTGCTCGCCGACGAGGCCACCGGCAACCTCGACTCGGCGACCGGCCAGACGGTGCTCGAGCTGCTGGAGTCGCTCAACGCCGAGGGCGTGGCGGTCGTGCTGGTCACCCACGACGCGGAGGTGGCGGCCCGCGCCCGCCGCCGGATCGTCATGCGCGACGGCCTCATCGTCTCCGCGGATCCGCCCGCCGCCGCCTTTTCTCCCCCGGGCCACGGCCCGTCCGGCGGCGCCGCTCCGGCCGCGGGCCTCGACCCGTCCGGCGGCGCGGTCCCGGCGCCCGGCGCGAGCGGGGCGGGCGGTGCCTCGTGAGGCTCGCCGAGGCCTGGCGCGTGGCGCTCGACGCCCTGCGGGCCAACCGTCTGCGCAGCGTGCTGACCATGCTCGGGGTGGTCATCGGGGTCGCCGCCGTCGTCGCGCTGGTGGCCATCGGCACCGGCACCAAACAGCAGATCGAGCGGCAGGTCGAAGGGCTCGGCTCCAACCTGCTCATCGTCGTGCCGGGCCGCCTGGAGGCCGGCGCAGCCCCCTCGGCGTCGACCCTCTCGCTCGACGACGCCGAGGCGGTCGGCCGGGTGGTCGGCGACCGCAACCGCGTCGCCGTCACCGTCGCGTCCGGCGAGAACGTGCGCGCCGGCAGCCGGCAGACCTTCGCCAGCATGCAGGGCGTGCTCGAGACCACGCCCACGGTGTTCGTCCGCCACCTCAACCGCGGGTCGTACCTGACCCGTTCCGACGTCAACACCGCCCGCCGCGTGGCCGTGCTCGGGGCCGGCGTCGCCTCGGCGCTGTTCGGCGACCGTGATCCGATCGGGCGGCAGATCACCATCGGCGGCGTCCGCTTCCGGGTCATCGGCACGTTCGAGCCGCTCGGGCAGAGCCTCGGCGTCGACCGCGACAACGAGGTGCACGTACCGGTCACCGCCGCCCAGCGGCTGCTCGGCACCGACCGCATCGACGCCCTCGCCATCCGCGCCCCGGACCGCGACCGCATCGACGCGCTCGGCGCCGACATCGTCGCCACGCTCGGCGAGCGGCACCCCGACACCGACTTCAGCGCCGTCACCCAGCAGCAGATCCTCGGCGTGCTCGGCGACATCCTCGGCGTGCTCACCGGCGTCCTCGCCGCCATCGCGGGGATCAGCCTGCTCGTCGGCGGCGTCGGCGTCTCCAACATCATGCTGGTGTCCGTCCGCGAACGCACCAAGGAGATCGGCCTGCGCAAGGCCGTCGGCGCCCGCCCCCGCGACATCGGCCTGCAGTTCCTGCTGGAGGCCGTCCTGCTCACCACGATCGGCGGCGTGCTCGGCATGGCGCTGGGGATCGGCGCCGCGCTGCTCGCCGACCGGCTCACGCCGGTGCCGGCGGCGGTGACCTGGTGGTCGCTCACGCTGGCCTTCGGCGTGTCCGCGGCGGTCGGCATCGTCTTCGGCGTCGTGCCCGCCCAGCGTGCGGGACGTCTCGACCCGGTCGTGGCGCTGCGCACCGAGTGACCCCGGCGACCGGGCGCCAAACCCTCACGTCCGCCGCCGGTACGCCGATCTGGGGGTGTGTTGCTCAGGGAGGACCGCCCCGGATACGAGCTGCGCGACCTGCAGGGAGCCTCCCGCGCGGTCGCGTACCTCACCCTGGCCGCGTCCCCGTACGTGCTGGTCACCGGCCTGCTGACGCCACACCTCACCCGGCTCGGCGCGGCCGGCATCGTCCTGGTCGCCGCCGTCATGGCCGCCGCCGGCCTGACCTGCTGGCGCCGGCCGGAGTGGCTCCCGCGCGCCTTCTGGTTCGCGGTGCCCGTCCTCTCCACGGCGCTGATCTCCGTGCTCAACGTGGGGACCCACGACGCCAGCACCGGCGCCCAGCTGTTCTACCTCTGGCCCGTCCTGTACGCCGCCAACTTCCTCGGCCGCCGCCTCATCCACCTCAACCTCGCCCTGGTGTTCATCGGCGACGCGGTGGTGGTCTTCCGCATCCTCGGTCCCAGCCGCGGGCTAGCCGACTGGGTCGCGATGGTCCTGGCGATGACCATGACGGCGATCGTCGTCTCGGGCCTGCGCGCCCGCGGCGACAAGCTCCGCGCGGTGCTGCAGGAACAGGCCAACGCCGACGCCCTCACCGGGCTCGCCAACCGGCGCTTCTTCGCCGCGTCCTTGCGCGACGCCGGCGCGTGGGCCGCGAGCACCGGCGGCAGCCTCGCGCTGGTCACGGTCGACCTCGACCACTTCAAGGCCATCAACGACACGTATGGGCACACCGAGGGCGACCGCGCCCTGCAGACCGTCGCCGCCGCGCTACGCCACGCGGTCGGCGACGCCGGGGTGGCGGCCCGCCTCGGCGGCGACGAGTTCGTGATGCTGCTGCGTACGGACCGCCCCACCGCGATCGGCGTGGCCGAGACGGTCCGGGAACTCGTGTCGGCCGCCGCCGGCCTCGCGGGTGGCCCGCCCCGCCTCAGCATCGGCGTCGCGGTCCTGCCCGGCGACGCCACCACCGTCGACGAGCTCGTCACCGCCTCGGACGCCGCCCTCTATCAGGCCAAGACGTCGGGCCGGGGCCGTACCGCCACCGCGCCCGACCGCCACAACGTGGACCGCGTACGCCCGGATCAGCCGGCGTCCGGACCGGCGGCCTTGACCAGCCCGAGTATCTCGCGGCGCAGCCGCGGATAGGGACCCCACCCGTCGCGCAGCACGTGGATGTAGATCGCCTCCAGCGCGACGTCGATCCGCTGCACCAACTCCTGATCGTCGGGCAACCCCAGCCGCACGGCCCGCGCGAAATGATCGAGCGCCTCCATGTGCCGCCCCTGATCGAACGCGCTCCGCCCGGCGTTCTCATGCACGACGCTGCGCAGCAGATCCGGCACGTCCGCACTGGCGGCCTGCTCGAACAGCCGGTCCGCCTCCTGGTAGTCGCCGCGCAACCGCAGCACGTGCGCCAGCTCGGCCTGAGCGATGACGGTCGCCTGCACATCCCCGGCGGACTCGGCATGGGCCAGCGCCAACCGGCTCGCGGCGGCGGCCATCCCCAGCTCGTCCAGCAGCCGGTAGACCTCGGCCCGCAAACTGAGCAACCCGGCCCGGGCGACGTTGTCCTGCTCCTCGGCGAGCGGGCCGTCGAGCCGCTCACCCAGCTCCCGCAGCGCCTCCCGATCGTCGACGACCTCCTTGAGGGTCGCCCCGTCCAGACGCCACCGGATCGCGGCGAGATCCTCCGGGCCGAGCGGCTTGCTCTTCGTCTTCTCCGGTACGCCGGGAGCGCGGGTTGCGGCCGGCGTGGGGGTCTTCCGGGGTGAAGTGTCCGCCGTCGGAGTGCTGTCGGCGGCCGTCTTCGCCGGGGCGTTGTTCTCGGAGGCGTCGTCCTCCGGGGAGTTCTTCTCCGAGATGCTGTGTTCCGGGGTGCTGTGGTCCGGGGTGCTGTGGTCCGGGGTGCTCTTGTCGGTCGTGCTCTTGTCAGCGGGCGCGATCGGCTGCCGGGCGATGGTCGCGGCGGCGCCGATGAGACCGTTCATCAAACCGGTGAGGTCCAGGTCGATGGACACACCGTTGGCCTGCTCGGCCGCGCCCTGCTTCTCGGCCGGTGGCGCCTCGGCGGGGGCTGCCGTGGCTTCCGGAGACGGCGTCGTCGGTGCTGCCGGGGTCGCGGCCTGCGCCTCCGGCTCGACGCCCGATGCCTGCTGGTCCGTCGCCGTACCCGGTACCTGGTGGTCCGTCGGGGCGGCCGGCGGGTTCGGCTTCTCGGCCGGCGGGTTCGGCTTCTCGGCCCGCGGCTTCGGGGGACCGAACCACGTCGGCCCCAGATCCGAGTCGGCGTACTTGCGGGGACCATCAGGCCCGGAAGTCGCCAACCGCGCGATCGGGGCGGCGTTGGCGGCCGGATTCGGCCCGGGCCGCGACGCCGGGGGCGCCACCGAGACGGGTTGCGCAGCCGTGGACTGCCCGCCCTGCTGCAACGCCCGAGTCGCCTCGATCTGCCGGGCCGCTTCCGCCTGGCGTGCTTCCTCGGCCTGCCTGGCCGCTTCGGCTTGCCGGGCGGCTTCGGCCTGGCGGGCTTCTTCCGCCTGCCGGGCCTCTTCAGCTTGCCGCGCCGCTTCCGCCCGGCGTGCTTCCTCGACCCGGGCTTCCTCGGCCTGCCGAGCTTGTTGCGCCCGGGCTTCCTCGGCCTGCCGTGCCGCTTGGGCCTGCCGGGCTTGTTCGGCCTGGCGTGCCGCCTCGGCCTGCCGGGCTTGTTCCGCCTGGCGTGCCGCTTCCGCTCGGCGGGCGGCCTCGGCCTCGGCCTGCCGGTCCGGGCTCGGGACCTGCGGACGCTCCACGTGCGGGGCCCGCGGCGCCGGCACCGGTACGGCCGCCGATCGCGACACGCCCACCGTCGGAGCGTCGCCGCGGGCGCTGTCGCCGGGGGACGTGACGATCGGAACCTCGTCGGTCGGCGTACCGATGAGGCGCGGGTCGATCGTCGCCCGCCCCTTCGCCACCGCGGGGGTGACGGGCTGCTGCTGGGCAGGTACCGCGCTGACCGGACGGTGCTGACCAGGGGCCCGCTCCTGCGCCGGCGCGCCGCTGGTGGGACGCGCCTGCGCCGGCGCGCCGCTGACCGGCTGCTGCTGGCCCGGCGCGCCGGCGGCCGGGTGGACGTACGCGCCCGGCATCGCGCTGACCGGTCGCTCGTGGCCGGGTGCGCCGCTGGTGGGGCGGGCGTACGCAGGCCCGCTGACCGGCTGCTCGTGCCCGGGCGCCCCGCTGATCGGGCGTTCGTGGCCGGGTGCGCCGCCGACCGGCGCGATGCGCGACGGTGGCCGCGGCGGCAACGGCACCGGCGACGGCTCACCGGTCGACAGGATCATCGCCGTACGCGGACCACCCACGATCGGCCGCTCCGCGGTCGTGGCGTCCTCCACCGACGACCGGCCCTGCGGAACGACGGCCCCGGGCGGCGTCGCGGCTGCCGGATGCTGCCCAGCCCCCGGTGGCGCGGCGTGCTGCGGCCCGGCGGCGGGCGGCGCAGAGCTGGGTTGCTGGTCGCCCCACGGGCTGAAGGCCGGCGACGCCTGCGGCGGCGCGAAGGCGGGCCGGTCGGCGACCGGGCTCTGCGGGGGAGCGGCGGCAGCGGGACGGCGGATCGGCGGCGGAGCCGACGGCATGACCGGCGGTGGCGCGGCGGCCGGCATGACCGGCGGTGGCGCGGCGGCCGGCATTCCAGGCGTCGGTCCGGCGGCCGGCATGACCGGCGGTGGCGCGGCGGCCGGCATTCCAGGCGTCGGTCCGGCGGCCGGCATGAACGGCGTCGGTCCGTCGGCGGGCGGAGTAGCCGGCATGACCGGCGGCGGCGCAGCGGCCGGGCCGGCCGGCGGCGGCACGTAGGCGGCCGGGCTGACCGGCCGCTCGCTACCCCGGTCCAGCGCCGCCGGGCTGGCCGGCCGCGTCTCCGGGCCGGCCGCGCTGTGGCCCGGGTCCGCGGGCTGGACGCCTGCTGTACCCCGGGCGCGGTGGTCGCGGCCCGGCGGAATGATCGGACCCTCGGCGGTGATGTACCCGACGCGGCCCGGCCGCGCCTGACCGTCGTAGGCGGCCGCCGACCCATCATGTGCCGCCGCCGGGTCGTGAGCGGCTCCCGGCCGGCTGTGAGCCGCCGCCGGCTGGTCGTGAGCGGCCCCGGGACGGTCCTGAGCGGCCGCCGGCCCGCTGTGGCCCCCCGGCCGATCGAGCGTCGGCGCCGGGCCGCCGTGAGCCGCCGCCGCCGGCCGATCGAGCGTCGGCGCCGGCTGGCTGTGGGCCGCCGGTCGCTCCGGCGTCGCGGGCGGCGCCGGGGTGACGGCGCGGGGCGGGGCGGTCTGCGGCGGGGCGCTGACGACGCGGGGTTGCGCCGGCGGGTCGGCCTTTTTGATGACCTTCGGCGGTGCCGGCGGGGCGGCCTTGCTGAGGATCTTCGGCGCGGCCGGGGGAGTGGCGCGGCTCAGGACGCGAGGTCCGTCGCTCCCGGGCTCCGCGGGGCGGTCACCCGGCTGCGGCTTGGCGGCCGGACGGTACGGCGCGTGCTCGTCGGGAACGTCCGACCAGACTTCGGTACGGGGAGCAGCAGGCCGCCCCTCCCCCTCGCGGCGGAACGCTGCCGGCCCCTCGACGTCACCCCGGAACGCGGCGGGCTGCTCGACGTCACCCCGGAACGCGGCGGGCTGCTCGACGTCACCCCGGAACGCGGCGGGCTGCTCGACGTCGCGCCGGAACGCGGCGGGCTGCTCGACGTCGTGCCGGAACGCGGCAGGCTGCTCCGCGTCGCGCCGGAACGCCGCGGGCTGCTCGACGTCGCGCCGGAAGGCCGCCGGGTCCTCCGCGTCGCGTCGCGGAGACGCCGGCCGGGCGCCGCGACCGGGGGCGGCCGGGGTGCCCGTGGCGGGGCGGTCGTCGCGGGATCCGTCGCGGCGGCTGCGCTTGTCCGCGTACGGGATGTCCTCGGGCCGGCGCGACCGGCGGCGCCCCTCGCGCGGGGGTTCGTAGAGGTCCTGGACGGCCTGGTCGTCCTCGTCGGGCTCCGGCGGCGTGACCCGGGCGCGGCCGGTGACCGGGGCCGAGGGCTCCGCGGTCTTGCGGCGGCCGCGGCGGGGGCGGGCCGGTTCGTCCTGCTGGTCCTCGTCCCAGAACGACGACGTCTCGATGCGCCGGGCGCGCTGGGCCGAGACGTAGCGGCGCTGCGCCTCCCAGTCGGAGGCGTCGAAGTCGCGGTCGTCGTACTCGAGCTCGTCGAAGTCGATGCTGCGCATCGACCAGCCGTCCATGCCGGGCGAGACGGGCGCGGCGTCGAGGTCGGCCTCCTCGAAGTCCGGGTCGTCGAGCCAGCTCGGGCGCTCGCCGTCGAACGCGGACTTGATCTGCTTGTCACGGTTCGGCGACCGCTGGTGTCCGGCCTGGCGTCGCTGGCGGCGCTCGGCGAGCTCGTCGACGGCCGGCGGGGCCGCCGGTTCGGGCGTACGGGAATGGCGCGGCGAATCGTCGAAGTCATCGTCTTCGATGTATTGCGCGCGGGGCGCGGGGCGGCGCGGTTCCGGCGGTTTTCGCGTGTCGGGACCCCAGCGGGAGAGAACTGCGGCTTCCGCGTACGGATCACGCGCCGTAGCGGTTGTCTCGGCGTACGGCACGGGACGCTCGTCCTCGTACTCGGATTCCCAGTACTCGTCGTCCTCGTAGCTCATCGGCCCGCCCCGGTGCGCCACGGCCCGGGGAACGCCGAGCCGGCCCGTTGCCGCATCCGTCCCCCCGTCCTCGCCGCCGCGTACGCGCGCCAGGCGCCCCCTGGCACCTTCCGCGCGGTCGAGTTGGAAGGTTAACCACGGATTTGCGTACGGCGCTACCGCCCGCGGAGACCCGTCACCCGGCCCGCCGGCGCCCCTCGCACCCGCCTGCCGGCCCGGCGCCGCGGCCCGCCGGGAGTCGACCGTCGACACACAGTACGGGCACAGCGGCCGAGCGGTTCATTTCCCGTGCTGCGGCGTACGCAAGGTCGACCGGCTTTGACGCACAGTCACCACGACGGGAGCCGGAGCCGGCCATTCCGGGAGCGACCCGGAATGTTTCCCGCGAGTAGCGGGCCGCAGAAGTTAAGCCATTCTTAATGGCCCGCTGAGGAAATCGAGCAGAATGTCCCGACCGGCCTGCGGCTACCCCCGGTGACCGTCGTGATCGTGGCGAGGGACACGCCGGCGCCGTACGGATCATGGGTGGGAAGGTGGCACCGTGGAGGACGAAGGCCGGCCCTGCGCCGTGCCGGCCCGCTGCCGGACGCGCGATCCGGCCTTCGCCGGACGTCCGGACCGGCCGCCCCGGGAGCCTCGAGTCCCCGGAAAAGACGGATACCCGACACTGATCGGAAGGAGCGGATCATGCCGCGCCTCGACCTCGGCGCCGTACGCGCCACCGTCCGCACGGCCCTGCGCCGGCTGGACACCTGGACTCTGTCCACCATGAACTCCCCGGCAGGCGGCGTCCGCCCCCGTTAGCCGCCGCCGGGGCCCAGAGACGGCGGCGGGTGCACCCGCCGCCGTTTCGCCCGAACCGAGAGAACGCCGAGCCGCTCCCGTCGCTGTGACGGGGGCGGCCGCGGTGCTTCCGGGGTCCTGCGGCCGCGCTGGTCCACCGGCCGCCGGCCTGCGGCCGGGAGGTCGCCCGACCCGCGTGCGGTCTGCGGGCGTGCGGGCCTTGTGGCGCCCGGCCGCTCCCGCCGCGTGCGGGCCTGCGCTCTCCAGCCGCGTGCCGGTCCGCGGACGGCAGGCTCTCCTGCGGCGTTCGACGCCCGAGGGCCCGGCTGCGTGGGATGCGGCGTGGCGGTTCCGAGGGGCGCTGCTCGCGCGGCGACTGCGCAGGGGTTGGCTGCTGCGTGGCACGCGGCGTGGCGGTCCCGGGCCGCAACGCTTGCGCGTCTGCCGCGCAAGCGTTGCCGGCCCGCCGGCGGGTGCGACGTCGGGATCAGAGGCGGCCGTCGCTGGTGAAGTGCCCCACCGTGGACGGCAGCACCATCCCCGCGTCCGCCAGCCCGTGCAGCAGCGCAGCCAGCTCCGCTCGCGTCAGCTCGCCCGGCCTCTCCGGCTGCCGGTGCGGCACGTCCAGCGCCTGGGCCGCCTCGACCGCGCGGACGGCGATCGCCGCCTCCACGGCCCAGAGCCGGTGGGCGCGCATCGCGATGTGGGCCGAGTAGGTCAAGGCTTCATGCAGGCGCAGCAGGCGGCGCAGGTCCGCCGCGAGTTGCTCGATCGGCGGGCCGAGCGGGCGCGGCTCCTCGGGCCTGCGGTCCGCCCAGGCGCGGGCGATCGCCGAGCACAGGCGCGGTCCGTAGACCGCTGCCGTGCCGAGCAGCGTCGGTGTCACGGTGATGAGGGCGAGTTTGCCCACGTCGAGCAGGCTCATCGGCTCCTCCGGCCTGCCGGGAAAAGCTGTCTCTCCCGACCATCCGCCGCCCCGCTACCAGCGTCAAGCCATCTTCGTGCGACGGAACTTCCGGCGCCCTGCTACGAGCGTCAAGCCATCTTCGTGCGTCCCGAAGGCGGGCGTCCTCAGCGAACCCTTCCGCGCGGCACCAGCCGGGTGATCGGCATGGGCGGAGCGGGTATCGGCTCCCCGTCGTACCCGCGAACCACCCCGAACCGCCCACCCCCGCCGTTTCCCCCGGCCCCTCGCGGTGGGGAAGCCTCCCGCCCTTCGGAAGCCTCCGCTTCCCGAGCTTCCCAGGCCTCCCGCGCCGCGACGATCTCCTCGTGCTCGCGGCCCACGAAGTTCCACCACATCACGAGCTTCTCCTCGAACGGCTCCCCGCCCAGCAGCAGCACCCGGCTCTCGATCCCCGCCGACAACGCCAACGAGGACCGGCCCGTTCCGAGGTACAGCAACGGTCCCGGCTTCACCGGCGTCCCCGCCACGGCCGCCTCGCCGTCCAGCGCCAGCACCGCGTACTCGAAGCCGGGTCGCAGCGGCAGCCGGGCGTCGGACCCGGCGGCGAGGGTGATCTCCGCGCCCACCAGCGGGGTGTGGCAGCGGGCCGGTGACGTGGCGCCGGCCAGCTCGCCCATCAGGACCGTCGCGGTCAGGCCCGCGGCGGTCACGACCGGCAGGTCGTCGTGATGCGCGAAGGAGGGCGCCACGTCGCGGTCGGCGGCGGGCAGGGCCACCCACAGCTGTACGCCCTGCAGCACCGGCCCATGGGTCCCGGGCGTCTCCTCGGAGTGCGATATGCCCCGTCCCGCGGTCATGAGGTTGAGGCTGCCGGGCCGGATCTCCTGCAGGTTGCCGAGACTGTCGCGGTGCAGGATCTCGCCCTGCACCAGCCAGCTCACCGTCTGCAGGCCGATGTGCGGGTGCGGCCCGACCCGCATGCCGGAGGCCGTGGTCAGGTCGTGCGGCCCGTACGCGTCCAGGAAGCACCACGCGCCCACCATGCGCCGATGCCTGTTCGGCAGGGTCCGCACGACCTCCATGCCGCGCGGGCCGCCGAGCGCGACCGGCGCGCCCTCCAGCACCTCCGCGACGTGGCCGCCGACCTCGGGATCCGCCTGCAGATTGCTCATGCCGGCGACGCTACCCGCGCCCTCTGACAGTTCCCACGGCTTCGGAGCTGCGCCGCCCCGAGGGCCAGCAGCGCCAGCGACACCGGAGCGGTGACGGGCACCACGAGCAGCGTCGCCGCCTTCCCGGTCAGCAGGCCGCCGTAGCCGACCGCGGACACGCCGAGCACGCCGAGTGTGCACAGGGCCGTACCCAGCGCCGCCCGGGCCGTCGACGCCCCGGGTGTGATCTCCGCCGGACCGGGCGTGTCGAACCGCCGGAAGGCCGACACCAGCGCCGCGGTGATCGCGCCGGCCGCCGCCAGCCACACGGGCCGGGTCAGCCACCACGACGTCGTTCCGGGTGCGCCGCCGATGCCCGCCCGGAAGACCGCGAGCAGGACGAACGCCGCGCTGAGGTGCCACAGGAAGGCGGTCATGGCCAGGCGGTTGGCGGCGACGACCGTACGCCACACCCGGGCGCGCGCCAGCCAGCGGGTCGCCGGGCCGCGCAGGAGCATCGCCAGGCCGGTCAGCCACACCGCGTGGGCGGCGAGGGCCGCCGTGGGCGGGGACATGTTGGACACCGCCTCGCCGGGAACACCCACCATGGACGTCGGGTACGGGCCCACGGTCGTCAGCAGCAGCAGCGTCGTCATGCCGCCGACGGCGAGCGGGAGGCCGTACCGCTGGAGGGTGCCGTCGGCGTACAGGTAGCCCAGCTGGTGCACCGCCGCCCACACCAGCAGGAGGTTGAGCGTGGCGGCTCCGGCGTACCCGTGGAATCGCAGAAGGTCCACGACGGCGGCCGCGGCGAACAACACGACCGGCACGCGTACGCCGAAAGCCCGGTGCAGCCGCAGCATGACCGGCGCGAGCGCCACCAGTCCCAGATAGACGCCCAGGAACCACAACGGCTGCACCACCGTACGCAGGGCCACGCGCACGATGCCGTGGTCCTGTCCCGCCGAAGCCGCCGCCAGCGCGATCACCAGCCAGACTCCGAGGAACACGGCGGCGGGGCGCAGCAGCCGGGCCGACCGCGTACGCACGAAGTCGGCGTACCCGCCGCCGCGACGCTGGATCGACGCCCAGGCCGTCGCGTGCGCGAAACCGCCGACCAGGAAGAACAGCGGCATGACCTGCAGCAGCCAGGTGAGCGGCTGCAGGATCGGTACGACGGCGAGCACATTGGTGATCCGGGCGCCGTCCGGTACGGCCATGAGCCAGTGTCCGGCGATCACGGTGCCGAGCGAGGCGACCCTCAGCAGGTCGGCGTAGCGGTCCCGGGTGGCCGGCGTACGGGCGGCCAGCAGCGTGGCGGAGGTCATGGCAGCCACTCTTTCGTGGCGCCGGCCTGCACGGATGAGCCCGAATACCTACCTCGTCCCGGGTACCCGGGACGGTCTTGTCGGTGTCCGGCAGTAGGGTGGCCCGAGCTCGCAGACGAGGAGGTCGATGTGCTGGTGCGCCGTGCTGTCACCGTTCTGGCCGTGGCGGCCCTCGCCGCCTGTGGCACCGAGGAGCCGTCCGCCGACGAGGCGGCCCCGAGCCCGGCCTCCGCGCCGGCCTCGGCTCCCGCGCCGGTCACTCCGTCGGTGTCTCCCGCCGCGTCGACGAGCGCGGGGCCGGGTGCCACGCCCGCCGCGCAGCTTCCGCTGGGCGGCACCAAGATCTTCCCGGACTATCGCGTGGTCGCCTACTACGGCACGGCCGGAACGGCCACGCTGGGCGTGCTCGGCGAGGGCAGCCCGGACAAGATGCTCCCGAAGCTGCGCGCCGCCGCCAAACCCTTCGCCGGCGGCCGCAAGGTGCAGGTGGCGTACGAGTTGATCGCCAGCGTCGCCCAGGCCGGGCCGGGCAAGGACGGCGACTACAGCCAGATGATCGCGATGAACAAGATCCAGCAGTACGTCGACCAGGCCAGACGCAACAAGGTCCTCGTGATCCTCGACCTGCAGCCGGGCCGCGGCGACTTCCTGCCCCAGGCGCGGCAGCTGGAGCGGTTCCTCGTCCAGCCGCACGTCGGGCTCGCCCTCGACCCGGAGTGGCGCATGCCCAAGGGCAAGGTCCCCGGCAAGACCATCGGCCGGGTCGGCTCTGCCGAGGTCAACCGGGTCTCGGACTACGTCGCCGGCCTGGTGAAGCGGCACAACCTGCCGGAGAAGCTGTTCGTGCTGCACCAGTTCCGCTCGTCGATGCTGCCCGACGTCGCCCGCATCCAGAAGCGGCCCGGCCTGGCCATGGTCCAGCACGTCGACGGCTTCGGCACCCGCTCGGAGAAGGACGCCACCTGGAACAGGCTCCGCCGCCCGCAGCAGTTCCACCTGGGCTACAAGCTCTTCTACGACGAGGACATCAAGCGGTACGGCGCCAAGGACCTGCTCAAGTTCAAGAACGTCCCGGAGTTGGTCAGCTTCCAGTGACCAGAGGGCCGGCCGGGACACGTCCGGCTCGCGACGGCGGGGTACCGCCGCCGGGCCCTGCCGACGCGGCCGTCCCGGCCCGGCTGCCGCGCCGGGACGGGGATCAGCTTCCGCCGAGCGAGACCGAGCCGAGCACCTTGGTGATCGTCACCTCGATGACCACCCGGGCCGGGTTCGGCCGCGGCTGGCGATACCGCTCGGCGTAACGCCGCTCGGCCTCGGCGATCGCGGCCGGGTCGTCGCGGACGACCGCCGCACCCTCGACGGTGCTCCAGTGCCGGCCGTCGACCTGGCAGATCGCCACGCGCGTGCCGCCGGCGAGGACGTGCCGGACCTTCGCCGAGGTGCGCGACGCCGTCACCCGTACCAGGCCGGCGGGGACGTCGAGGGTCGCGCCGACCGGCACGACATGCGGCGAGCCGTCCCGGCGCAGCGTGGTGAACGTGCACAGATGCCGCGCGGTCCAGAACTCGAGCAGCGCGGGCGACCGCAGATCCACCGGCCCGCTCACCGGGCCGTCTCCGCGGGCAGGACGCCGGCGCGGACGGCCGCCACCAGCCGTTCGTGGTCGCTCTCCACCTGGTCGGCGTACGCGCGGGCGAACTTGCCCAGCGCCTCGTCCACCTTGTCGCTCCCCCCGACGTACCCGGCGATCATCGACGCGCCGCTGGTGCGGGCGTGGCTCTTCGCCAGCAGGTAGCCGCAGATCCCGGCGTAGTCCTCGAGCGCGGAGGCGTTGATGTCCTCGACGAGGATCGCCCCCTTCATGTCGCGGAACTGCCGGACGTAGTACTGCACGTCGCCCACCGTGGTCCAGCCGAGCAGCGGGTCGCTGACCGTCTGCAGGGCCTGCTGATACTCCACCACCCGCTGCCCCTGATGGCGGTGCCACGCGGCGGCGCCGTGCTGGTGCTTGGCGATCACCGAGCGGCGGGCCTGCTTGAGCTGCAGGAACACCACGTCGTCCGGGCTGCTGCCCTCGCACAGCGCCACGTACGCGCGCAGCCCCACCGAGCCGACGCCGACGACCTTGTGTGCGATGTCGACGATCCGGTAGCCGGCGAGAATGCGCGCCCAGTGCGGCGGCAACGTGTTCAGGTAGCCGTCCAGCGCCGCGGCCAGGTGGTCGAGGTCGGCGTCGGTCGGCCGGGTGATCAGCGGCGGCTCCTCGACCAGGCGTACGGTGCCGTCGCGCTGCTCGGTGAAGCGGGGCAGCGCGCGGTCGCTGGTGCGGCGGCGGGCGCGGCGCGCGGCGCGTTCGATCTCGTCCTTGAAGCTGGCCTTGCTGGCCGCCTTGCGCAGATCGTCGACGTCGACGGTGTCGAACGAGCGGGCCAGCAGCGGCATCTCGGCGAGGTGGCCGATCTGCTCGCGGTATTCCTGCACGCAGTGCTGCACCGCATCGGCGCAGTCGTGCTCGCGGAAGCCGTTCTGCCGCCCGGCGACGTGCACGCTGGTCACCAGCCGGCGCAGGTCCCACTCCCAGGCGCCGGGATGCGCCTCGTCGAAGTCGTTGAGGTCGAAGACCAGCTCCCGCTCCGGGGAGGCGTAGAACCCGAAATTGCCCAGGTGGGCGTCGCCGCAGATGACCGGGGTGATGCCCGTGCGCGGCAGGCTCGCGAAGTCGTCCGCCATGATGTTCGCCGAGCCGCGCAGGAACGCGTACGGCGAGGAGATCATGCGCCCGACGCGGACGGGGACGAGCCAGTCCAGCCGCCCCTCATGCGCCTGGATGATCTGGTCGACGGGGTCGGCGCGGTCCGGCGCGGGTTTCCAGTGCGCGAGGTCGGAGCGCGGCGAGCGGTCGCGCAGGGAGCGGCCCAGCTCGTAGCGTTCCGCGCGGGGCCGGCCGGGCCGGCGCAGGGACGTGAACCCGTCGTCGCGCCCGCCGTCGAGCACGATGTGGCCGGTCGGCGGGACGGCATCGCCCGCCGCGGGGGCGGGAGAACCTTCCGTGACCGGGGGAGAAGCGGGCTCCGCCGGGCCGGCGGTGGGCGGGGAAACGGGTCTCGCGTCCATCGCTACCGAGCGTACGCACCCGGGGCCGCCCGGAAGCGCCGGGTGGTTGACGCGGATCTTGTTATCGCTAACAATGCATCGCGGGTCCGGATACCGGGACGCACACCGGGTCCACAGCCACCCGTGCCCCGGGGATACGATCCGGCCCGGAGCGGTGAGCTGCGTGCCCGGTCGCTGGGTGGCGCCGGTCTGCCGGCGGCCGCACGAACGGGCGCCGTCAGGCGGCGGGATGGAGTGGTGATGGACGTCAGGGCGACCCGCAGCCCGGCCATGACCGACGTGGCCCGGCTCGCCGGGGTCTCGCACCAGACCGTCTCGCGGGTCCTCAACGACCATCCGAACGTCCGCGAGCAGACCCGCCTGCGCGTGCGGGCGGCCATCGCCGAGCTGGGTTACCGCCCCAATCGCGCGGCCCGCGCCCTGGTCACCGGCAAGTCCCAGCTCATCGGCGTGGTGGCGCAGAACAGCACCCTGTACGGCCCGGCCTCGCTGCTGGCGGCGTTCGAGCAGGCCGCCGCGGAGGCCGGCTTCGCCGTGAGCGTGGGCAGCGTGGGCCGGCTCGACCGCGAGTCGATCGCCGGGGCGGTGGAGCGGCACCTCGACCAGCGGGTGGCCGGGCTCGTCGTCATTGCGCCGGTCGCCTCGGCCGACGACGCGCTCGAGGACATGCCGGCCGGGGTGCCGCTGGTCACGATCGACGGCGACCCGCGCCGCCCGCACGCCCTGGTCATCGTCGACCAGGCGGCGGGGGCCCGGCTCGCCACGCAACGGCTGCTCGCCGCCGGGCACCGTACGGTCTGGCACGTCTCGGGGCCCGCCGACTGGTACGACGCCGCCGGGCGGATCGAGGGCTGGCGGGCCGCGCTCGAGGACGCCGGCGCGGAGGTGCCGCCGCTGGTCCCGGGTGACTGGTCGGCCGCGTCCGGCTACGACGCCGGTCAGATGCTGGCCCGGATGCCCGAGGTGACCGCGGTCTTCACGGCGAACGATCACCAGGCGCTGGGCCTGCTGCGGGCCTTCAGCGAACGGGGCCGCCGGGTCCCCGGGGACGTCAGCGTCGTGGGCTTCGACGACGTCCCGGAGGCGGCGTTCTTCATCCCGCCGCTGACGACCGTACGGCCGGACTTCGGCGCGGTCGCGCACGCGGGCCTGGACCTGCTGCTCGCGCAGATCACCGCGGAGACCACCACGCCGGACCGGGTCGTGATCGCCCCGACCCTGGTCGAGCGCGCCAGCGTCGCACCGCCGGCCTGACCCCCGGCTGCCCCGAGGGGCAACCCGGCCCGCCATTTCCGCGAGATTGCGACCTTGTTGCCGCCGACCCGTTGACACCAGAATTGTTAGCGTTCACACTCGACGCACGCCGACCGGCATGTGGTCTGTGACACGCCGGTTCCCCCCTCCGCGGAGGTACTTCACCATGTCCGTCGCACCGTCCGGGTCCTTCGTGATCGGCGTCGACTTCGGCACCCTGTCCGGCCGGGCCGTCGTGGTCCGCGTCTCCGACGGCGCCGAGCTCGGGTCGGCCGTGCACGAGTACCCGCACGCCGTGCTCACCGAGGCGCTGCCCGGCGGCACCCGGCTGGGCCCGGACTGGGCGCTGCAGGTTCCCGCCGACTACGTCGAGGTGCTCAAGACCGCGGTGCCCGCCGCGGTGGCCGCCGCCGGCATCGATCCGGCCGAGGTCATCGGCATCGGCACCGACTTCACCGCTTGCACGATGGTGCCCACCACCGCCGACGGCACGCCGCTCGACGAGCTGCCCGAGTTCGCCGGCCGGCCGCACGCGTACACGAAGCTCTGGAAGCACCACGCCGCGCAGGGGCAGGCGGACCGGATCAACCGGCTCGCCGCGAAGCGCGGCGAGCCGTGGCTGGCCCGCTACGGCGGGCTGATCTCCTCGGAGTGGGAGTTCGCGAAGGGCCTGCAGGTCCTCGAGGAGGACCCCGAGATCTACGCCGCGATGGCCCGCTGGGTCGAGGCCGCCGACTGGATCGTCTGGCAGCTCACCGGCGACTACGTCCGCAACGCCTGCACGGCCGGCTACAAGGGCATCCGCCAGGACGGGCACTACCCGGTGCAGGAGTTCCTCGCCGAGCTGAACCCGGCGTTCGCCGGCTTCGTCGCGGAGAAGCTGGACCAGCCGATCGGCGAGCTGGGCGACGCGGCCGGCACGCTGAGCGCCCGGGCCGCGGAGTGGACCGGGCTGCGCGAGGGCATCGCGGTGGCGGTCGGCAACGTCGACGCCCACGTCACCTCCGCGGCCGCGCAGGCCCTCGAGCCGGGGCAGATGGTCGCGATCATGGGAACGTCCACCTGCCACGTCATGAACGGTGACAAGGTCGCGACGGTGCCCGGGATGTGCGGCGTGGTCGAAGGCGGCATCGTCGCCGGGCTGTACGGCTACGAAGCCGGCCAGAGCGGCGTCGGGGACATCTTCGCGCACTACGTGCCGCCGACGTACACGCACGAGCAGCTCACCGAGCTGGCCGCGAAGCAGCGTCCCGGCGAGCACGGCCTGCTGGTCCTCGACTGGCACAGCGGCAACCGTTCGGTGCTCGTCGACCACGAGCTGTCCGGGCTGGTCGTGGGGGAGACCCTGGCGACCCGGCCGGAGGACGTGTACCGGGCGGTCATCGAGGCCACCGCGTTCGGCACCCGGACGATCGTCGAGACGTTCGACCGGGCGGGCGTGCCGGTGCGCGAGTTCGTCGTCGCGGGCGGGCTGATGAAGAACGCGCTGGTCATGCAGATCTACGCGGACGTGCTGAAGCGGCCGCTGTCGGTGATCGGCTCGGATCAGGGGCCGGCGCTGGGCTCGGCGATCCACGCCGCGGCGGCCGCGGGCGCGTACCCCGACGTGCGGGCCGCGGCGACGGCGATGGGCCGTAAGCAGGAGGCGGTGTGGCAGCCCGACCCCGCGGCAGGCGAGGTCTACGACGAGCTTTTCGCCGAGTACACGCGGCTGCACGACTACTTCGGCCGGGGCGAGAACAAGGTCATGCGCAAGCTGCGGGCCCTTCGCCGGCGGGCGGTGGCGGCGTGATCACGAGCGTGCTGAAGGAGATCCGCAAGCAGGTGGCCGACCTGCACGCCGAGCTGCCGCGCAACGAGCTGGTCGTCTGGACCGCCGGGAACGTGTCGGCCCGGGTGCCCGGCGAGGACCTGCTGGTCATCAAGCCGTCCGGGGTCCGCTACGCCGAGATCACCCCGGAGAACATGGTCGTCTGCGACCTCGACGGCAACCTCGTCGAGGGGGAGCTGAGCCCGTCGAGCGACACCGCGGCCCACGCGTACGTGTACAAGCACATGCCGGAGGTCGGCGGGGTGGTGCACACCCACTCCACGTACGCGACCGCCTGGTCGGCGCGCGGCGAGGCGATCCCGTGCGTGCTGACGATGATCGCCGACGAGTTCGGCGGTGAGATCCCGGTCGGGCCGTTCGCGCTCATCGGCGACGACTCGATCGGCCGGGGCATCGTCGAGACGCTGCGCGGCCACCGCTCGCCGGCGGTGCTGATGCGCAACCACGGCGTCTTCACGATCGGCCGGGACGCGAAGGCCGCGGTGAAGGCCGCGGTCATGTGCGAGGACGTCGCCCGGACCGTGCACATCTCCCGACAGATCGGTGAACCCGTGCCGATCGACCGGGCGGACATCGACGCGCTGTACGCCCGATACCAGAACGTCTACGGACAGGAGCCCGCCAAGTGAAGCCGCAGATCTGGTTCCTGACCGGTAGCCAGCACCTGTACGGACCGGAGACCCTCGAACAGGTCGCCGCCCAGTCGCAGCAGATCCAGCAGCTGCTCGTCGCGGGCGGGCTGAGCGCCGAGATCGTCGGCAAGCCGGTGCTGACCGACAGCGGCGCGATCCGCCAGGTCATGATCGACGCCAACGCCGATCCGGCCTGCCTCGGCGTGATCGCCTGGATGCACACGTTCTCGCCGGCCAAGATGTGGATCACCGGCCTGGACGCGCTGCGCAAGCCGCTGCTGCACCTGCACACCCAGCTGAACCAGACGCTGCCGTGGGCGTCCATCGACATGGACTTCATGAACCTCAACCAGGCCGCGCACGGCGACCGGGAGTTCGGCTACATCCAGACCCGCATCGGCGTGGCCCGCAAGACCGTCGCCGGGCACGCCGCCGACCCCACGGTCGTCTCCCGGATCGACGGCTGGGCGCGCGCCGCCGCGGGCGCCGCGCACCTGCGCGGCCTGCGGCTCGCCCGCTTCGGCGACAACATGCGCGACGTCGCGGTCACCGAGGGTGACAAGGTCGAGGCGGAGCTGCGGTTCGGCGTCTCGGTGAACACGTACGGGGTGAACGACCTCGTCGCGGTCGTGGACGGGGTGGGCGACTCCGCGGTCGACGCCCTCGTGGCCGAGTACTCGGACGCGTACACCCTCGCGCCGGAGCTGGCCCGCGACGGCGCCCGGCACGAGTCGCTGCGCTACGCGGCCCGCATCGAGGCCGGCCTGCGCCAGTTCCTCACCGACGGCGGCTTCGGCGCCTTCACCACGAACTTCGAGGACCTGGGCGGCCTGCGCCAGCTGCCGGGCCTGGCCGTGCAGCGGCTGATGGCCGACGGCTACGGCTTCGGCGGCGAGGGCGACTGGAAGACCTCGGCGCTGCTCGCGGCCGTGAAGGCCATGGGTACGGCGACCGGGCGCGGCACCTCGTTCATGGAGGACTACACGTACCACTTCGGGCCCGGGGAGCAGAAGATCCTCGGCGCGCACATGCTCGAGGTGTGTCCGAGCATCGCCGCCGACCGCCCGTCGTGCGAGATCCATCCGCTGGGCATCGGCAACCGTGAGGACCCCGTACGCCTGGTCTTCGACGCCGCCGCGGGCCCGGGCGTGGTGATCGGCCTGGCCGACCTGGGGGACCGGTTCCGGTTCGTGGCCAACACCATCGAGGTGACGCCGCCGGACGAGCCGCTGCCGAAGCTGCCCGTCGCGCGGGCGGTGTGGAAGCCCGCGCCGTCGCTGTCGACCTCGGCCGAGTCGTGGCTGATGGCCGGCGGCCCGCACCACACCGTGCTGACCCAGGCGGTGGGGGTGGAGACGCTGCGCGACTTCGCCACGATGGTGCACACCGAGCTGCTCGTCATCGACGAGAGCACCACCACGCACGACTTCGCCGACCGGGTCCGCTGGAACCAGGCGTATTACCGGCAGTTCCCCAGGTGATCCCAAAGGTAACGCCCCGCTAACAACCGTGTCCGTACCTGTTCACTTCTGATCGGACGTGCGGGAAAGTCGTCCCACTTGTGCGCGTCCATCGCAGCCATATGAAGGAGAAACGATGAAGTTCACCCGGCTTGCGTCCGTGGCCACGGCCATGACGCTCGCGGCGGCGATGGCCGCCTGTGGATCCAGTGAGAAGACCGTCGACCAGAAGGGCGGCGCCGCCGACAACAAGGGCGCGCTCATCGGCGTGACCATGCCGACCCGGTCCTCGGAGCGGTGGATCAGCGACGGCGACAACGTCAAGAAGCAGCTCGAGGGCCTGGGCTACAAGGTCGACCTGCAGTACGCCGAGGACGACATCCCGACCCAGACGCAGCAGCTCGACAACCAGATCACCAAGGGCGCCAAGCTGCTGATCATCGCCTCGATCGACGGCACCGCGATCACCACCCAGCTCGAGAACGCGAAGGCCGCCAACATCCCGGTCATCGCGTACGACCGCCTGATCCGCAACAGCCCCAACGTCGACTACTACGCCACCTTCGACAACTTCAAGGTGGGCGTGCAGCAGGCGACGTCGCTGCTGACCGGGCTCAAGGTGCTCAACGCCGACGGCTCCAAGGGCAGCGCGAAGGGCCCGCTGAACATCGAGCTGTTCGCCGGTTCGCCGGACGACAACAACGCCACGTTCTTCTTCAACGGCGCGATGAGCGTGCTCCAGCCGTACATCGACGACAAGACCCTGGTCGTCAAGAGCAACCAGACCGACTTCAAGCAGGTCGCGACGCTGCGCTGGCAGCCGAAGGTGGCCCAGGACCGGATGGAGAACCTGCTGACCTCGACGTACCGCAGCGGCGCCAAGGTCAACGGTGTGCTCTCGCCCTACGACGGCCTGTCGATCGGCATCCTGTCGGCGCTGAAGAGCAACGGCTACGGCACCGCCGGCCAGCCGTACCCGATCGTCACCGGCCAGGACGCCGAGCAGGCGTCGGTCAAGTCGATCATCAAGGGTGAGCAGTACAGCACCATCTACAAGGACACCCGGGCGCTGGCCAAGACCACCGTCGAGATGGCCGACGCGGTGCTCAAGGGCCAGACCCCGCAGACCAACAACACCAAGGACTACAACAACGGTGTCAAGGTCGTCCCGTCGATGCTGCTGGACTCGGTGATCGTCGACAAGACCAACTACAAGAAGGAGCTCGTCGACTCCGGCTACTACACCGAGGCCGACCTGAAGTGACCGGCGCCGACACCATCCTTCACATGCAGGGCATCACCAAGACGTTCCCCGGCGTCAAGGCCCTGCAGGACGTCACGCTGGACGTGCGCCAGGGCGAGATCCACGCGATCTGCGGGGAGAACGGCGCCGGTAAGTCCACGCTGATGAAGGTGCTGTCGGGCGTGTACCCGCACGGCTCGTACGACGGAGAGATCATCTTCGCCGGCGAGCCGTGCCGGTTCTCCGGCATCCGCGACAGTGAGAGCCGCGGCATCGTCATCATCCACCAGGAGCTGGCGCTCGCCTCCAACCTGTCGATCGCGGAGAACATCTTCCTCGGCAACGAGCAGGCCAGCCGGGGATTCATCGACTGGAACAGGACCAACGCGGCGGCGGCGGACCTGTTGCGCCGGGTCGGCCTGCGGGAGAACCCGACCACCGAGGTGATCGACCTGGGCGTCGGCAAGCAGCAGCTCGTCGAGATCGCCAAGGCGCTCTCCAAGGAGGTGCGGCTGCTGATCCTCGACGAGCCCACCGCGGCGCTCAACGACGAGGACTCCGAGCATCTGCTCGGCCTGCTCCGCGGGCTGCGCGACCAGGGCATCACCTGCGTGATCATCTCGCACAAGCTCAACGAGGTGATGGCCATCGCGGACCGGGTCACGATCCTGCGCGACGGGCGCACCATCAAGACGATGAGCATCGTGGACGACGAGGTCACCGAGGACAAGATCATCTCGGGCATGGTGGGCCGCGACCTCGACCACCGGTTCCCGCCGCACGAGTCGCACGTCGGCGAGGAGGTGCTGCGCATCGAGGACTGGACGGTGCACAGCCCCACCCAGCACGGCCGGGTCGTCGTCCGCGACGCCAACCTCACCGTGCGCCGGGGCGAGATCGTCGGCCTGGCCGGGCTGATGGGCGCCGGCCGCACCGAGCTGGCGATGAGCGTCTTCGGCCGCTCGTACGGCGCGAACATCTCCGGCCGGGTCTTCAAGGACGGCAAGGAGGTGCACCTGCGGTCGGTCCGCGACGCCATCGACCACGGCATCGCGTACGCGACGGAGGACCGCAAGCGCTACGGCCTCAACCTCATCGAGGACATCAAGCGCAACGTCTCCGCGGCCGGGCTGCGCAAGCTCGCCAAGGGCGGCTGGGTCGACGACAACGAGGAGTTCAAGGTCGCCGACGAGTACCGGCAGTCGATGAACATCAAGGCGCCCAGCGTCGCGAGCGTCACCGGCAAGCTCTCCGGCGGCAACCAGCAGAAGGTCGTGCTGTCGAAGTGGATCTTCACCGATCCGGACGTGCTGATCCTCGACGAGCCCACCCGGGGCATCGACGTGGGCGCGAAGTACGAGATCTACACGATCATCAACCGCCTCGCCGACGAGGGCAAGGGCGTGCTCGTGATCTCCAGCGAGCTGCCCGAGCTGCTCGGTCTCTGCGACCGTATCTACACCCTGTCGGAGGGACGGATCACCGGTGAGGTGTCCCGCGCCGACGCCACCCAAGAAGGCCTCATGACCCTCATGACCATCGGACAGGAGGTCGCGCCGTGACGAGCGTGGCACCCACGAACGCCGACCTGGCGCTCGGCACGCCCTCGGCGTCCGAGCCGGGCGACTCGCCGCGGCGGTTCAACTTCAACCTGCGGCAGAGCGGCATCTACATCGCGTTCGCGCTGATCGTGCTGCTCTTCACGGTGCTGACCGGCGGCGACATGCTCGCCCCGCAGAACATCAGCAACATCGTGGTGCAGAACTCGTACATCCTGATCCTGGCGATCGGCATGATCATGGTGATCATCGCCGGGCACATCGACCTCTCGGTCGGCTCGGTGGTGGCGGCGACCGGCGCGTTCGCCGCGGTCATGATGGTCAACTGGGACGTGCCCTGGCCGCTGGCCCTCATCGTCACGCTGATCTTCGGCGGCGCCATCGGCGCCTGGCAGGGGTACTGGATCGCGTACTTCGGCATCCCGGCGTTCATCGTCACGCTGGCCGGCATGCTGCTGTTCCGGGCGGTCACGCTGATGATCCTGGGCAACCGGGGCATCGGCCCGTTCCCGGACGAGGTGCGGACCCTGGCCAACGGCTTCACCGACGGCTACCTGGGCAACATCGGCCTCGGCGCGCTCGGCGGCGCCGACTTCTTCAGCATCCTCGTCGGCCTGCTCGCCGTCGCCGCCATCGTCTACACCCAGTGGCGTACCCGGGCGGCCCGCCAGCAGTACCTGCAGGCGGTCGAGCCGCTGCCGCTGTTCATCGCGAAGATCGCGATCGCCTCGGTGATCCTCATGTTCGTGGTCGTGCAGCTGGCCCGGTTCCGCAACCTGCCCTGGGTGCTGGTGCTGCTGGCGGTGCTGGTGATCGGGTACTCGGTGATGACCAACCGAGCGGTCTTCGGGCGCCAGATCTACGCCGTGGGCGGCAACCTGCAGGCCGCCACGCTCTCCGGCGTCAAGGTCAAGAGCGTCGTCTTCTGGCTCTTCGTCAACATGGGCGTGCTGTCCGCGCTCGCCGGCATCATCTTCGCCGGGCGGCTGAACCAGGCCAACCCGACCGCCGGCAACGCGTTCGAGCTCGACGCCATCGCGGCCGCCTTCATCGGCGGTGCGGCGGTGCAGGGCGGCGTCGGCAAGGTGGTCGGCGCGATCACCGGCGGCCTGATCATGGGTGTCATCAACAACGGCATGAGCCTGATCGGTGCCCCCAGCGAGCAGGTCATGCTCGTCAAGGGCGCGGTCCTGCTCGCCGCGGTGGCCTTCGACGTGTGGACCAAGCGCCGCTCCGGCGCCTCCCGCTGAGTGTCCGAGCCGGCGCTGTGCGAGCGGCGCCGGCCGGAGGGTGAAAAGGGGATGAAAGGGTGGTGGCCGCCCCGCCGAGCGGCCACCACCCTTTCGCATGCTCAGTGCCCGATGCCCCGGCCGTAGCGGTGCGGGGCGCCCGAGGCGAGCGCCAGATCCTGCTGCAGCACGTCGTACTGGCCCTTCGGGTTCAGCTGCTCGTCGTAGATCAGGGCTGCG
>NZ_JBFAQM010000042.1:0-64362 GCF_040677315.1 Actinoplanes sp. NPDC049316 | reverse complement strand
CCACGGTTCGGGGTAGGACGTCGCAATCCACACCGAACCCGAAGGCCCTCACCTTTTACAAGATCTTCCCGTCACCAACGTCCGTGGTCAGTACAGCTAGATCGCAGCTAGATCAGCGCGCCCCAACGGGCGGTGAGTTCCTCGTACGTCGGCATGGCCACCGCACCGCCGGGACGCTCGCACACCAGGCCGGCCACGGCCAGCGCGAACGTCACGTAGGCCTGCCAGCCCGCGACGCCGGTGGGCATGCCGTCGGCGAGCAGCCGCCGCACCAGCGCGCCCATCACCGAGTCGCCCGCACCCGTCGCGTCGACCGCGTTCACCGACGGCGCCGGCAGCATCGCCGCGCCGTCGGCCGCCGCCACGTACGCGCCCTTGGAGCCGCACGTCACCACCGCGGCGCGCGCGCCCAGCTTGAGGATGTGCTCGGCGGCCGCGGCCGGGCCGGCGCCCTCCCACAGCACGTCGGCGTCGGCGGAGCTCAGCTTGACGAGGTCCGCGGTGGCGAAGAAGCCCTCGACGAGGTCGCGCAGGGCGGTGACCGCCGCGGCGTCGGGGAGCAGCTTCGGGCGTACGTTGGGATCGAAGACCCGCAGCGGGCCCGGGACGGCCCAGGCCTTGCGCGCGGCCGAGAGGAACGGCTCGCGCATCAGCGCGATCGACCCGGCGTAGAGCACGGCCGCGCCGGCGACCATCGCCTCGTCCACGTCGTCGGGCTCGACCAGCGAGTACGAGGGCGGCTCGCCGTAGAACTGGAATGTCGGCTCGGCACCCTCGAACGTCGTGACCGCCAGCGTGGTGGGCACGCCCACCCGGGTCGTCGAGGTGGTGCCCACGCCGCTCTGACGCAGGAACGCGGCGATGCGGTCGCCGAGGGTGTCGTTGCCGAGCGAACCCACGTACCGCACCTCACCGCCGAGCCGGGTGGCACCCACCGCCACGTTCAGCGGCGCGCCGCCGATCGCCTGGCGGTAGATCAACTCGCCGTCGCGCTCGGCCTCCAGGAGATCCACGAGCGCTTCCCCGAGCACCACCGCGTAACCCATTCCGATCCCCTCCACGTGGCGCCGTCCATGCCGTCGGCGTCGCCGCACGGCATGGACGGCGCAATCCTCGTCAGCCTCGCGTTCGCGACGCGCCGCCGTCATGCCCGTCAGCCCAGCCTTGCGACGCGCCGCGGCGATGCCGTGGCCTCGCCGCACGGCGCGGTGTCGCGATGCCGTCAGCCTCGCGCCCGCGGCGCGAGAAAGCTAGCACCTGCCCGATGCTCGTCCATTTACTGCCCGTTTGACATGATTTGGTCATGCGTCTCGCCCTGCCGCTCCTGATCACCGCCGTCGCGGCGCTCGCCGGATGCGCCGGGTCCGGCGGCACCGGCCCCGCCGGCGTGACGGCTCAGCCGCCGCCGCCCGGCACGCCCTGGATGGTCACCGGCGGCGGCTCCCCCACGGCCGCCCCGGGCCCGTCGGACGGCGCGCCGCTGAACCAGAACACCACCACCGGCACGTTCCTGCCGGCACCGGACGGCACCCGCGCGATCACGTACGACCCCGCGGTGGTCCCGCCCGGCGCGACGGCCGAGGTCACGATCGACACCACGAACCAGGGCGTCCGCGTACGGCTGAGCGTCACCGGCATGGTGCCGCGGCGGGCGTACGGGGCCCACCTCCACACCGGGTCGTGCACGTCCGTACCCGACGACGCCGGTCCCCACTACCAGCACGACATCGCCCCGTCGAAGCCCTCGGCCGACCCCGTGTACGCCAACCCGCACAACGAGGTGTGGCTCGACTTCACCGCGGACGTGCGGGGAGCCGCCACGGTGACGTCGGCGCAGGACTGGACGTTCGACCCGGCACGCCCGCCGCGCTCGCTGGTCGTCCACGCCGAGCGCACCCGTACCGGAAAGGACGCCGGGACGGCCGGACCGCGCGTGGCCTGCCTCACCCTGCCCGCCTGACCCCCTTGATGATCTTGGGCGGCGGATCCGTACGGTTTTCCGTCGGTGGGAGGCGGTAACGTCTGCTACGGACGCGAGACGGGAGGGCCACGATGGCTGAGCAGGGTGACGGCACGACGACCCCGAGGACGGAGTCGCACGACCCGGACTTCCCGGAGGCGTTCCTGCAGTTCATGCGGGACGGCTGGCGTGAGGACCGGCTGGAGGTCACCGCCCGGCCCGAGGCGCCCAACCACGCGAAGCGCCGCGCCGCGCTCTCCGACGCGTTCCCGGGCGAGACGCTGATCATCCCGACCGGCAACGAGAAGGTCCGCGCCAACGACACCGACTACCCCTTCCGGCCCGGCAGCGACTTCGCGTACCTGACCGGCGACAGCGACCCCGACGGCGTACTGATCATGCGCCCGAGCGGTTCCGGCCACGACGCCGTGCTCTACACCCACGACCGCAACTCCAAGGACACCGACGCGTTCTTCCGCAGCCGCAACGGCGAGCTGTGGGTCGGCCGCCGGCACACCCTCGCCGAGCGCTCCACCGAGCTCGGCCTGGAGACCGCGCCGTACAGCGAGCTCGGCAAGGCCCTCGCCGACTGCGCCCCGGCGCGCACCCGGGTGCTGCGCGGCCTCGACCCGGCCGTCGACCGCGCGATCCTGGCCTACGACCCGGACCCGCAGGTGCGGCGCGACCGCGCCCTGGCCGCGGTGATCTCCGAGCTCAAGCTCGTGAAGGACGAGTGGGAGATCGCCCAGCTCCAGGAGGCGATCGACGCCACGGTCCGCGGCTTCGAGGACGTGGCTCGCGTCCTGCCCGCCGACCGCGGCGTGAAGGAACGTCTGCTCGAGGGCGTCTTCGCGCTGCGCGCCCGGCACGACGGCAACGACGTCGGCTACGGCAGCATCGTCGGCGCGGGCGCCCACGCGACGATCCTGCACTGGGTCCGCAACACCGGCGTCACCAAGCCGGGCGAGCTGCTGCTCATGGACATGGGCGTCGAGGGCCGCACGTATTACACCGCCGACGTGACCCGCACGGTCCCGGTCTCGGGCACCTTCACCCCGCTGCAGCGCCAGGTGTACGACATCGTCCACGCCTCCCAGCAGGCCGGCATGGACGCGGTCAAGCCGGGCGTCAAGTTCCGCGACGTCCACCTCACCTGCATGCGCGTGCTCGCCGAGGGCCTCGCCGACCTCGGCCTGCTCCCGGTCAGCGTGGACGAGGCCATGTCGGAGAACTCCACCGTCTACCGCCGCTGGACCCTGCACGGCTTCGGCCACATGCTCGGCATCGACGTCCACGACTGCTCCGCGGCCCGCAAGGAGACCTACCGCGACGGCGCGCTGCAGGAGGGCTACGTCCTCACGGTCGAGCCGGGCCTCTACTTCCAGCCGGAGGACGACCTGGTCCCGGAGGAGCTGCGCGGCATCGGCGTACGCATCGAGGACGACGTCGTCGTGACGGCGGACGGCTGCCGCAACCTGTCGGCAGGCCTGCCGCGGTCCTCGGCGGAGGTCGAGGCGTGGCTGGCGGCGCAGCGAGAAGCCGGCCCTCGCCTGCCGGAGTAGACGCTCCCGCTTCGAGGCCTCCCGCGCCTCCCGGCTGGCTTGCGCTGCCGGGCTGCCGCTCGACTCCCGGCTCTCGCGGGAGGCCTTCTTCTTTCCGCTACCTGCTTACGCTCCTCCGCTACCTTCTTTCGGCGCAGCTTGCCACGCTCCTCGCTGCCTTCCGCCTCCGCCGCCGTCGGCCCGGAATGCCATGTCCGAATCCCGCCGGTCGGCGCCCCGCACGCGGGTTAGCGTCGAGCGCATGGGCTGGCACACCTACGCAACGTTCCTGACCTTCGCCACGGTCGTCGTGCTCATCCCGGGCCCGGACTTCGCGGTCGTCACCGCCAACACGGTGTCGGGCGGCCGCCGCCGCGGCATGTGGTCGGCAACCGGCGTGGCCACCTCGAACGCGATCCAGGGCGGCGCAGCCGTCGCCGGCCTCGGCGCGCTCATCGTCCGAGCCCAGCCCGTCTTCCAGACCATCAAATGGGTGGGCGCGCTGTACCTGGTGTACCTCGGCATCCAGGCGCTGCGCTCAGCCGCCCGCGGCCGGTACGCACCTCCGGCCCACACCGGCGCCGAAGCGGCGAACGGCTGGCGGCAAGGATTCCTGTCGAACATCACCAACCCCAAGGTCCTGATGTTCTACCTGGCGATCCTCCCCCAGTTCCTCACCCCGGACGCCGGCCCGCCGCTGCTGCCGGCCCTGGCCATGACCCACGCCGTCCTGTCGCTGACCTACCTGCTGACGCTGTCCACGATGCTGCACAGAGCACGCCGGATCCTCGAACGCCGCCCGGTACGCCGAGCCCTCGACGGGATCACGGGCATCGCCATGCTGACCTTCGGCGCCCGCCTGGCCGCCGACCAGGCCTGACAGCCAACCCCGCCCGCCGGGGGCGCCGCCCGGCCCCCTGCCGCGCCCCTGCAGCTACCTGCCGCGCCCCGGTAGCCACCTGCCGGCGCGTCCAGCCACCTGCCGGCGCGTCCAGCAACCTGCCGCGCCCGCTCAGCCACCTGCCGCGCCCGCCCAGCCGCCAGCGGCGCCGGCTCAGCCACCTGCGGCGCCCGCCCAGCCACCTGCGGCGCCCGCCCAGCCGCCAGCCGCGCTCCAGAGCCCACCCATCCCGCTCCCCCTACTGCATCAAATCAAATTGATGTAATCTGCCGAGGTGACGCCAGAGGCACGCGATACCGCGGCACCGCCCGGATTCGTGACCGCCGCCGGGCATCCGGTGCGGTGGCGGCTCCTCAGCGAGCTGGCCCGCGGCGACCTCGCCGTGCACGAGCTGACCGCCCTGCTCGGTCAGCCGCAGAACCTCGTCTCCTATCACCTGGGCAAGCTGCGCAGAGCCGAGCTGGTGACCACACGGCGCAGCAGCGCCGACGCCCGTGACATGTACTACTCGCTCGACCTGGCTCGCTGCGGAGACCTGCTGTCCGGCACGGGATCGGCCCTGCATCCCGGTCTGCGACTCGCCCCGCCGACCGCCGCCGCCTCACCGGCCGGACGGGTGTTGTTCCTGTGCACGGGCAACAGCTCGCGCTCGCAGATGGCCGAAGCACTGCTGCGGCACCGCACCGCCGGGAGCGTGCAGGCTTTCAGCGCCGGCAGCAAACCCAAGCCCGTCCATCCGTACGCGGTGAGCGTCATGGCGGAACGCGGCATCGACCTGTCCCGGGCCACGCCCAAGCACCTCGACCAGTTCAGCGGTCAGCGGTTCGACCGCGTGATCACCCTGTGCGACCGCGTCAAGGAGATCTGCCCGGAGTTTCCGGGTCACCCGCGGCCGGTGCACTGGAGCATCCCGGATCCAGCCGCGGATCCCGGGAGCCCGCCCGCGTTCCAGCGGGTCGCCGACGACCTCGCCAGGCGTGTCGGCTTCCTGCTGCACACCCTCGCCGACAGATCGGAGAAGGCATCATGACCAGCCCAGCGGAGGACGGCACCGTCAGCGTGCGCTACCTCGTCGACGACGTTGCCGCCGCCCTCGACTTCTACACCGGCCACCTCGGCTTCACCCCGATCACCACGTTCCTGCCCGCGTTCGCCGACGTCCGGCGCGGCAACCTGCGGCTGCTGCTGTCCGGCCCGGCCAGCTCCGCCGGCCGCGCCATGCCGGACGGACGCCGCCCCCAACCGGGCGGCTGGAACCGCATCCACCTGATCGTCGCCGACATCGACGCCGAGGTGGCCCGGCTGCGCACGGCCGGTGTCGGGTTCCGCAGCGACGTCGTCACGGGCCCGGGCGGACGCCAGATCGTCATGGACGACCCGGCCGGCAACCCCGTCGAGCTCTTCGAACCCGCCCGGACCTGACCGGCCCGCCACCGATCCCGGCCCCACCACACCTCGTCTCCCGGCCCCACCACACCTCGTCGCGATGACCCGCGCCACACGCGTCGGCTCGTGCTGGGGACGCGGTAGCCCCACCGCCGGGCACATGCGGACAACAACGATCGCCAGTGGAGACCGGCGACGACCGCGAGCGGCCGGCGATGCCGAGGACGACGGGCCGAGGGCGAAGAGCCGAGGGCGAAACGCCCAGGGTAAGACGCCCGGGGTGAGGCGCCCGGGGTGAGGCGCCCGGGGTGAGGCGCCCGGGGTGAGGCGCCCGGGGTGAGGCGCCCGGGGTGAGGCGCCCGGGGTGAGGCGCCCGGGCACGTCCCGGCGGACCGCACCACGACAACAACCAGCCGCCGGCCCGGGCCGCGACGGCGGGCTCGGGGTCGTGCGACGACCCCCGGGTCCTGCTTGGAAGGTGCTACGAAGCGGGCGCGTACTCGGTGATGTGGAAGCACGTGTCCTCGGCGTTGTCGCCGTTCTCGGACACGTCGAAGGACACCGTCACCGGGTGGCCGTCCACCGGGTCCGCGCTGGTCGACATCGTGCCGCCGTCGTCGGCGGCGGTACGGGCCAGGTCGAGCAGGCCGCCCAGCGTCGGGACGTCGATCTCCTCCTCGCCGATGGCGGTTCTGCCGTCGATACGGTCGGCCTCGGCCACCGCGCCGTCCCGCACGGTCACCCGATAGGTGCCGAGGGGTTGCCGGCCTTCGCATTGCCGCTGCACCACGAACACGTAGTTCGCCGGCTCCGTCCACGCGGGTGGGGAGGCGGGCGTCGTCGGAGCGGGCTGACGGTCGGAGTCCGAGGAGGAGGTGCAGCCGCCGGCGAGGGCTGTCGCCGCGAGTGCCGCCCATGCCGCCGCGCCTCGTCGGATGCGCACGATGCTCTTCCTCTCGATTCCGGCACGCCGAGGAGCGGCGCGACCGGTCCGCCATGATTCCGGATCGCCGGGATCAGCTCAAGCCGGCGTGGCGGAGGGGAGATCCGCCCGCCCGCCGCTCTCCATCGGGCGGACCGGGGTCACTCCAGACCGGCGACGAAGACGGCGACCGACCGCGCCGGCACGGTCAGCGTCGCGCCCTCCGGTGAGGCCGTGGCCGACGCCGTCCGCAGCAGAGCATCCGCGGATCCCACCAGCTCCGGATGCAGCTCCAGGTCCACCCCCCGCAGCTGCGGCACGACCTCCGCAGCCGTCGACTCCGTCGCGTTGAAGACCACGACCACCGCGCTCCACCGCTGGTCCAGGCCGGTGCCGTCGAGGCACATGACGATCACGCCCGGGGTCTCGCGGGGGCCGCCGAGCGGGAAGGTGAGGCGGCGTTCGACCTCGTCGGCGGTGGGCAGGCCGAAGACCGGGGTGGAACGGCGGATGCGCAGGAGTTCGGCGTACCGGGCCGCCGTCAGGTCGATGATCTCGGCGGACGGGATCAGCGCCGGGTCGGCGAGCAGGGGGCGGGCCCACGGCCACTTGTCCTCGTTGTCCTGTGCCGGGGGCAGGCCGAGGCCGAAGCCGTTGCCCTGGGCGGTGTCCCAGCGGATCTGGTTGAACCAGTCGCCGGAGTTGTACGAGTTGCGGTCGAGCGACTTGGAGCGCAGCCGTTCGCTGCCGAGCGCCACGAAGCCGACCCCCTGCCCGAGCACGACGAGCGACAGCGCGAGGACCTGCATGCGGGCGCGGTCGATCATGGGCAGGTCGCGGGGCAGCTTGAAGGCCATCGCGTCGTACAGGATCTCGTTGTCGTGGGCGTCCACGTACGCCACGCACTCCCCCGGCGAGGCGGCGTACCCGCTCGGCGAGCCGTTGTAGTCGATCTGCGCGCCGCTCTGCTCGGCGCCGGTGTGGGTGGTGAAGCGGTACGTGGCCAGCGCCCCCGACAGCCCCACCTTGATCCGGTCGTGCACGGCGAGCGGGGTGGTCGAGCCGAGCCCCGTGGCGAAGCCCTGCACCGTGGGGTCGTCGCCGAACGAACCGCCGCCGCGGACCGCGTCACGCAGCCGGTCGTCGAACGTGCCGATGCCGGTGCCGGCCATGTTGACCTGGGTGGCCTGGGCGAAGCGGGCGTCGTACGCGACCTCGCCGAAGTTCCAGCCCTCGCCGTACAGGTAGATGTCGCGGCCGCCGTCGAGGTGGTCGAGCGTCACCCGGGTCTCGAGGATGTTGGCGCGCGGGTGGTGGCCCATGAGGTCGAAGCGGAAGCCGTCCACCCGGTAGTGCCGCGCCCAGGTGACGACGGAGTCGACGACGAGCCGGCCCATCATCATGTGCTCGGGCGCGGTGTTGGAGCAGCACGTCGACTCGGCGACCGTGCCGTCGTCGAGCATCCGGTGGTAGTAGCCGGGCACGACCCGGTCGAGCACGCTGAACGGCGCCAGCCCGTCGGCCATCGTGTGGTTGTAGACCACGTCCATGATCACGCGGAGCCCGGCGGCGTGCAGGCCGGCGACCATGCGGCGGAACTCGAGGACGCGCGCGCTCCCGCACGGGTCGGTCGAATAGCTGCCGTCGGGGGCGGTGTAGTGCAGCGGGTCGTAGCCCCAGTTGAAGCCGTCCTCGTCGGCGACGGCCATGACGGCGCGCTGCTGCTCGGGTGAGTCGGGCGGGAAGGACGCGAGCTCGCACCGCGGCAGGGCCTGGTCGGCGCGCCGGTCCGGCACGGTGGCGAAGTCGAACGCGGGCAGCAGGTGCACGTGGGTCAGCCCGGCGTCGGCGAGCATCCGCAGGTGCCGCATGCCGGCCGTGTCCTCGGCGGCGAAAGCGAGGTAGGTGCCGCGGTGCTCGGGCGGCACGGTCTCGTCGGCGATGGAGAAGTCGCGGACGTGCACCTCGGCGATCTGCATGCGGGCCGGCGGGACGGCTGCCGGGCGCGCGAGCGTGTCCCAACCGGGCGGCTTCAGCTCGGGGTCGTCGAGATCGACGATCTGACTGTGGGTCGAGTCGGCCGACAGCGACAGCGAATAGGGATCGGTGACGCTGGTGGTCACGACGCGCTGCGCGGCGGGATGCCACACCTCGACACGGTAACGGTAGTAGCGCCCGATCCATTTGCGCTTGCCCGCGATGTTCCAGACACCGGTCACCGGGTCCCGGTCCATCGGCAGGATCTTGGGCTCGTCGTCGCCCGGCGTGCGCGACAGCTCCAGCGACACGGCCCGCGCCGTCGGCGCCCACACCGCGAGCGCCGGCCTCTCCTCGTCCATGATCACGCCGAGCTCGACGTCGGCGGCGTCCGCGTACAGGTCGTCGAGCACGCCCGGCAGCTGCACGGCCGTGACCACCGCGACGTGCCCGGCGTGGTCGCGGCCGACCAGCAGCAGCTGCCCGCGCAGCAGGTGCCCCAGCGCCGCGTCGCCCAGCTCCGGCACGGCGAACGCGCGGTAGGCCCGCAGGTGCGGGAAGCGCCGGCTCTGCGCCTGGAAGAGGCCGCCGGGCCGCGCGGTCAGCGGCAGCGTGGTGCGCTCGCCGGCCAGCTCGTCACCGTCGCGGCGCAGCCCGCCGTCCGGCGCGCCGACCAGCGCGAACGACCCGGCCAGGTCGGCCAGCCGGCCGGGAAGGGCGATGGTGGTGCGGTCGACGAAGACCGCCAGCGCCCGCGCCGGGTCCAGCTCCGGACCCAAAGACCGAAGATCCGGATGTACGGGCGCAGTGTTACCGGAAATGATCCACACTTCGCGGGCCCACGTGAGATCGAGGCGCTGATCCTCGGGCAGGTCCTTGTGGTCGCCGTGGTGGATCACGAAGCGCACGCCCGCGGCGTCGGGCCGGACGGGAACCCGGAACACGGCGCCGAACGAGTCCCACGCCGCCGGAAGCAGAGGCGTACCCCACTGCGGTTTGTGCGGGGTGCCCTCCCAGGCGTGCATGCCCCACCCGCTGTAGTCACCGCCGGGTCGGTGGTAGTGGATGACGGCATGGCCGTCGTCCACGGCCACCGGCTCGGGCAAGCCCGCGGCCTCGGCCGACGGGTAGATCTCGGTGTCGCCGGGCCGCAGCCAGACCTCGGGGGTGAGCGCGGGGTCGACGTGCCGGTCCTCGGCCACGTCCTTGACGCCGGCGCAGTCGACGACGAGGAAGCCGACCCGGCGCGCGGAGCCGTCGAGCCGGACCCAGGCGAAGCGCCCGTACGCATCCTCGCCGGCGAACGGGTGACCGCCGGGGAAGCCCCGCTCGGCGGACGGATCGATGTCACCCCACGCGTGCAGGAACCAGTCGTCGTAGCGGCTGTCGTCGCGCCGGTAGTGCACCACGAGCCACTGCGGCCGGCACAGCGTGGTCGGGGCCTCGGCAGGCCGGGTGATCTCGATCGTGCTCACCTGGACACTATGGCACCGGGGTGCGTCAATTTCCGGGCGTGGCGATCACCGTGGTGATCCGCGGGCCCTCCGCGTCGGCCCGGATCAGGTAGCGGTAGCGCTCGCCCGGGACGGCGTTGCCGCAGCTGTCGAGGTATTCCCACTCGACGGCGACCATGGCGAGCACCTCGCTGAGCCGCTGCACGTCGCGGATCTGCGCGTGGGCGGCCACGATCTGCTGCTCCCGGTACGCCGGCGCGGCCCCGAGGAACGACAACGCGACGGCCGCGGGCGAGGCGAACGTGAAGCTGTACGAGTCGGCGACCACCATGCCCGGCAACGCGTAGCAGCCGGCCACTCCCGCCACGTCGCCCCTGGTCAGCGCGGAGCCGTAGCGGTCGAAGAAGTCGGTGAGGTTCTCGAGGTCCGTGGGCGCCTTCACGGGACGCAGCGTTCCCGGCGCTCCCCGTTCGTAAACCTCGCCCCGGCTTGCACGCTATAGCAAGACGGACGTACGGTTTACGGAAGACGCGGACCGTGGGTTAGGTGTGCCTAACCGACGGGTGGCCGTCGCCGGTGCGACAGACTGCTGAGGACTACTCACGGTCGCTGGGTGTGAAGGAGATGACGTGGCCAGCCTCGACACCTTTGGTGCGAAGAGCGAGCTGCGCGTCGATGACGCGAGCTACGAGATTTTCACGATCGACAAGGTGGAGGGGCACGAGCGGCTCCCCTACAGCCTGAAGATCCTCCTGGAGAACCTGCTCCGCACGGAGGACGGCGCGAACATCACCGCCGACCACATCCGCGCCCTCGGCGGCTGGGACCCCACCGCCGACCCGAGCGTGGAGATCCAGTTCACCCCGGCCCGGGTCCTCATGCAGGACTTCACCGGTGTGCCCTGCGTGGTCGACCTGGCCACCATGCGCGAGGCCGTCAACGACCTCGGCGGCGACCCGACGAAGGTCAACCCGCTCGCCCCGGCCGAGCTGGTCATCGACCACTCGGTCATCGCCGACCTGTTCGGCCGCGAGGACGCCTTCGCCCGCAACGTCGAGCTGGAGTACCAGCGCAACCGCGAGCGCTACCAGTTCCTGCGCTGGGGCCAGACCGCGTTCAACGAGTTCAAGGTCGTCCCGCCCGGCACCGGCATCGTGCACCAGGTCAACATCGAGTACCTGGCCCGTACGATCATGGAGCGCAACGGGCAGGCGTACCCGGACACCGTCGTCGGCACCGACTCGCACACCACGATGGTCAACGGCCTGGGCGTGCTCGGCTGGGGCGTCGGCGGCATCGAGGCCGAGGCGGCCATGCTCGGCCAGCCGGTCAGCATGCTGATCCCGCGCGTCGTCGGCTTCAAGCTCTCCGGCGAGATGCCGGCCGGCACCACCGCCACCGACCTCGTCCTCACGATCACCGAGATGCTCCGCGAGCACGGCGTGGTCAGCAAGTTCGTCGAGTTCTACGGCCCCGGCGTCAGCGCCGTGCCGCTGGCCAACCGCGCCACCATCGGCAACATGTCGCCGGAGTACGGCTCGACCGTCGCGATCTTCCCGATCGACGACGAGACCATCAAGTACCTCAAGCTCACCGGCCGCTCCGAGGCGCAGGTCAAGCTCGTCGAGGCGTACGCGAAGCGCCAGGGCCTCTGGCTCGACCCGAACGCGGAGCCCGACTACTCCGAGCGCCTCGAGCTGGACCTGTCCACGATCGTCCCGTCGCTCGCCGGCCCGAAGCGCCCGCAGGACCGCGTGCCGCTGAACGCCGCCAAGACGATGTTCCGCGAGGCGCTCACCAACTACGTGCAGGCCGAGGGCCACGCCGACGAGGCCAGCGCCGAGTCGTTCCCGGCCAGCGACCCGCCGGCGAACGCGGTCGAGGACGAGGCGGACAAGCCGCACATCTTCAGCGCGGCGACCGGCGCGAACGGCCGCCCGTCGAAGCCCACCCGGGTGGTCGGCGAGGACGGCACGGAGTTCGAGCTGGACCACGGCTTCGTCGGCATCGCGGCCATCACGTCCTGCACCAACACCTCGAACCCGCAGGTCATGATCGGCGCGGCGCTGCTGGCCAAGAACGCCGTCGAGCGCGGCCTCACCCGCAAGCCGTGGGTCAAGACCACGCTGGCGCCGGGCTCCAAGGTCGTCATGGACTACTACGACCGGGCCGGCCTCACGCCGTACCTGGACAAGATCGGCTTCAACCTGGTCGGCTACGGCTGCACCACCTGCATCGGCAACTCCGGCCCGCTGCCCGAGGCGGTCTCCGCCGCGGTCAACGAGGCCGACCTCACCGCCGTCTCGGTGCTCTCCGGCAACCGCAACTTCGAGGGCCGGATCAACCCCGACATCAAGATGAACTACCTGGCCTCCCCGCCGCTCGTCGTCGCGTACGCGCTGGCCGGCACGATGGACCTGGACATCACGACCGAGCCGCTCGGCACCGGCTCGGACGGCAAGCCGGTCTACCTCGCCGACATCTGGCCGAGCGCCAAGGAGATCGACGACGTCATCGCCTCCGCGATCGGCGCCGAGGGCTTCAGCGCGGCGTACGCGGACGTCTTCGCCGGCGACGAGCAGTGGCAGTCGCTGCCGACCCCGACCGGAGACACGTTCGCCTGGGCCGAGGAGTCGACCTACGTGCGCAAGCCCCCGTACTTCGAGGGCATGGCGGCCACCCCGGCGCCGGTCGTGGACATCACCGGCGCGCGGGTGCTGGCGAAGCTCGGCGACTCGGTCACCACCGACCACATCTCGCCGGCCAGCTCCATCAAGCCGGACTCCCCCGCCGGCAAGTACCTCGCCGAGCACGGCGTCCCCCGGCACGAGTTCAACTCGTACGGCTCGCGCCGCGGCAACCACGAGGTCATGATCCGCGGCACGTTCGCCAACATCCGGCTGCGCAACCAGCTCGTGCCGGGCGTCGAGGGCGGCTTCACGGTCAACCACCTCACCGGCGAGCAGACCACGATCTACGACGCGTCGGAGGCCTACAAGGAGGCCGGCGTCCCGCTGGTCATCCTGGCCGGCAAGGAGTACGGCTCCGGCTCGTCCCGCGACTGGGCGGCCAAGGGCACGATGCTCCTCGGCGTCCGCGCGGTCATCGCCGAGTCGTACGAGCGCATCCACCGCTCCAACCTCATCGGCATGGGCGTCCTCCCGCTGCAGTTCCCGGCGAAGACCAACGCGGAGTCGCTCGGCCTGACCGGCACGGAGACCTTCACCATCACGGGCGTCACGGCGCTCAACGAGGGCGGCATCCCGTCCACGGTCAAGGTCCGCACGGACACGGGCGTGGAGTTCGACGCGGACGTCCGCATCGACACCCCCGGCGAGGCGGACTACTACCGCCACGGCGGCATCCTCCAGTACGTCCTGCGCAAGATGCTCAACAGCTGACGGTACGCAGCCCGCGAACGCCCCGTCGTCCCGTAAGGGCGGCGGGGCGTCCGTCTGTCCAGCCACCGCCCGCGAGCAGCGGCGAACCGCTGCATCCGGCTGCCCGGCCACCGCCCGCGAGCAGCGGCGAGGCGTCCGGTGTCAGACCACGGAGAAGCCGGGCGCCAGGCTCGCCCGCCCGGTCAGTGCCCGCAGCACCAGCGTGACGTCCCCGCCGAGGGCCGCGACCCCGGCCGCCTGGATCGTCGCCGCGGCGACCACCTCCGTCGCGTACTCGACCGGGACGCCGGCCGCGGCGGCGACGTCGAGACCGTGGACGACCAGCTCGAAGGTGCGGGTGGGAATCCAGTCGCGGACCCGCATCCCGCCGACCGGCGTCGCGATCACGTCGGCGTCCCCCACAGCCGACAACGCGCGCGTCGCCTGCCTCGCGTGCTCCGTCACCGTCTCGGCCGGGTGTTCGCCGAGCGCGGTGCCGGCGCTCCGGGCATCCTCGGTGGACGCGACCCGGGCCGCCGCGACGAGCTCGGGCGGCGCGGACCGGGCGAAGGCCCAGTAGCCCTCCGGCGAGTCGACGGTCACCCCGGCGCCCGGGCTGCCGAGCACCGCCGGCACCTGCCGCAGCGCCGAGCTCGTCACGTGCCCCACCAGGTCGCGCAGGGACCACTCCCCCAGCCCCGGACCGTCCCAGCCGTCGGCCGGCAGCCGATGGACCAGATCGGAGAACACGGCGGCGGCCGACTTGTACGCCCAGCGGAAGTCCATGCCCGAGCTTCCCATCCCCGGGTCATCGCCAGTGAGCCAGCTCCTCCTCGAACTCCTCGTCATCGTCGTCGGGTGGCAACGGCCCCGTACGCCACATGTCGAAGAGGAACTGCTCCTCGCCCCACGCGCGCTCGGCGGCCGCGTCGTCCAAGCCGATCTCGACCGCTTCGCGGCCCCGCCATGACGCGCGGAGCCCGTAGACTCCCGGCTCGCCGAGGTCGATGACCTCCGGGCTGCCGCCGGTGATCTCGTCGGCGACCATCTCGCCGGTCGGGCAGTGCAGCTCCATCTCGTGGGCGCCGTCCCAACCGGCTTCGTGCGGGGGCGGCCCGGGCCAGAGCCGGACGGTGAGCCGGGCACGGCGCGAGAGGGCCTGCGCCGCGACGCGGTAGGTGGACGCTCCCACCACGGTCCGCAGGGACGCCGTGATGGACTCGCCACCGTCGTCCGCGTCGCACCAGCGGTCGCGGAATCCGAACATGCCGTAGAAGATCCAGACGAGAAGGTCGTTGCGGGCGAGGGGTTCGGCCATGACCGGGATCCTGCCGCGGGGGTACGACGCTTCCGCCGCCGGCCGGCCAAGCGGAGGAGCCCGCCCCGCTACACCGCCCGAGGCTAGGCTCGGCGCATGAATGACAAAGAGGTGCTGGGCCGGATCAGCGGCCTGGTCGACGAGGAGCACGAGCTGCGCCAGCAGCTGAGCCGGGGAAAGCTCACCGCCGAGGAGGAGCACACCCGCCTGAAGGAGGTCGAGGAGGCCCTCGACCAGTGCTGGGACCTGCTGCGCCGGCGCCGGGCCGCGCGGGAATCCGGCAACGACCCGGACGCGGAGCAGGCTCACAGCACCAGCGAGGTCGAGAACTACCTGCAGTGAGACGGACCGGGCCCGGGCGCGCTGAGCGGGTCCGGGCCCGGCCTCCTCAGCGCAGCCCGGCTTCGTACGAGAGCCGTTCGATCAGGTCGTCGGCGTTCACGGTGAGCCCGCGGGAGGTGAACCAGGCGGCGACGTTGCGGACGTCGCGCGCGAGGAACTCCGCGCCCCGGGGGTTGGCGATCACGTCCACGACCTGCGGCAGGTCGATGAGCACCAGCCGGCCGTCGTGCACCAGCGTGTTGTACGGCGACAGGTCGCCGTGCGCGAGCTGGGCCCGGGCCAGCACGCTGAGCGCGTCCACCATCTGCCGCCACAGGTCCTCGAGGTCCTCGCGGCCGGGCCGCACCTGGGCGAGCCGGGGCGCCGCCTCGCCGGTCTCCCAGTCGCCGATGAACTCGAGCATGAGCTCGGTGCCGATGAGCTGCGCCGGGTACGGCACCGAGATCGTGCCGCCCTCCTGCCCGACCTGCCAGAGCCGGGTGAGCGCGCCGAACTCGGCCGCCGCCCACTGCCCGGCGATGAGTTCCTTGCCGAACGAGGTGCGGTTGGTCATCGCCCGCATCTCGCGGGACCGGCGGACCCGGCGTCCCTCGAGGTAGCCGGCGTCGCGGTGGAAGAGGCGGTGGTCGCCGTCGCGGTAACGCTTGGCCGCGAGCAGGCTGACCTCGCCGGTGTCCGGTACGGACCGGCGGACGAGGTGGACGTCGGCTTCCTTGCCGGTCTTGAGCATGCCCAGCTCGACGTCCACGGCACGGTGTTCGGTGCGGACCCAGCCGGGACGGGGTTCGGGTCCGTGCAGGGCGCCGTCCCAGGTGGACCAGCGGTCGCCGGTCTCGGGCAGGTCGGGGTCCTCGGACAGCTGCGGCTCGAGGCGGCCGCGTTTTACGAAGTCGGGTTCGTCGTCGTCGAACTTGCGACGGCCGCGGCGCATGGTTGCGGGGCCGGAAGAGTCGTGCTCGCGCACTGGAGGGTCTCCTCGGAGAAGGAAGGGAGTTTCTGAACCTGGGCACGGCGAAGAACAGCGACAGCCATGAGGTCCACCCCCTTCTCTCGAGAAACCTGCGGAGCACGTACGGGTGCACTCTTCCGGAGGATCCCCGGAGCGCGCAACCTATTTTCCGGTCGCCATGATGGCCGACAGGCCTTGGATGACGTTGCCGACGACGCGGGTGGGCGCGAACCGGTTGTCGAGCCACTCCCGGCCCCGGTGCAGCCACACGCTCGGTAGCCCCATGGCCGCAGCGCCGCCGATGTCGGCCTCGGGGCTGTCGCCGACGATCCAGGCGCCGGCGAGGCGCATCCGGACCCGCTGGGCGGCGAGCGCGAAGATGCGCGGGTTGGGCTTGCTGACCCCGGCCTGCTCGGAGATCACCCAGTCGGCGATGTAGCGGTCCAGGCCCGTACGCCGGATCCGGGTCTCCTGCTGCTCGTGCGGCCCGTTGGTGACCACGACGGGCACCCACCCGGCGTCGCCGGCGATCTGCAGCGCGCAGGCGACGAGCGGGTCGAGCCGCTCGTACGCGAGCGGCCCCTCGAGCAGCTCCTCACGCAGGTCGATCGACGGCACGTCGAGCTGGTAGCGGTCGCGGATGAGATCGGCGAGGTCCCACCGGGACGTCAGGCCGTCGGCATCGACGGAGAGTAACCAGTCGAGATCTTCCTGTGGTGCCTCGATCTCGTCGAGGAAGCCCTTCGCCCACAACTTGAACGCACCGCTGCGGTCGAGCAGGGTGTCGTCCAGGGCGAGGAAGACAAGAGGCACCCGGGCACTGTACGTGAGTGAATACGGGAGCCAACAGCCCAACAGTGTTAACAACGGTCGGCCCCGGAGCCGAACCCTGCCAAGCCGTACGTACGGATTGCAAGCGCCGGAACGGTCATGACACCATCGTGGCGTGCCCAGGGTAAGCCAGGACCAGCTAGAGGCCCGCCGCCACGAGATCCTCGGGGCCGCGCGCGGCTGCTTCGCGCGGTACGGCTACGAGGGCGCCACCGTCCGCCGCCTCGAGGAGGCGACCGGATTGTCGCGAGGCGCGATTTTCCATCATTTTCGCGACAAGGACTCCCTCTTCCTCGCCGTGGCCGAGGACGACGCCGCCGCCATGGTCGAGACGGTCGCCCGCAACGGCCTGGTCCAGGTGATGCGCGATCTGCTCGAGCGCGCCGGCGGCAGCGGTGACACGGCCGGGTGGCTCGGCAGCCAGCTGGAGGTGTCCCGGCGGCTGCGTACCGACCCCGAGTTCGCCAAGCGCTGGGCGGAACGCTCCGCCGCGATCGCCTCGGCCACCCGCGACCGGCTGCAGCGCCAGCGCGACGCCGGGGTGCTGCGCGACGACGTACCCGTTGACGTGCTGACCCAGTTCCTGGAGCTCGCGTACGACGGCCTGGTGCTGCACCTGGCGACCGGTCGGCCGGCCGGCGAGCTGAGCCGGGTGCTCGACGTGGTCGAGGGAGCCGTTCGGCGGTCGTGACGGCGTTGCGCCTACCTGCACAATGAGGCCAGCAACCCTGCTATCACGGGAGGTCACATGGCTATCGCGGCCCAAGGCGACACCTGGGGCATCCCCGGCATGACCTTCCTCGGTCTCTACCTCGCCGCGCTGGCGACGGTGGCGGTGGTGGCCGCCGTCCACCGCAGCATCCTGTTCGCCGGGACGCGCGGCGCCCACGTCGACAAGCTGGGCCCCCAGCAGATCGCTTACCTCAACGGCGGTGACCGGCTCGCCGTCTACGCCGCGCTCGGCGGGCTGCGCGGCGCCGGCGCGATCAGCAGCGCCCCGGACAAGACCCTGTGCCAGAGCGGCCCGATGCCCAGCGGCGTCACCCCGCTGGACACGGCGGTCTACAACGCCGCCGGCAAGCGCATCCGGGCCCGCGAGGTCCTCACCGACGCCTGGGTCCGCTCCGCCCTCGACCAACTGCGCGCCGGTCTGGAAGCGAACGGCCTCGCGGTGACTCCGGCCGCACGTCGCACCGCGCGGCTGTGGGCCTTCGCCGGCCTCGCGCTGCTCGTCGTCGGCCTCGCGCGGCTGTTCGCCGGTCTCGCCGGCGGCAAGCCGGTGCTGTTCCTCTTCTTCGCGCTCGCCGTCACCGGCATCGTCACCCTCAAGCTGAGCCAGGGTGCGCAGCACGCGACGAACGCGGCCCGCAAGAGCATGGCCCAAGTACGCCGCCAGTACGACTACCTGTCCCCGCGCCAGTCCCCGTCGTACGCGACATACGGCGCGACCGGCGCGGCGATGGGCGTGGCTCTGTTCGGCGCGGCATCGCTGTACTCGATGGACCCGGCCTTCGCCGCGGAGGCGGAGATCCACCGCGGGACCAGCGGGATGAGCAGCTTCGACAGCGGCAGCAGCTCGAGCTGCGGCAGCAGCAGCTCCTGCTCCGGCGGCAGTTCGTGCGGTGGCGGCGGGGGTTGCGGCGGCGGAGGCGGGTGCGGCGGATGACCACCGGCGCCGGCCCGACCGACCACGCCGCCGGCAAGCCGGCCGGCCGGACCAACGACGGCCCGCCCGGCAGGACCGCCGGCGGCCCGGCACCGGCGTCCTACGGCGTCGGCATCGGCTGGCGCCCCGAGATCTCCGGCTTCGTCACCGGGCTGCCGGGGCTGCGCTTCGCCGAGGTGGTCGCCGAGTCGGTGCACGCCCACGGCGACCTGCCGCTGGGCCTCACCCAGCTGCGCGAACGCGGCGTCGCCGTGGTGCCGCACGGCGTGAAGCTCTCCCTGGGCGGCGCCGAGCCCGTCGATCCGGCCCGGGTGACGCACCTGGCCACGGTCGCGCAACGCCTCGGCGCGCCGATGGTCAGCGAGCACATCGCGTTCGTCCGGGCGGGCGGCGTCGAGGCCGGGCACCTGCTGCCCGTCCCGCGCAGCCGGGAGGCGGTGGACGCGGTCGTCGCGAACGTGCGGCGTACGCAGGCCGAGCTGGACGTGCCCATCGCCCTCGAGCCCATCGCCGCGCTGTTCGACTGGCCCGGCGACGAGCTCGACGAGGGCGCGTTCCTCACCGAGATCCTGGAGCGTACGGACGCCCTCCTCCTGCTGGACGTGGCCAACGTGTACGCCAACGCCGTCAACCGCGGCACCGACCCGGCGGCGCTGTTCGACCGGGTGCCGCTGGAGCGGATCGCGTACTGCCACGTGGCCGGCGGCTCGGCGCACGACGGCGTCTACCACGACACGCACACCGACGCGGTGCCGCCGGAGGTGCTGAAGCTGGTCGCCGAGCTGTGCGCCCGGCACCGGCCTCCCGCGCTCATGCTGGAGCGCGACGGCGACTATCCGCCCGCCGGCGAGCTGCGCGCCGAACTGGACGCGATCGCCGCGGCCTCCGGCTATCCCGCGGTCACATGAGCTCGCTGGGCGAGCGGCAGGCGGCTCTCGTGGCGGCGTTGACGTCCGGGGCCCCCGTACCGCCGGGTTTCGACGACCGTCTGGTCGGGATCGCGCGGGTCGCGCTGCTGCGCAAGCGTGCCGGGGAGGTCGCGCGGCAGTGGCCCGGCCTGGCGGCCGCGTTCGGCACGCGATGGCTGGCGGAATGGTCCGCGTGGGCGGCGTCGCGGCCCACGCAGGGCTCGCTGCGCGACGGCTGGGACCTGGCACGCGAGCTGGCCGCCCGGGACGCCCTGCCGCGCGCGGCCGGCGCGGAGCTGGCCGCCCGGGAGGCGACGATGCGCTACGACGGCCGGTCCGCGCCGCGTCCCCGCCGGCTTCCCGCGATGGGTACGGCGGCCGGATCGGTCGCGGTCCAGGCCGGAGGACGGGTACGCATCCTGCGCCGCGGCTGACGGCCGGCTCATCCAGCCGTGGAGAGCCCGTCCCGGAGCACCTCGTCGTTGATGACGATGTCGTCGTCGATCCCGGCGGCCTGGATCCGCTCGTCGCGGCGCACGAGCGCGGCGATCTCGGCGGTCGCGCCCATCTCCCGCAGCAGCCGCGTCGCCGCCGTCACCCGGCTGCCACGATCGATCGCGCCGAGCACCACCGGCACGAGCTCCGCGGCCGGCACCCCGAGCCGCCACAGCGCGCCGACCGCCTCGACATCGGCGCGCGGGTCGTCCAGCAGTGCCCGCAGCTCGGGCTCCCAGGTGACGAGCTCGCCGCGGAGGCGGACGGCCGACCCCTGCTCGACGAGTTCGGCGACCACGCTCGCCGCGAGGGCCGCCCGGGAGCCGCCGGTGCGCAGGATCGCCAGAACGGTCCGCAGCGCGGCCGTCGTGTCGCCGGTCGCGGCCATCACGACCTGCGCCGCCAGCAACTGGCCGGCGCACTGCGGCTGGGTCGCCGCGGCCTCACCGGTGAGCAGCAGCTCGAAGCCGGGCACGACCGGCTGGGCGAGCGGGCCGAGCACGCTCACGATGCCGGCCGGGATCGGCGGGCGGGCGCCGAGCAGGGCCCGCAACGCCGGCGCGGGATCGCCGGTGAGCCGGAACAACGCCGCCGCGGCGGGCAGGCCACCGGGCTCGGCGGCGAGCGTACGCAGGCCCGCGGTCATCTCGCCGCCCAGGTGGCCGGTCGCGAGCAGGGCCCGGGTGACCGCGGCCGGCGCATCCGGCAACGCGGCGAGCAGCTCGGGCACGGCGTCGGCGGCAGCGCCCTCCCAGCGGGCGAGCACGGCGCAGAGGGCCTCCACCGCCGGGCGGGCACCGGGATCCCCGGTCAGATCGCGCAGGGCCCGGCGGACCGCCTCGAGGACCGGCGGCGGGCAGGACACCGGCATGCGGCCGTGGACCCGCGGCGGGTGCCCGTCGCGGGCGGCCCGCACCACCGGCCCCACCCAGCGCGGGTCGCCGATCAGCATCAGCGTCTCGACGGCCTGCAACTCGACGGTGATCGACCGGCTCCCGGCGCTGCCCGGGTAGCCGGCCGCGATCTCGGCGAGCACGTCGGCGAAGGTCGCGGCGGCGCGTCCGCAGCGGCGCAGCGCCCCGACCGCGGCGTCCCGGGTCCGCGGGTCGTCCAGCAGCGGCTTGAGCAGCGGAACCAGCCCCACAGGCGCCGACCGGCTGTCCTGGCAGCGCAGCGTGAGCCCCCACGCCGCGGCGACGCGTACGTCCGTGGACGGCGAGCCGAGCAGGCGGGTGAGCAAGGCGGTGCCGGGGGCCGCGCGAACCACCACGTCCAGCCATTCGCCCGCCCCGGCGTGCAACCAGGACACCTCGACGCCGGCCTCGGCCGCGGTCGCCACGGCCTCGACGACCGCCGGGTCCTGCGGAAACGCCGTGCCGCCTCGGGCCAGAGCAACCGCAGCTGCCGCCCGTACGGCCGGAGAAGCGTCGGTGATCGCCTCCGTGAGCCGCAGGGCCAGCACCAGCGACGCACGCACCCGGGCGTCCTGTTCCCGCGGCCAGCGGGCCCGCAGCAGCGCGTCCTCGGTGCCGAGCTGGGCGAGCGCATAGGCGGCCGCCGCCCGCACCTCGGGGTCGGAATGCGCGAGCAGCGGCGCCAGCCGATCCCGCTCGGCCACCACGGCGGCACGCACGAGCGCGGTCTCGCCGTCGGCCTCCCCGGGATCGGCGAGCGCGCCGACCATCCAGACGAAATCCGCCCGCCCCTCGGCGGCCAGCTCGACGAGGAACGGCACTGCCGCGGCGGTCGCGGTGTAGACGGTCCCCTGGTGAAAGATGCGCCCGTAGAGGTCGGACAGCGCCGCCTCGCGCAGCAGCTCGGGCACGTCGTGCGCAGGGCCGTACGCGTGCGTCAGCGCAGCCCAGTCCACCTCGTCGAGTCCGTCCAGCACCGGGGCACCCTACCGGGCCGCACGCGGGTACGGCCGCCGCCGCTACGGCGCCGCGAAGGTGTCGTCCGGCACGGCGACGCCGGTCTCCACCTCGACGAACCCGAGAAGGAGCCGGTCGTCCAGGGAAGGCCGGCGCCTGATCATGCCGGCGCCCGGTCGATGAAGCCCAGCACCGTCCGGATCCGCCCGTCGGCGTCGCGCTCCACCACGTCGAAGCCGACCACCACCGGCTCGGCCTGCGCCGGGCCGAGGTGCCATGTGAAGCGGCCCTGGTCGTGGTGGGCGTCCGCCGGGCCGCCCGGCGTGAACACCAGGCCCGAAAACTGCTGCTGGGCCGCGCCGATCAGCGCGTCGAGGGCCTCTCGTCCCTGTACGGAGGCGATCGGGTCGACGTAGCGGACGTCGGCGCTGAAGACCTCCTCGATCGTGGCGCGGCGTACGGCGGGGTCGGTCTCGTTCCAGGCGGCCAGGTAACGCTCCACCACGGTGTCGAAGTCGCTCATGTCTGTTCCTTTCCGTCGGCGATGCGCCCACTCTCGCCCCACGCCGGTAAGCGGGTCGATTACCTCGGAGGTCATGGGAGGCCCGCGCCGGCCTCCCTACGATCGGCGCATGGGTGACGTGGGGACGCTGCTGCGGCAGTGGCGCGGGGACCGCCGGTTGAGCCAGCTGCAACTGTCGAGCCGGGCGGGCGTCTCCGCGCGGCATCTGTCCTTCGTGGAGACCGGGCGGGCCCGGCCGACCCGGGAGATGATCCTGCGGCTGGCCGAGGAGCTGGCCGTACCGTTGCGGGCGCGGAACGCGTTGCTGCTGGCCGGCGGTTTCGCACCGGCCTTCTCCGAGACCGACCTCGGCAGCCCCGACCTGGCGGCCGTGCTGGCCTCGCTCCGCGACGTCCTGGCCGGGCACGAGCCGTATCCGGCGGTCCTGGTGGACCGGCACTGGACGATGGTCGACGCCAACGCGGCGATCGAGGTGTTCACCGCCGGCGCGGCGGCGGAGCTGCTGGAGCCGCCGGTGAACGTGCTGCGGTTGTCCCTGCACCCGGACGGCATGGCGCCGCGCATCCGGAACCTGGCGCAGTGGCGTACGCATGTCCTGCATCGCCTGGACCACCAGGCCCTCGCCTCCGGCGACCCGGCGCTGCGCGACCTGCACGAGGAGCTGCGCGCCCTGCCCGGGCCGCTCGACGACCGGGAGCCCGGCGGTCTGGTCGTGCCGTTGCGATACGACGCCGGCGGGACCGAGCTGTCGTTCTTCAGCGTCACGTCCGTGCTCGGCACGCCCCGCGACGTCACCCTGTCGGAGCTCGCCGTCGAGGCGTTCCTGCCGGCGGACGAGCAGACCGCGCGGCACCTGCGCCGCGGATAGGATCGGCGGCATGGATCTGGGCCTCGCCGACCGCGTGTACGTCCTCACCGGCGCCTCCCGCGGCCTCGGCTTCGCCACCGCGCAGGCCCTCGTCGCCGACGGCGCGAAAGTGGTCGTCTCCTCGCGTTCGCAGGCCGGTGTCGACGACGCCGTCCGCCGCCTCGGCGAGTCCGCCACCGGCGTCGCCGCCGACCTCGCCGACGCCGGCTCGCCCGGGCTGCTCGTGCGGACCGCGACCGAGCGGTTCGGCCGCTTCGACGGCGCGCTGATCTCGGTCGGCGGCCCGGGGCACGGCACGGCCGCCGCGCAGACCGACGAGCAGTGGCGCGAGGCCTTCGAGACGGTGTTCCTCGGATCCGTACGGGCCGCCCGCACGTTCGCCGGCGCCCTCGGCGACGACGGCGTGATCGGCTTCGTGCTGTCCACCTCGGCCCGCACGCCGATCCCGGGGCTGGGCCTGTCCAACGGCCTGCGGCCCGGTCTCGCCGGGGTCGCCAAGGACATGGCCGACGAGTACGGGCCCCGCGGCGTGCGCGTGCTCAGCCTGCTCCCGGGCCGGGTGCTGACCGACCGCAACCGCGAGCTGTTCGCGGCCACGGGCGACCCCGAGCGGGCGGAGGCGCAGGCCACGGCGTCCGTACCGCTCGGCCGCCTCGGCGAGCCGGAGGAGTTCGGCCGGGTCGCCGCGTTCCTGCTCTCCCCGGCGGCGAGCTACCTGACCGGGATCGCGGTGCCGGTGGACGGCGGGGCCTCGCGCACCCTCTGAGCGAGCTCGGACAGGCCCAGGCTGTTCGACGCCTTCACCAGCACGATGTCGCCGGGCCGCAGCAGGTCCCGCAGAACCTCCTCGGCGCTGTCCCTGTCGGGTGCGTACGTGCCGCCGTAACCGGCCGCGTCCCGGTTCCCCACCGCGACCACCACGTCGACACCGAGGCGTACGGCGGCCCGCCCCACCTCCGCGTGCGCGGCCGCCGACGTGTCGCCCAGCTCGTTCATCTGCCCGAGCACCGCGACCGTCCGGCGGCGTCCGCCCGCCATCGCGGTCAACGTCCGCAGCCCGGCGACCATCGACTCCGGGTTGGCGTTGTACGCGTCGTCCAGCACGGTCACCCCGCCGGGGTGCTCGGTCACCCGCATCCGCCCCGCGGACCGGGGCGTGGCGCTGCTCAGCGCGTCCGCGACCAGCCCGACGTCCCGGGTGTGGTCGAGGGCCACGGCCGCCGCGGCCAGGGCGGCCGTCACGAAATGCTCGCCGTGCAGCCGCAGCGCCACGTCCGCCGTACCGTCCGGGGTCCGCAACCGGAACCGGGCGCGCGCCGCACCGTCCAGCTCCACCTGCTCGGCGCGGATCCCGGCGAAGGGATGCCGGCCGAACGTGACCACGCGCGCCGGCGTCCGCCCCGCCATCGCCGCCACCACCGGGTCGTCGGCGTTGAGGACCGCCAGCCCGGCCGGAGGCAGCGCCTCGACCAGCTCAGCCTTGGCCCGTGCGATCGCCTCGCGGCCGCCGAATTCGCCGATGTGCGCGGTGCCGACGCCGAGCACAACCCCGGTGTGCGGACGGACGACCGGCATCAGCGCGGCGATGTCGCCGACGTGCCGCGCGCCCAGCTCGGTCACCAGGAACCGGGTCTCCGCCGTCGTCAGCAGCACGGTTTCCGGGACGCCGATCTCGTTGTTGCGGTTGCCCGGCGGCGCGACGGTCGGCCCGAGCCGGCCGAGCACCTGCCCGAGCAAGTCCTTCGCGGACGTCTTGCCGGACGAGCCGGTCACCCCGATCCGGTGGACGTGCGGCAGGCGGGTGAGGACCTCCGCGGCGAGCCTCTGGTACGCGACCCGCACGTCCTCGACGACCACGGCGGGGACGCCGACCGGCCGCGACGCCAGCACCGCGGCGGCACCGGCGGCGACGACCTGACCGGCGAAGTCGTGACCGTCGCGGCGGGTCCCGGCGAAGGCGGCGAACATCCCGCCGGGCTCCACGCGGGAGGTCTCGTAGCGGACCGGGGCGGTCACGGTCGTCGCCGGGTCACCGTCACAGACGGTTCCGCGTACGACCTCAGCGATGTCCGCGAGCGACATGGGAATCATGGCCGGGCACGATAACGAGTGGCTACAACGGCCCGTACCTGGTGTGCGCGACGCCCGTGGTGAGCGCCCAGTAACGGTCCCCGTACGACCAGTGCCACCACTCGGTCGGGTAGTTCACCAGCCCCACGGCGGTCAGCGCGTCGATCAGCACCCGCCGGTTCTCCCCCGCCGCCGCGCTGATGTTGCGGGCCCCGGTGAAGCAGGCGTCGTCACTCTCGACCGGGGTCGCGTCGACCGCCGTACCCATGTCCAGCTCGATGCCCTCGGGCGTGCACAGCGTCAGGTCGACGGCGCCGCCGGTGCTGTGCGGCGCGACCTCCACCGGGGACACGAACTTGCTCGCCTCCACGCGCAGCCGCGCCTCGCCCCACGTGGGGTGCAGCCGGCGCAACTCCTCCTGGTAACGCGTGAAGATCGCCTGCTGCGCCGCGTACGGCCGGTAACCCTCGACCACCAGCAGCCGTACCCCGTCCGGCAGCTTGCTCTGCGCATCGACCAGCCGCACCGCGACCTCCGAGCGCAACCGGGCGTAGGCGCCGGCGGCGTCGGCGGCCCGGCCGTCGAGCCGCAGCTCGGGGATGTCGCGTACGTCGACGAGGGGATCGCCGTCGTCACGGCTGGGCACGGCGGCGACCCGTGGATCGGAGAGCAGGATCATCGTCCCGTCCCTCCTTCCCCGCCCGTCATGCCGCCGCACCCCAGCGTGCCCTGTCCCGCCGCCCGCCGCCGGGTACGCCCGCCGGACCACCCACTTGATGGACCCATGCCGCGCTCCTCCTGATCTTCGAAGGGCCCGAGTGTCACAGCGGCCGTCCACGTGCGGCCTCGGCGCGGGGCCGGGTTCCGCGCGCCGGGCTCTGCGCCTTCGGCGCGGATAGGCTCGGAACATGTCGTCCCGGCCCGGCCCCGATCTGCCCCTGCGTACCGGGACATCGGCCCCTTCGTCCCCCGCAGCCCTTCCCCGGCGCCCCACGCCGGCTGAGGTGACCGCGGCGGCCGGCCGGACGATCCCGGATCTGGTCGGGCCGGGTCTGCGGGTGCTCTTCTCGGGAATCAACCCGAGCCTGTACTCGGCGGCGACCGGCCATCACTTCGCCCGCCCGGGCAACCGCTTCTGGCCGGCCCTGCACCGTTCCGGCTTCACCGACAGCCGGCTGCACCCCTCGGAGCAGTGGTCGCTCCCCGAAGCGGGGCTGGGGATCACGAACGTGGTGGCCCGCGCGACGGCCCGGGCCGACGAGCTCTCCCCCGCCGAGCTCGTCGCCGGCGGCGAGATCCTCGCGGCGCTGGTGGACCGGTGGCGGCCGCGGTTCCTGGCGGTGCTCGGCGTCACGGCGTACCGGACGGCTTTCGCCCGCCCGAAGGCGGCGATGGGCCGGCAACCGGACCGGATCGCGGACGTCCCGGTCTGGGTGCTGCCCAACCCGAGCGGCCTGAACGCGCACTACACCGTGGACACGCTCGCCGCGGCGTTCGCGGAGCTGCGCGAGGCTGCCGATGCCGGATCGAGACCTTCAGGGACAGCGGTCGATCGGCCCGGTTGTTAGCGTCCTCGCCGTGACGCAGCAGCCCCTTCCCCAGCCGTACGCCTCCCAGCCCGGCCCGTACACCGCACAGCCCTTCCCGCCCGCCCCGGGCTTCGCGCCCCCGCCGCAGCAGGCCCACCCCGGCACGAACGGCTTCGCCATCGCCTCGCTGATCTTCGGCATCCTCGGCGGCGTCCTGTTCGCCACGGTCTTCGGCATCGTCGGGCTCGTCCAGACCCGGCGGCGCCGCCAGCGCGGCAAGGGCCTGGCGATCACCGGCCTCGTGCTCGCGGGTTGCTGGGTGACGGCCATCATCGTGGGAGTCGCCATTGCCGTCGCCACCGACGACACCTCTGCCGACGCCTCCGGGCGCGCCGGGTTCACCGGCGGCGTGGCCGATGCCTTCAACCGCAAGTCGTTCACCGACCTGCAGGTCGGCGACTGTCTCGGCAGCCTGGAAGGCCGCAGCAGCGTGCCGGTGGTGTCCTGCGGCAGGCCACACAAGGGCGAGGTGTACGCGACCTTCGACCTGCCGCGCGGCGCCTATCCGGGCGAGAAGGCGGTCGAGAAGCAGGCCAACGATCGCTGCACCGAGGAACTCGACCGGTATGCCCCCGACGGGGCTGACACCCTCGACGTCTACTACCAGTACCCGGACGAGAACTCCTGGTTCCTCGACCGGGGCGTCCGGTGCATCGCGAGCGACCCGAAGGGCCCGGTGACGGGTTCCCTGCGCGACTGACTCCGGTGGCACGGGCATGGCACGGGATGGCACGCCCCCAAGGTGAACCCGGGCGACGGGGACGGCGAGGTCCCGGCCCGGCACACCGAGGGAAGGGATCCGTTCCATGGGTCGCATGTTCCGTACCATCCTGGGCGCAGCCGCCGCCGCGATGCTGATGGCGGGCCTGTCCGTGGGCGCCGGCGCGTCCCCGGCCGCCGCCGCCCAGCCCGTCTCACCGAAGATCGGCGGCAGCTTCACCTTCATCAGGAACGTCGGCAACAACCTGTGCCTGGAGCCGGCCGGCCTGTCGACCGCCGAGTTCGCGGCCATCGTGCAGAACCCCTGCGTCACCACCGGGCTCGAGAGCATCGCGCAGGGATGGGAGTCCGAGAAGGTCGGCACAAACCACTACAAGTTCCGCAACCAGCTGAGCGGCTTCTGCTTCGACGCCTTCGACGGCGCGTTCAACGGCGCGCGGCTGCTGCAGGGCACCTGCGTACCGATCAGCAACGAGGAGTTCAACACGGGCGCGTCGCTGCCCAACGTGGTGAAGATCGAGTCGCGGGTGCACTTCACCGACACGGGCTTCTGCGTCGACGTGCCGGGCGCCACCGCGCAGCCCAACACGGCCATGCAGATCTTCCGCTGCAACGGGACCCTGGCGCAGCGCTGGGTGGTCGGCTTCTGATCGAACCGTACGGCGATGCCGGTCCGGGCGCTCGGAGGGGCGTGCGGGCCGGCGTCGCCGCGTACGGTTTCAGTGGTCCGACAGCAGGGTGCCCGGCTGCATGGCCGGCTGCGTGACCGTCGTGGCCCAGCCCACCGCCCACAGCCGTCCGCCGTCCGGGGCGGCGGCGATCCCGCTCAGCGCCGAAGCGAGGTGGTCGTCGCCCGTCGGGCCGGCGGCGTCGGTGTCCGGCTGCAGGCCCGCCCCGCTCCAGTGTTCGATGTTCACGGTCTCCTCGGTGAAGGGAACCCGGTACCCGGCGAGCACGACGTCGTCGGGCGCGACGACGGCCACGTCGCTGAACTGGGTGGCCGACGGTTGCGTCGAGCGCAGCTCCTGCCAGCCCGCCGGCGTACGGCGCAGCGCCACCGCCCGCGGCCGCTCCGCCGGTCCGGTGCGTCCGGCCGCCCAGATCTCGCCCGGGCCACCCGCCGCCACCCCGAGCAGCGTGGTCCCGTCCGGGCTCGGCGCGGGACCGGCGACCCGGCTCCACGAAACGCCGTCCCAGTGCAGGACCAGGGCCTCGTCGACAGCCGGGGCGCTCGTGTCCCGGACCTGCCCGACGGCCCAGGCGTCGCCGGGCCCGACGGCCGTGACGGCGGTCAAGCCGCTGCTCAGCGTGCCGGGGCTCGGGCTGGGTACGCGCGTCCACCCGGCGCCGTCCCAGTGCGCGATCATCGTCCTCACGGGTTGACCCGGGATGGACGGCGCGGTCCGGCCGACCGCCCATCCGTCCGTGGCGGACTCGAGGTCGATGCCCTGCCAGGAGCCCGGGACAGCGGGCTCCGGCCCCGGCATCGCCTCGCCCGGTCCTCCGGCCGCCGGGTAGCGCTCGATGCGCGGCACGGTGACGCCGGCCGACCGCTCCGAGCCGACGGCGATGGCGTCGCCACCCGGCACGACGTCCACATCGGAGAGTTGCAGCTCGGTTCCCGCCGGAGCAGGGGTCGGCACGGCCTGCCAGCTCGTCCCGTTCCAGTGCTCGGCCAGGCCGGCGGTCGCCCCGGTGTCGGGATGGGTCGTCCACCCCACCGCCCACCCGTCGGCCGCCGACCGGACAGCCACCGCGTGCAGCAGCCCGGTTCCCTTCACCGGAGGCACCGCGACGAACCGCCACTGCCGGGCACCGCCGGTCAGGGCCTGCGCCGACGCCGCCCCGGGAAGAGCAGGCACGACCGCGGCCACCAGGACGGTGACGAGGAGGGCCGGCGTCATCCGCCCGCGGTGGATCCGGTCTCGGACATCGATCATCGGGTGCTCCCTCGGGGTGGAAGGGTTCTCGCGTGGTCGGCCAGCGCCGTACGGTCGGCGAGGCCGGTCTTGGCCAGCAGCCGCGTCACATGGGTCTCCACCGTGCGCGCGGACACGAACAGCCGATCGCCGATCTGCTGATTGGTCAGCCGGTCGACCAGCAGGGCCAGGACCTCGTACTCGCGGACGGTGACACCGGCCTGCCGGAGCGAGGCGGGGATCCGGTCCACGCCCCGGCGTCGCTGCGGCGCGCGTTCCCCCGCCCGGCGCAGCAACGCGCGGCAGGCATCGGCCACACTCGGCACTCCTGCCGAATGGAAGTACTGCTCGGCGAGCCGAAGCCACGGCGCGGGCCGCCCCCAGCCGTCCGCCACGGCCGCCTCCGCCGCCAGCCGCAGCCCGAGATGCCGGCCGAGCGGGTAGCGGGCGGCGATCTCGTCGAAGTCGCCCATCAGCCGGGCCGCCAGGTCGCGGTCGCCCTCGCGGCCGGCCAGCACAGCCCCTGCGACGTACATGAAGAGCCGGTTCCAGCCGGCCTGGCCGCGCGCCGACAGGGCCAGCAAGTCGTACTGCGCCCATCCGGCCTCCCCGGCGAGGACGGTCAGGAGCAGGTGCAGGCCGTGATTGAGCGACAGGTACTCCGGGGGACGATGCGACTCCAGCGCGACGGCTTCGGCGATCTCCGCGCCGGCGCGGTCGCGGTCCTCCTCCAGCAACGAGCACACGGCCAGGCCGAATCCGGTGAGCGCCGGCGTGAAGTCGCACAGCCGGCCACCCGACCGGTCGTACGCCGCCAGCAACTCCGTGACCTCGTCCCGCCGGCCCCGGTGCGCCGCCACGCAGACGCGCAGCCCCAGCGCGATGAGGCGGAGCTCGTCGAGACCGAGCCGGTGGGCGGCCTGCTCACACCGTACGGCGCCACGGGCGGCTGCTTCGTACTCGCCGCGGCACGTCTGCAGGACGGCCAGCTCCGCGTCACCGTCCAGGGCGGTGATCACGGCCCCGGCGTCCGACGCGGCGTCGCGGGCCTCGATGAGTCCGCCCGGGTCGGCGCGGCGGATCGCGGCGTGGGCGCCGAGATGGAACAGGAAGCGGATGCGCCAGAGGGTCAGGCCGTACTGCTCGGCCAGGGCCAGACCACGGGTGAACAGCGCGTCGGCCCGGTCGAGATCGTGCACGCGGGCGCAGGCGCCCAGCACGGCCAGCGCCTCGCAGGCCAGATCCGGCAGCGCGCCGGCGCCGGCCACCCGCAGCGCCCGGTCCGCGAGGTGCTCCGCCCGGTGCAGCCGGTACGCGTCGTCGTCCGCGACGGCGAGCTGGGCGGCCACCACATCGGTTCCGGCCGCCAGCGCCGAGGTGGCGTCCCTGCCGGTCAGGCTGTGCACCTTGGCGAGCTCGCGCCGGCCGGCGTCCCACCGCCCGGCCGCGACCGCGGCGCGGGCCACCCGCAGGTGGACGGCCGCGCGCTGCGCCGCGGTGGCATGCCGGTCCACCTGCACGGAAAGCTGCGCGACACGCGACACGTCCCCGGCGGCGACGAGCATCTCCAGCAGGGCCTCGACGATCCCCGCGATGCCGGGACGGTCGGTGGGACCGCCGGCTGCCAGCCGCAGGCTGCGCTCCAGCAGCTCCACGGCGGTACGCACCGCGCCCTGATCGGCCGCGCGCCGGCCGGCCCGGTGGAACAGCGCCGCCGCCCGGGACGGGTCGCCGGCGTCCTCCCACAACCGTCCCGCGAGGACGCACCATTCCTGCGGCAGCCCCGTGCAGGTCCGCTCGATGGCCTCCGCCGCCGCGCGGGACGCCGCCGTCAGGTCCTCCGGGAGGGCCGCGGCGCGCAACGCATCGGCGACCAGCGCGTGCCGGAACTGGTATCGGCCGGTACGCCCGTCCACGACCAGCAGATCGGCGTCGACCACCGCCTGCAGGGCCGTCCGCAGACCGGCCGCGTCGAGACCCGCCGCGGCACCGAGCACCGGGCCCGGACACGCTTGGCCGCAGACGGCGGCCGTCATCAGCATGCGCTGCGCGGCCGGGCTCAACCGCCGGGCACGCGCCACGACCCCGGCCCGCACCCCCGCCGGTACGGGTGACGCCGCACCGTCCGAGACGCGCCACCCGCTGTCTCCCCGGACGAGCACCGCGTCCGCGACCATGGCGGTGAGCAACTCCTCGACGAAGAACGGGACGCCGCCGCTCAACCGGAGCACCCGCTCGAACGCCTCCGGAGGCACGCCGGCCGGGGCGACACCCAGGCAGCCGGCGCTCATCTCCCGGATCGACGGCGGGTCCAGGGCGGACAGGCCCAGCACGACCGCGCTGTGCCGCTGTTCGGCGGCGTACGCCAGGTCGGCGGCACCGGGCCCGGGCCGCATCGTCCCCAGCAGCAGGACGGGCTGGTCGCCGATGTTGTCGGCGAGATAGTCGACGATCATGAGGGTGTCGGTGTCGGCGTCGTGGAGGTCTTCCAGGACCAGCAGGCACCCGCTGTCGCCGGCGACGCTGATGAGCAGCCGCAGGACCGCCTCGGCGAGCAGGACCGGGTGGCCGTCGATGTCCGGTGACCGCGGCAGCCCCCACTCCCCGACCAGCCTCGACAGCGCGAACCGGTACGGCGCCAGCTCCGCGGCGTCCGGCCCCGTCCCGCGCCGTACGGCACCGAGGAGCGCCTCGGTGAGCGGCCGGAACTGCACCGACGGCACGGCTCTTCCCCGCAGGACCACCATGCCGAGGTCGTTCGCCTGGCGCTGCGCGGCGAGAGCGAGGCGGGTCTTGCCCATTCCGGCGGATCCGGTCAGGAACACCGTCCCGCCCGTTCCTCGCCGCGCCGCCGGCACGAGGCGGCCCAGAACGTCCATCTCGGAGGCCCGCCCGACCACGGTCGGGCACAGAAGTCGCATCGGTCTCTCCCGGGCAGGGCGCGGAGCTGACGAGGTCCAAACGCTACGGAGAGGGCCCGGCCGGGCACGTCAGGTACGCAACAGCCGGAGCGACGCATATCCGACCGCCGCCCGCGTCGGCGCTGCGTGCGGCCCACCCCCGAGAGGCGGGGAAAAAGTACGGGCCGCGCCCGGATGCGCACCCCCGCCCGCCACGGGCACGGTGGCTGAGCCCATCCGGGGGTGTGGCCGAAGGAGGATCAGATGGGACAGTCGGCAGGAACGTTCACCGCGGCGGCTTTCCAGGAGGCCGTGGGGCGGATCGTCGCTCTCGTGGCCCAGGAATACGGCATTCCCCTCGGCGCCGGAGAAGCGAAGACCGCCACATGTACGCATGAAGGCGTGAGCTGGCGGGTCACCCTCGGAGAACGCAGCGCGGTGGTCCGGGAGAGCGTCGGGATGCTGCACCTCGCTGTGCTCCTGGCGAACCCCGGCGTCGAGGTCCGCGCGGTCGAGCTGGTCGCGGGCGTGGCGGGCCTCGACGGCGCGGGCCGGGATCCGGTCGCCCAGCCGATCCTCGACCGCACCGCGGTGCAGCGCTACCGGCAGCGCCTCACCGAGCTCACCAGGGAGATCGAGGACGCCGAGGCGGGCGGTCACCGGGCACGGGCGGCGCGAGCCCGCCGGGAGCGGGAGTGGCTCGTCACCCAGCTCGGCGCGGGCACCGGCCTCGGCGGCCGGGCCCGGCACTTCCCGGACGGCGCGGAGAACGCACGCATCGCGGTCGGCAAGGCCATCCGGCGGGCGATCGCGCGGGTCGCCCAGGCGGACCGGCTCGTCGGCGATCACCTGCGCCGCACGGTACGCACCGGCGTGCGATGCGTCTACATCGTGCAGTGAACACGCGGTCAGAATGTGGCGATCGGGTTGACCGGGCTGCCGGACGTACCGGCGAACCGGACCGGCGCGACGGCGAGCTGGAAGTCCCACTGACCCAGCTCGGCAGCCGTCGTCGCGCACCCCTCCAGATCGCAGTTGTCGAGCAGCCACAACCCCATCGCGACAAGGCCCACGGCATGAACCGGCATCAACACGTCGTCGTATCCCGACGGCTGAACGTCCTGAGGGGTGTCGGCGCCGATCAACGCGACGCCCCGCTCGTGCAGCCACGGCAGGCAGGACGCATGCCAGCCGGCCTGCGTGAAACCGCTCCCCGCACCGCCCTCACGCCGGACGCGGCCATGACCCGTACGCAGCAGCACGGCATCGCCGGATCGCACCCGCACACCCTGTCGACGCTCGGCCTCCTCGAGATCGTCGGGGAACACCGCCTCCCCCGGCTCCAGCCACGGCACCTCGCGGACCCCCGCGACGTCCAGCAGGACCCCACGCGTGACGATCCCGTGCGCCGCCGCCGTGACGGCCCCCCACGCCGATCCCGTCGCGGCGTCGACCAGCGTGTGCGACCGCCCGTTGTACATCGCGCCGTCCCAGAAGATGTGGCACGGCGAGTCGACGTGCGTGACGGTGTTCCCGTGGAACGAGAGCCCGAGCCGCTCGGACGAGAAGCCCCACCGCCGGTCGGCGTGAAAAGCGGCCACCGGCATGTTCTCGGCGCCCGGCATGTCGGCGGCACAAGGGCAGATCGTCGTCGACCGCTCCATCTCGTCCGGTACGGCAACCTCCCACGCACAGGACACGCTCCTGCCGTGCCGCACGGCCCGCGCCGCCGCCAGCCGCACGTCGTCGGTGATGTGGTTCAACGTGCCGAGCTCGTCGTCGTCGCCCCACCGCCCCCAGTTCGACAGCGTGCGGAAATACCCGAGCACGTCGTCCTGCGTGGGCATCGGTCGCCCTGCGGTCATCCCAGCATCGACTCCTCCGGTCACGCGGTCCGGCCCACCGCGGGCAGGGTATCCCGCCCCGGCAGCCCGACCCTCCATCGCTCCGGGCGGCCCCACCGGGGACCGCCGCCTCCGGCAGCGACACCTTTCACCGCTGCGGGTGGCCCGACGGGGACCGCCGCGGTCAGGGCTCGACAGGGGTCGGGACCGGCACGATCACCGGCTCCGGGTCCGACGGCACCAGCGGCGCGCTGTCGGCGAACTGGGTCCGGTACAGCTCCGCGTACAGCCCGCCCGCCGCGACCAGGTCCAGGTGGCGGCCGCGCTCGACGATGCGGCCCTCGTCGAGGACCAGGATCTGGTCGGCCTCGCGGACCGTCGACAGGCGGTGGGCGATCACCAGCGCCGTACGGCCCTCCAGCGCCGCGGTCAGCGCCCGCTGCACGGCCGCCTCGGACTCGCTGTCGAGGTGGGCGGTCGCCTCGTCGAGGATGACGATCGACGGGTGCTTGAGCAGAAGCCGCGCGATGGCGATGCGCTGCTTCTCGCCACCGGAGAACCGGTAGCCGCGCTCCCCCACCACGGTCTCCAGGCCGTCGGGCAGCGACCGTACGAGATCAGCGACCTGAGCCCCGCGCAGCGCCTCCCACATCTCCTCCTCGGTGGCGCCGGGCCGCGCGTAGCGCAGATTCTCGGCGATGGTCTCGTGGAACAGGTGCGAGTCCTGGGTGACGACGCCGATGGTGTCGCGCAGGGAGTCCAGCGTCGCGTCGCGCACGTCGACACCGCCGACGAGCACCGCCCCCTCGGTCACGTCGTACACGCGGGAGACCAGCATGGACGTCGTCGACTTGCCGGCGCCGGACGGCCCGACGAGCGCGACCATCTGGCCCGGCTCGACGGTGAAGTCGACGCCGCGCAGCACGGGAGCGTTCTCCGTGCGGTCCAGCGCCGCCACGTCCTCCAGCGTCGCCAGCGACACCTCGTCGGCGCTGGGGTAGCGGAAGTGCACGTCGCGGAACTCGAGGCGACCCGCACCGGCCGGGATGGCAACCGCGTCGGGCTTCTCCTCGATGCCGGGCCGCAGGTCGAGCACCTCGAACACCCGGTCGAAAGAGACCAGTGCGCTCATCACGTCGACGCGGACGTTGCTCAGCGCGGTGAGCGGGCCGTACAGCCGGGTGAGCAGCAGCGCCAGGGTCACCACGGTGCCGGCGGTGACGCTGCCCGTGACGGCGAGCCAGCCGCCCAGCCCGTACGTCAATGCCTGGGCGAGCGACGCGACCAGCAGCATCGCGACGAAGAAGGTGCGCGAGAACATGGCCTGCTGCACGCCGATGTCGCGGACCCGCTGCGCGCGCTCGCCGAAGCGGGCGGCCTCGGCTTCCGGCCGGCCGAAGAGCTTGACCAGGAGCGCGCCGGACACGTTGAACCGCTCGGTCATCGTCGCGTTCATCTTGGCGTCGAGGTTGTACGACTCACGCGTGATCTCGGCGAGCCGCTTGCCCACCCGGCGAGCCGGGATCACGAAGATCGGCAGCAGGATCAGCGACAGGACGGTGATCTGCCAGGAGAGGCTGAACATCACGGCGGCGGTCAGCACGAGCTGGATCACGTTGCTGACGACCCCGGACAGCGTGGAGGTGAACGCCCGCTGGGCGCCGGTGACGTCGTTGTTGAGGCGGCTGACGAGCGCGCCGGTCTGCGTACGCGTGAAGAACTGCAGCGGCATCCGCTGGACGTGGTCGTACACCCGGGTGCGCAGGTCGAGGATGATGCCCTCGCCGATGCGGGCCGAATACCACCGCTGGGCGAGGGACAGGAAGGCGTCGGCCACGGCGAGCCCGGCGATGGTCAGGGCCAGCTTGACGACCGTCGACGCGGCCTCGGACCCGCCGGTGGTGATCGCGTTGACGACGTGGCCGGCGAGCACCGGGGTGGCGACGCCGATGCCCGCGGCGAACACCACGGTGACGAGGAACACCGCGATGTCCCGCCGGTACGGCCGGGCGAACCGCAGGATGCGCCGGGTCGTGCCGCGGCTGAGTCGGTGCTGGGTGACGCGCTCGGAATTCTGGATCGAGCGCAGCATGGTCCAGCTGGAGCCGCCGGACATGGGTCCCATGCGTCACCTCCGGGCGTCGGTACGTTCGGCAGGCACAGTCTGCCCGCTGGGTACGACAACCTCGCAGGTAACCGGGATGTTCCGATCCGCTCCTTACTCCAGGCCGGCCATGTCGCGCAGGCGCCGGGTCTGGGCCTCCCGCTCGGCACGGTCTTGTTCCTCGTACGACCGCAGCTGCGCGCCCGCCAGCAGCCCCTTGATCTCCGCGACCGCGCCCGCGTCGGCCGCGAGCACCGCCGCGGCGAGATCGCTCACCGCCGCGTCCAGCTGATCCCGGGGCACCACCGCTGTCGCCAGGCCGATCCGCTCAGCCTCGTCGGCCGCCAGCCGACGGCCGGTGATGCAGATCTCCAGGGCCCGCGACGGCCCGACCAGCTCGGTGAGCCGTTTGGTGCCGCCAAGATCGGGTACGAGTCCGAGCGTCACCTCGGCCATCGAGAACCGGGCGTCGTCGGCGAGCACACGCATGTCGCAGTTGAGAGCGAGCTGAAAACCGGCTCCGATGGCGTGGCCCTGCACCGCCGCGATGGTGACCAGGGACGGGCGCCGCAACCATGTGAACGCTTCCTGGAACCCGGCAATCCGTTCCGCGCACTCGGATGGTGACAACCGCGCGAGGACGGGCAGCGAAGAATCGCCGTCTCCGCGCGCGACCGACAAGTCGAGTCCGGCGGAAAAAGCACGCCCTTCACCGCGGACAATGACGACTCGCACGTCCCCCGGCATTTTCCGGGAAATGTCGCCGAGTTCCGACCACATGGCCGGCGTCTGCGCATTGAGCACATCGGGCCGGCACAACGTCACCGTTGCGACCGGCCCGTCCTGCGCGTAGCGGACGCCGGCCTCGGAACCGGAGCCTGCGCTGGTCGTCACGCCTTCTTGCGACGGCGGGCGCCGCCCCGCTGACGCAGCTGCACGCCGGACTCGGTGAGCACGCGGTGCACGAATCCGTACGACCGTCCGGTGGATGCGGCCAGCGCCCGAATGCTCTCTCCGGAGGTGTAGCGCTTCACCAGGTCCTTCGCGAGCGTCTGGCGCTCGCTACCCACGATTCGACGACCCTTCTCAGTGCTGGTGGCTGTGCCCGTGGCTGCCATGTTGAATCCTCACGTCCCAGACTGTGCGGTTCGATACGGTCCCACCTATTAGACCGCCTCCAACGATCATGCGCTAGGTATCTCGGCTTAGCCAGCGTGCCCATTTATCACTGTCAGGAACCCGACGATGACCACCGGCATCAATGTCAGACACTTGCCTGACGGACGACGCCGGCCACGCGCCACGCGCTGGTGAAACGTTTTGCCGGAGCCGCCGCGGCACTCCCGGACGGCGGATCGACCCCCCGATCAAGGGCCGATGAGCTGCGCAAACATCATCTAGCCTGGGACCGGACAACGATGTCACTGTGTGTCTACCCGCCGTTCACCCTGGGACGTGATCCACAGGGCCCGCGGGCGCGTGGGCAGGCATCGGAGGCAGCGGGAGAGGCCGGTGGGAGCACCGCTGAATCCTCAGATGTCGCACTGTCTGTGTGGGCACCAGTTGACAACCGACGATGCCCTTGATCCTCGATCTAGCCCACCGGGCCGGCACGCGGGTCGAACCCGGCCCGCAGCCCGCCGGTCACCGCCGCCCGCCGCCGGCCCCGCGGGTCACCCCCCGCCCGGCGGCCCCGCGGGTCACCCCCCGCCCGGCGGCCCCGCGAGTCACCGCCGCCCGGCCCGGCCCGGCGCCCGCCCGGAGCAGGACCACCCCCGGCGGATCAGGCCAGCTCGACCAGCTCCAGCAGGTCGTCGCTCCAGGCGTCCTCGTCCCCGTCCGGCAGCAGGATCGCCCGGTCCGGCTTGAGCGCCTGCACGGCCCCCGCATCGTGGGTGACCAGCACGATCGCGCCCGGGTAGTTGGCGATGGCGTCGAGCACCTGCTCGCGGCTCACCGGGTCGAGGTTGTTGGTCGGCTCGTCGAGCAGCAGCACGTTCGCGCCCGAGCAGACCAGCGTGGCCAGCGCCAGCCGGGTCTTCTCGCCACCGGAGAGCACCCCGGCCGGCTTCTCGACGTCGTCGCCGGAGAACAGGAACGCGCCCAGGATCTTCCGCAGCTCCGTGTCGGTCTGCTCTGCGGCGGCGCTGCGCATGTGCTCGAGGATCGTGCGGTCCACGTCCAGGGTCTCGTGCTCCTGGGCGTAGTAGCCGAGCCGCAGGCCGTGCCCCGGGCGCACCTCTCCGGTGTCGGGCGTCAGCAGACCGCCCAGAATGCGCAGCAGCGTGGTCTTGCCCGCGCCGTTGAGGCCGAGGATCGCCACCCGGGAGCCGCGGTCAACCGCCACGTCCACGTCGGTGAAGATCTCGAGGGAGCCGTACGACTTCGACAGCCCCGACGCGGTCAGCGGGGTCTTGCCGCAGGGCGCCGGGCTCGGGAACCGCACCTTCGCGACCTTGTCGGAGACGCGTACCTCTTCGAGGCCGCCGAGCAGCTTCTCCGCGCGGCGGGCCATGTTCTGCGCGGCGACGGTCTTCGTCGCCTTGGCCCGCATCTTGTCGGCCTGCGCCATCAGGGCGCCGGCCTTCTTCTCCGCGTTGGCGCGCTCGCGGCGGCGCCGGCGCTCGTCGGTCTCGCGCTGTTCGAGGTAGGTCTTCCAGCCCACGTTGTAGACGTCGGCGACGGCCCGGTTGGCGTCGAGGTACCAGACCTTGTTGACGGCCGCCTCGAGCAGCGACACGTCGTGGCTGATCACGACGAGGCCGCCCTTGTGCTGGGCCATGTACCCGCGCAGCCACGCGATCGAGTCGGCGTCGAGGTGGTTGGTCGGCTCGTCGAGGAGCAGGATGCCCTTGCCGTTCTGCCCGGAGTTGGCGAACAGGATGCGGGCCAGCTCGATCCGGCGGCGCTGACCGCCGGAGAGCGTGCCGATCGTCTGGGCGAGCGCCCGGTCGGGCAGCCCCAGGTTGGCGCAGATCCGGGCGGCCTCAGCCTCGGCCGCGTACCCGCCGAGGCTGGCGAACTGGTCCTCCAGCTGGCCGTACCGGCGGATGAGCTTCTCGTCGGAGCTCTCCTCGAGCTTGACCTCGAGCTTCTGCATCTCGGCGAGGATCGTGTCGAGCCCGCGGGCGGAGAGCACCCGGTCGCGCGCGGTGACGTTCAGGTCGCCCGTCCGGGGATCCTGGGGCAGATAGCCGACCTCACTCGTCCGGCTGACCTCACCCGCATACGGCTGGCCCTCGCCGGCCAGAACCTTGAGCGTCGTGGTCTTCCCCGCGCCGTTACGGCCGACCAGGCCGATCCGGTCGCCGGGCTGCACGCGCAGCGTGGTCGGGGACAGCAGGATCCGGGCGCCGGCGCGAAGTTCGAGTCCGGTGGCGGTGATCATGAAGAAGCTCGCTCTCGGGAAGAAGGCTGGCTCAGGGCACACGGAAGCGCCGGCCGGTGAGTGACGCGGTCGGCGCGGGGCAGGTCAGCCTTCGCAGAGCAGCACCGGGCAAGTGTACCGGGCGCCCCGGGCGGGTTCCCAACCCGATTAAGGCGCAAGATCATCGGGTACACGGGCGGCACGCCGAGCGCGCGGGCCTCGGGCCGGGAGGACGAGAATGGAACTCAACGAGAACGCCAGGATCGACACGAGCCAGATCGACGACCAGCGTTCCGCAGGTGGCGGCGGTGGCGGCATCGGAGGCCTCCCCATCGGCGGCGGCGGCCTGACCGGCATCATCGTGACCGTGCTGATCGCTTTGGTGGGCGGCTACTTCGGCATCAACAACCTCAGCGGCGGTGGCGGCGAACCGCAGGCCGGCGACAACACGAAGCTGCGGCAGGAATGCTCGCAGTCCGACGCGATCAAGCAACTGGACTGCCGCAACGCGCTGTTCGTCAACTCGATCCAGGACTACTGGGCCGACGCGTTCCCGCAGAACTTCGGCGACCCGTACAAACCGTCGAAGACGGTCTTCTTCTCCAACCGGGTCCGCACCGGCTGCGGCGCCGCGGACTCCGGCACCGGCCCGTTCTACTGCCCGGCCGACGACCGCGTCTACATCGACCTCACGTTCTACCGCCTGCTGGCCGACCAGCTCGGCGCCCCGGGCGAGTTCGCCCAGCCGTACGTGCTCGCGCACGAATACGGCCACCACATCCAGGACCTGGCGGGCACCGAAGCCGCGATGCGCCGCGAGCAGGAACGCAACCCGTCCGACGCGAACAAGCTGTCGGTCAAGCTGGAACTGCAGGCCGACTGCTACGCGGGCGTCTGGGCCAAGAACGCCACCGGCACCGACGCCGGCGGCGTGAAGCTGATCAAGAGCATCACCGACCAGGACATCCAGGAGGGCCTCGACACCGCCAGCAAGATCGGCGACGACACCCTCCAGCAGCGCAGCGGCGGCTCGGTCAACCCGGCCGAATTCACCCACGGCACGAGCGCGCAGCGCCAGCAATGGTTCCGCCAGGGCTACGAGAGCGGCTCGCCGAAGGACTGCGACACGTTCGCCGCCGGCGCGGTTTCCTAGATCACGATCAAAAGCCGTCTGTCGTATCTCGGTGGGTGGTGCTGACCGCAACTCCCGTCGAGGCCGGGGCCGGGGCCCAGCATGCGCCGGCCCTGGCCCCTTCATTCTGCGTGAGTGGAAAAACCCGTTGTCCACTGTCGCGGCCGGGCCCACCATGAGCGCGTGACTGCCGCGAAGCTGCCGAAGACCCCTGCCGCCGCCGCGCCCACCCGGGCCGCGCGACAGCAGCGTGTCCCCGGCGGCCGGGCGGTCCCCACACCCGCGTCATGAGCGCCCTCCCGGCCGGCCGGGTACGGCGTCGCCGTGCCGATGTCGTGAGCCCCTTCCCGCCCGGCGTGATCGCCGGTTCGGGCGTCGCGTCACTCGGGCCGACGCCGCTCGGGCCGACGCCGCTCGGGCCGACGCCGCTCGGGCCGACGCCGCTCGGGCCGAAGCCGCTCGGGCCGAACGCGCTCAAGCGGACCGCGGCACTCGAGCCAAACCGGATGCTCAGGCCAACCGCAGCGCTCAGCCCAGACCGGGCGCTGGGGCCAGACCGGGCGCTGGGGCCAGACCGGGCGCTCAAGTCAGAGCGGCCACTCGGGACAGACCGGGCGCTGGGGCCAGACCGGGCGCTCAAGTCAGAGCGGCCACTCGGGACAGACGAGGCGCTCGAACCCAACGCGGCACCCCGCCCCAACGCGGCCCTCCACCGCAACGCGGCCCTCCACCCCAACGCGGCGCTGGAACCCAACGCAGCCCTTCGCCCGAACGCGGGGCTCGGACCAAACGCGGCGCTCGGGTCATGAGCGCCTTCCTGGCCGGCGTGATCGCCGGTTATGGCGTCGCCGTGCCCGTCGGTGCGATCGCGGTGCTCATCGCGGGCCTCAGCGCCCGCGCCTCGCTGCGGGTCGGCGCCGCGGCCGGCCTGGGCGCGGCCACCGCCGACGGCATCTACGCCTCGGTCGCGGTCCTCGGCGGCGCCGCCCTCACCGGCGCGATCACCCCGATAGCCACCCCCCTCCGCTGGGCCGCAGCCGCCGTCCTTCTGCTGTTGGCGGCCCATACCACCTGGTCGGCGCTGACGAGACCGGCCACCACCCGCGAAACGGACCGCACCACACCGGCGGCGGCGTACCTCGGCATCCTCGGCCTCACCCTCCTCAACCCGGCCACGGTCGTGTACTTCGCCGCCCTGGTCCTGGGCCGCGGCGGACAGGGTGGTGGAGCCTGGTTCGTCGCGGGCGCGTTCCTGGCGTCGGCCAGCTGGCAACTGCTGATCGCGGGAAGCGGATCGCTGATCGGCCGCTTCCTGACGAGCGACCGCTCCAGACTGATCACGGCCCTGGTGTCCAGCGCGGTGATCGCGGCCCTGGCCGTCGCCCTGCTGGTGTGAGCCGGCCGCCTTGCTCCCGCGTCCCGCCCCGTACCCGTCCGGGCAGATCGGCCCGAGGCCGGCGCAGGTCGTCCGCCGGCCGAATCCAGGTCCGGCCTGGTCGCCCGTGGAATCGTTCCTCGGTTTATGGTGGTCGGCGCTTCACAGCGCCTCGCCCCGCCTGACGACGATCCGGTCCCCCTCCGGGACGGACCGGTCAGGCGGGGAGGTGGTCGACGGCGTTGTAGCGGTCGAGGACGAGCCGGCCGGAGGTGCCCTCGAAGCGGGTGATCGAGGCGTTCAGGACGCGGCCCTCGCGCTCGACCGCGGCCAGGGCGTCCCAGTCGAGGCCCTCGATCACGTATCGCATCATCAGCACGACCGCGTCGTGGGCCACCACCGCCACCCGCAGGCCGGCGTGGTCGCGGTTGAGGTCGGTGAGGAATGCGTCGAGGCGCTCCGCGATGTCGCCGAACGACTCGCCGTTCGGCGGCCGGTAGTGGTAAGCGCCGGCCTGCTCGGAACGGCCGTGCTCGTCCGGATAGCGTTCCGTGATCGCGGTCCGGGTCATCATCTCCAGGTCGCCCATGAGCCGGTCCACCAGCCGGTCGTCGGTGGCCGGTTCGGGCAGGCCCAGCCCGGAGACTTCCGCCGCGATCCGCCACGTCTGCCGCGCCCGCCTGTACGGCGATGTGACGACCACCTCGGGCACCCGGCCGGGGGAAAGAGCGGCGAGCCACCCGCCGACCGCCTCGGCCTGTTTGACGCCCAGGTCGGTCAGCTCGACGTCCGCGTCGCGCCCGGTGAGACCCGAGTCGGCTCGGCCTGCGGCGTCGGCCTCGGGGAAGGCCACATTCGAGGTGCTCTGCCCGTGCCGGATGAGGATCAGCTCCGCAACGATGTCCACGCCAGAACCCTATCCGCGGGTTCGGAGGGCTCCCCGACTTATCCACAGGAGCGGCGTCCGGGTGACGCGCCGCTGGTCAGCCCGCCGCGGGCGCCGGGTCCCGCACGAGGATGCGTACGGCCCGGGCCAGCGCGACCGCCTCGTCGAGCACGGCGCGACGCGGCTCGGGCACGTCGAGGAAACGCTCGTGGCGCAGCGGCGCCAGCACGGCCAGCCGAGGGGCCGCGAGGATCGCGTCCACCGCCGTACGGTCGCCACCGGTGACCAGGGCCGCCAGCGCCCGCACCTCCGGGAGGAGGAGGCGCTCGACGATGGCCGCGCCGTCCGCGGCGGCCGCCTTGGCCTGGTTGTCCCGCCGCCGCGCGAAGCGCTGCTGGGACCAACCACCCGCGGCGGTACGGCCCTGCACATAGTGAGTGTCCACCTTGGACGTCACCACCTCGGGGCCCTCGGCGACCCCTACCGCCACGGCTCCCTTGCGGGCGAGCAGCAACCCGAGACGGCGCGGCTGCTGCACGGCCTGCCGCAGGCCGGCCAGGTCCGTGACCGGCGGCGCGCCCGGAGGCGGGGACAACTCGGCCGTGGCCCCGTCCGTACCGGTCAGCGTCAGCCCTTCGGAGACGCAGCCGCCGTGCCGGGAGGCGAAGTTCTCCAGCCAACGCTCGAGCCGCTCCGGGGGCACGTCGACCCACCGTCCTCCCCCGGCTGCCGGTCGTGCGCTCATGACGCATCAGCGTACGGCGACCGGCCTCGACGCGCGGGCAACCACCCCGAGACCGAAGGGCGAGGCGTTCACGTCGGCATTTCGTCGTACGGCGATGGCATGATCCCGGGCATGAGCGGACCGCTGGCCGACGAGGTGATGGACCGGCTGGTCCCGCTGTACGAGGGCGCCCGCGATCCTGAACGGGCCGTGCAGGCCGCCGCGTACATGCGGAACCAATTCTCGTTCCTCGGCTTCCCGGCGCCCACCCAGCGTGCGCTCGCCCGAACCGTGGTGGCCGGGCTGCCGAAGCCGGGTGAGGACGACCTCCGGGCGGTGGCGCTGGCGTGCTGGGACCGGGACGAACGGGAGTACCAGTACTTCGCCTGCGACTGGCTGCGCGCCAACGTGCGCGTTCCCGGCCCCGGGTTTCTGGACACGGCCAGGACGCTGATCACGACGAAGTCCTGGTGGGACACCGTGGACCCGCTCGCCACCCGCTTCGTGGGCGGCCTGGTCCGGCGGCATCCGCAGCTCGGCGCGGAGATGGACGCTTGGGCGGAGGATGACAACCTCTGGCTCGTCCGTACGGCGTTGCTCCATCAGTTGCACTACGGCGGGGAGACGGACACCGAGCGGCTGTTCGGGTATTGCGCACGGCAGGCAGAGCATCCCGACTTCTTCGTCCGGAAGGCCATCGGCTGGGCGCTGCGTCACTACGCCCGCACCGATCCGGACGCGGTGCGCGAGTTCGTGTCGGGCAATCGCGGCATTTTGTCGCCCTTGTCCGTGCGGGAGGCCACCAAGCACCTGTGACGGTCCGGGATTCCCGCGACGAGCGCCTTCCGCCCATCGCGGCGACGGTGTGGACGACAAGCCGGCCCGCCGCAGCAACAGCCGGACGACAGGCCAGGTCGCGGCGACGGCCCGAACGGCGGGCTCGCTCAGGGCGACCGCGGCAGTGACCGCACGGGGACGGTGAAACCGCTCCGGACGATCACGCCGCGAGACCGCGCCCGGCCACCGCCGGACCGCGCCGGACCACCGCTCCCGCAGGATCGCGCCGGACCACCGCTCCTTGAGGATCGCGCCGGATTATCGGCCCTGCAGGATCGCGCCGGATTATCGGCGGCCGGGACCATCGTGTTGAGCATCTGGGCCCCGGCAAGGCCGGGCCGGAACCACTGCGGCGGCCTGGACGGCCGGCTTCGGGTCGTCGGAGCGAGGTTCGGTCAGGCGTTGTCGATCCACGACAGCAGCTCGTCGACCGCCGTACGGTCGCCCGCGATCGTCGCCGACTCCGGGCCGATCCGCTTGAACAGCACGAGCAGCAGGTCGCTGGCCGACGCCTGGACGGTGGCCACCGGGTCACCGCTGGGGGCGGGGTCGGCCGTGGCGCCCTGCGGGGTGAGGTCGAGGAGCCAGGTGGGGCCCTCCACCGCCGAGAAGGCGATCCGGGCGGGGCGGTTCGGCCACGGGCCGAGGCTGCCGAGGCTGACCTCGAGGAATTCCGGCACCGCGTCGACGGCGATGGCGGCCGGGAGGGGCTCGGGCCTGCCGGCGGCCTCCTGGGCGTCGTACGCGTGGACCGCCGCCTCCTGGACCTGGTGCCGCGCCACCGCCTTGACCGTCATCGGCGCGTCCGAGGCGCCCCACCAGGTCCAGCAGCCCTCGTCCGGGTCGGCGGCGCGGAGGGCGTCCAGCAGCATCCGGGCCGACTCCGCGGACCAGGTGAGCAGGTCGCCCTGGGGTGTCCGGTCGCCGATCGTCTCGGCGGACGGTGGGTCGTCGGACGGACCCGCCGCGACCGTCGCCGCCCAGAAGCGGTGCACCTCGCCAAGGTGGGCGACCAGGTCACGGACGGTCCAGTCGGGGCAGCCCGGCACCCGGGTTCCGAGGTCGGTCACGGCGACGGCCTCGCGGAAGGCGGTCGCCCGCTCGTCGATGAGCTCCAGCAGGTCGGCGTACGGCAGCGTCCGTGTCATGCCCGTTGTCTACCACCCGGCCCCGACAGGAACGGCCCGAAGTGGCCGGGCGGGACGCGAAAGCCGCCAGGTCCGGGACCCGGCGGCTTTCGGCACGTACGGTGATCAGACGTTGAAGCCCAGCGCCCGCAGCTGCTCGCGGCCGTCGTCGGTGATCTTGTCCGGGCCCCACGGCGGGAGCCAGACCCAGTTGATCCGGAAGTCCTTGACCAGGCCGCCGCCCGGGCCGGTGGTCAGGGCCTGGCGGGTCTGGTCCTCGATCACGTCGGTCAGCGGGCAGGCCGCCGAGGTGAGCGTCATGTCGAGGGTGGCCACGTTGTCGTCGTCGACGTGGGTGTCGTAGACGAGACCGAGGTCGACCACGTTGATGCCGAGCTCGGGGTCGACGACGTCCTTCATCGCCTCCTCGACGTCGGCGACGCTCGCCTTGGAGACAGCGCCACCGGTCGGGGCCGGGGCTGCGTCGGTCGCCGCCTCCGGCGCCGCGACGGCGGAGGATTCCGGCGACGTCGCGTCGTCGGGACCGGCCGTATCGGCCGCGTCCGAAGCGATCTCTTCGATGGTCCTGTCGGTCATGCTCGTCCCTCCTTGGGCATGCCCTCCCGGCCCTCACCGTCACGGCCGTCGGCCGCATACGGCGGACGCGGTTCGGTGCAGTCGGTCATGCCTTCACCTCCGGGCTGACGCCCACACCCGCGCGAGCCGCGGCGTCCTTGAATGCCATCCAGGGCAGCAGTGCGCACTTCACCCGTGCCGGGTACTTGGCCACGCCCGCGAACGCGATGCCGTCGCCGAGCACGTCCTCGTCCGGTTCGACCTGGCCGCGGCCCTGCATGAGCTCGAGGAAGGCCTCGTGGATGCGGAAGGCCTCCGGGGCCGGACGGCCCTTGAGGAGCTCGTGCAGCACCGACGCCGACGCCTGGCTGATGGAGCAGCCGATCCCGTCGTACGAGATGTCGGAGAGGTCCGAGGTCACCCGGACGGTGATCTCGTCGCCGCAGGTCGGGTTGACGTGGTGGGCCTCGCCCTGGAACGGGTCGCGCAGGCCACGGCCGTGCGGGTGCTTGTAGTGGTCCAGGATGATGTCCTGGTAGAGCTGGTCGATCATCAGGCGAAGACCCTCCGCACGTGCTCCAGGCCGCGCGCCAGCGCGTCGATCTCGTCGGTGGTCGTGTAGAGGTAGAACGAGGCGCGGGTCATCGCCGGCACCCCGAAGCGGGTGCAGACCGGGCGCGCGCAGTGGTGTCCCACGCGTACCTCAACACCGAGGTCGTCGAGGATCTGCCCGACGTCGTGCGGGTGCACCCCCTCGACCTCGAACGACACCGTGCCGCCGCGGCCTTCCGGCGTGGCGGGGCCGAAGATGCGCACGCCGGGCACGTCCGCGAGGGCCTTCAACGCGTACGCGGTGAGCTCCTGCTCGTGCCGGTGGACGTTCTCCATGCCCAGCGCGGTCAGGTAGTCGACCGCGGCGCCGAGCCCGATCGCCTCGGTGATCGGCGGGGTGCCGCCCTCGAAGCGCGCGGGCGGCGGGGCGAACGTGGTGCCACCCATCGTGACCGTCTCGATGGTCGAGCCGCCCGCCAGGAACGGCGGCATCGTCTCGAGGACGGACATGCGGCCCCACAGGACGCCGATGCCGGTCGGGCCGAGCATCTTGTGGCCGGTGAACGCGATGAAGTCCGCGCCGAGCGCCGCGACGTCGACCGGCAGGTGCGGCACCGACTGGGAGCAGTCGAGCAGCACCAGCGCGCCGACCTCGTGGGCCCGGGCGACGATCCGCGACGGGTCGTTGATCGTGCCGAGGATGTTGGACATGTGCACGATCGACACGAGCTTGGTGCGCTCGTTGACCAGCTCGGCGAGCGACGACTCGTCGAGGCGGCCCTCGTCGGTCACGCCGAACCAGCGCAGCGTCGCCCCGGTGCGCTGACACAGCAGCTGCCAGGGCACCAGGTTGGAGTGGTGCTCCATCTCGGAGACGACGATCTCGTCGCCGGGGCCCAGCGAGAGGAACTCGCCGGCCGTCCACGCCACGAGGTTGATGGCCTCGGTGGAGTTCTTCGTGAACACCACCTCGTCCGGCGTGGCCGCCCCGATGAAGGCGGCGACCTTCGCGCGGGCGGCCTCGTACGCGGTCGTGGACTCGGTGCCCAGGGTGTGCACCGAGCGCGACACGTTGCCGTTGTGCCGTTCCTGGTGGTCACGCATGGCGTCGATCACCTGGCGCGGCTTCTGCGAGGTGTTGGCGCTGTCCAGGTAGACCAGCGGGTGCCCGTTGATCTCCCGGCCCAGGATCGGGAAGTCGGCTCGAACCCGGGCCACGTCGAAGGTCATCTCGGTCTCCAAGAAGGGTCAGGCGCGGGCGCCGGCCACGTACCGCTCGTAGCCCTCGGCCTCGAGCTGCTCGGCGAGCTCCGGGCCACCCTCCTGAACGATCTTGCCGGCCACGAAGACGTGCACGAAGTCCGGCTTGATGTAGCGCAGGATACGGGTGTAGTGGGTGATCAGCAGCAGGCCAGTGTCGCCGGTCTCGCGGACCCGGTTGACGCCCTCGCTGACGATGCGTAGCGCGTCGATGTCGAGGCCGGAGTCGGTCTCGTCGAGGATCGCCACCTTCGGCTTGAGCAGCTCCAGCTGCATGATCTCGTGGCGCTTCTTCTCCCCGCCGGAGAAGCCCTCGTTCACGTTGCGCTGGGCGAACGACGGGTCCATCTGCAGCTTCTCCATGGCGCCGCGCAGCTCGCCGGCCCAGGTGCGCAGCTTCGGCGCCTCGCCGTCGATCGCGGTCTTCGCCGTACGCAGGAAGTTGGCCACGGACACGCCGGGCACCTCGACCGGGTACTGCATGGCGAGGAAGAGGCCGGCACGGGCGCGCTCGTCGACGCTCATCGCGAGGACGTCCTCGCCGTCGAGCAGGACCTGGCCGCCGGTGATCTCGTACTTCGGGTGGCCCGCGATGGAGTACGCCAGCGTGGACTTGCCGGAGCCGTTGGGGCCCATGATGGCGTGGGTCTCGCCCGCTTTCACGGTGAGGTCGACCCCGGCCAGGATCGGCTTCAGCTCGCCATCGGGCAGCTTGACCGACACCTGCAGGTCGCGGATCTCCAGGGTGCTCACGGCTCTACTCCATTACTCGGTGTCGTCGAAACGTAGATGTCGCCGTCGCGGATCTCGACGGGGAAGGTCGCCACCGGTTCGGTGGCGGGCAGGCCGGTTGGTTCACCGGTACGCAGGTCGAAGCGGGAACCGTGCAGCCAGCACTCGAGCGTGCAGCCCTCGACCTCGCCCTCGGAGAGCGCGACCGACTGGTGGCTGCACTCGTCGCGTACGGCGTAGTAGTTGTCGTCGTCCGCGTGCACGACCGCGACGTCGATCCCGTCGACCTCCACGGAGATCACGGTGCCCTTCGCCACGTCGGCGGCGGACCCGACAAGCTCGAAGCCCATGGGTCAGGACCCCGCCTTCGCCAGCCGGGTCTCGATCGCGGCGCCGAGCCGCTCGCGCAGCTCCTCGACCGGGATCTTGTTGATCAGCTCGGCGAAGAAGCCGCGGACGACCAGCTTGCGGGCCTCGAACTCGGGGATGCCGCGGGCCATCAGGTAGAACAGCTGCTCGTCGTCGAAGCGGCCGGTGGCGCTGGCGTGCCCGGCGCCGGCGACCTCGCCGGTCTCGATCTCCAGGTTGGGCACGGAGTCGGCCCGGGCGCCGTCGGTGAGCACCAGGTTGCGGTTGATCTCGTACGTCTCCGTGCCGGTCGCCGCCGCGCGGATGAGCACGTCGCCGACCCACACGGTGTGCGCGGAGGCGCCCTGCAGCGCGCCGCGGTAGCCGACGTAGCTGCGGCAGTCCGGCACGCTGTGGTCGACGAGCTGGCGGTGCTCGAGGTGCTGGCCGGCGTCGGCGAAGTACAGGCCCCAGAGCTCGGCGTCGCCGCCACGGCCCGCGTACTCGACGGAAGTGAACTGCCGGACCACGTCGCCGCCGAGGGCGACCTGGACGTGCTGCACCCGGGAGTCCTTGCCGATCTTGAACTTGACGTGCTGGGCCTGCACCGAGCCCGCGTCCCACTCGGCGAGCGTGACGAAGGTGAGCTGGGCGCTGTCGCCGAGGACGACCTCGACGTTGTCGGCGAGAGTCGCCGTGCCGGTCTGCTCCAGGATGATCGTGACCTTGGCGAAGTTGCCGACCCGGACGTACGTGCGCGCCGCGGCGGCCTCGCTGCCCTGCCCGACGACCCGGATGACGGCCGCGGTGTCCGAGACCGTCTCCGGTGCGACGTCGATGAGCGTGACACCGGCCGCGGAGCCGTACGCCAGCGCGCTGATCCGGTCGAACGGCGTCAGCACCGGCTCGGCCTTGCCCGCGTCGACCTGCGCCACCGAGATGCCGGCCGGCAGATCGCCGGGGGCGTAGCCGGGCGCGGCGCCGGTGAGGGCGGTCGCCGTGATCAGCGAGCCGAGCCGCTTGATCGGGGTGAAGCGCCACTCCTCCTCCAGGCCGTTCACGGCCGGGAAGTCGGTCACGTCGAAGGAACGCAGCACCTGCGACTTGGTGCTCGGCGGTGCCATGGCCTCGGTAGTCATCTCGTCCTAGTTCTCAGTCGTTGCGAGGGCCGGAAAAGGGGGTGGCGCCGGCGGTCAGCCGACGGCCCCTTCCATCTGGAGTTCGATGAGGCGGTTCAGCTCGAGGGCGTACTCCATCGGGAGCTCCTTGGCGATCGGCTCGATGAAGCCGCGCACGATCATCGCCATCGCCTCGTCCTCGGTCAGGCCCCGGCTCATCAGGTAGAAGAGCTGGTCCTCGCTGACCTTGGAGACGGTCGCCTCGTGGCCCATGTTGACGTCGTCCTCGCGGATGTCGACGTACGGGTACGTGTCCGAGCGCGAGATCGTGTCGACCAGCAGCGCGTCGCACTTGACCGTGCTGGCGCTGTGGTGCGAGCCGTCGAGCACCTGCACGAGGCCGCGGTACGAGGTCCGGCCGCCACCGCGCGCGATGGACTTGCTGACGATCGTGCTGGACGTGTACGGCGCCGCGTGCACCATCTTCGCGCCGGCGTCCTGGTGCTGGCCCTCGCCGGCCATCGCGACGCTCAGAACCTCGCCCTTGGCGTGCGGGCCGGTCATGTAGACGGCCGGGTACTTCATCGTCACCTTGGAGCCGATGTTGCCGTCGATCCACTCCATGGTCGCGCCCTCCTCGCAGGTGGCGCGCTTGGTGACCAGGTTGTAGACGTTGTTCGACCAGTTCTGGATGGTCGTGTACCGGCAGCGGGCGTTCTTCTTGACGATGATCTCGACGACCGCACTGTGCAGCGAGTCGGACGAGTAGATCGGCGCGGTGCAGCCCTCGACGTAGTGCACGTACGCGCCCTCGTCGACGATGATCAGGGTCCGCTCGAACTGGCCCATGTTCTCGGTGTTGATCCGGAAGTACGCCTGCAGCGGGATCTCCACGTGCACGCCCTTCGGCACGTAGATGAACGAGCCGCCGGACCACACGGAGGTGTTCAGCGCGGCGAACTTGTTGTCGCCGACCGGGATCACCGTGCCGAAGTACTCCTTGAAGATGTCCTCGTGCTCCTTGAGGGCCGTGTCGGTGTCGAGGAAGACGACGCCCTGCTCCTCGAGGTCCTCACGGATCTTGTGGTACACGACCTCGGACTCGTACTGCGCCGCGACGCCGGCGACGAGGCGCTGCTTCTCCGCCTCGGGGATGCCCAGCCGGTCGTACGTCGCCTTGATGTCCTCGGGCAGGTCCTCCCAGCTGGCGGCCTGCTTCTCGGTGGAGCGCACGAAGTACTTGATGTTCTGGAAGTCGATGCCGGTGAGGTCGGCGCCCCAGTTCGGCATGGGCTTGCGGTCGAACAGGCGCAGGCCCTTGAGACGCAGGTCGAGCATCCACTGCGGCTCGTTCTTCTTCGCGGAGATGTCACGCACCACGGCCTCGGACAGACCGCGCTGGGCGGCGGCGCCCGCGACGTCGGCGTCGGCCCAGCCGTACTCGTACTTGCCAAGAGCGGCCAGGTGCTCTTCCTGAGTGACGATCTGGTCGGTCATTATCCGTTCCTAACCGTGGTCGGCATCTGCGGTGAGGGGACGCACTGCGGGGCGGGGATGTGCGTGGTGCACACCCCGTCGCCGTGCGCGATGGTGGCGAGGCGCTGCACGTGGGTGCCGACGAGCCGCGAGATGACCGCGGTCTCGGCGTCGCACAGCTGGGGGAACTCGGCGGCCACGTGGGCCACCGGGCAGTGGTGCTGGCACAGCTGCCCGCCGGACGCGATCGTGGTCGCGTTGGCAGCGTAGCCCTCGGCGGTCAGGGCCTCGGCGAGCGCCTCCGCCCGGGCCACCGGATCGTCGCCGGCCTCGAGCAGAGCGGCGTGGCAGCGCTCCTCGAGCGCCGAGACCTGGGCGGTGGCGAACGCGTCGACGGCCTGCGGGCCGCCGTGCTCGGCGATCCAGCGCAGGGCCGCGGTGGCGATGCCGTCGTAGAAGTGCGGGAAGCTCTCGCGGGCGGCGGCGGTGAGCACGAACGCCTTGGCGGGCCGGCCGCGGCCGCGCGGGCCGCGCCGCGGGGTCTCGCGGACCTCGACGAGCCGGTCGGCGAGCATCGCGTCCAGGTGCTTGCGGATCGCCGCGGGGCTGAGCCCGAGCTGGGCGCCGAGCTCCGCGGCGGTGGCGGCGCCCCGCTCGAGCAGGAGCTGGGCGACGCGGTCGCGGGTGCGCCCGTCGGAGGCCGAGGTGGCGGCGCGCGACCCGGCGGCCGCACCGGCCACCTGGCTGCTCCGCGTCAGCACCTCGTTTTTCACTACGCCAACGTTACGTATTTCGTTTCGACCCTGCAAACCGGCCCCCCGGTGATCCAGGACACCACCGCGTGGAGGGGTCCGGATCCAAGATCGATTTCGGGCGTACGATGACCGAGGTGAGCAAGCCCACCCTGGTCCGGCATCTGGCCCTCGCCTCGCTGATCGCCAACATCGCCCTGGTCGTGACCGGCGCGGCGGTCCGCCTGACCGGCTCCGGCCTGGGGTGCCCGACGTGGCCGCGGTGCACCGACCAGTCGTACACGACCACCCAGGAGATGGGCGTCCACGGCGTCATCGAGTTCGGCAACCGGCTGCTCGGCATCGCGCTCGGCCTGATCGCGCTCGCGACCTTCGTGGCGGCCCTGCTGCACAAGCCGCGCCGCCGGTCACTGATCCTGCTGTCGCTGGCCGCCGGGCTCGGCATCCCGGGCCAGGGCGTGATCGGCGGCATCACGGTGCTGACGGACCTCAACCCGTGGGTGGTGGGGCTGCACTTCCTGCTCTCGATGGCGCTCATCGCCGTCACGTACGCGCTCTGGCAGCGGACCAAGGAGGGCGACGCGCCCACCCGCCCGCTGGTCGCCGGGCCGCTGCGTCACCTCGCCGCGCTCATGACGGTGGTCAGCGCCGCCGTGATCGTGGTCGGCGTGATCGTGACCGGCAGCGGCCCGCACGCCGGCGACGAGGACGCCAAGCGCACAGGATTGGACCCCGCCGAGATCTCGCAGGCCCACGCGGACCTCGTCTTCTTGCTGATCGGCCTCTCGGTGGCCCTCTGGTTCGCCCTGCGCGCGGTGAACGCGCCCCCCGCGGCGGTACGGGCGGCCGCCGTGTTCGTGGCGGTCGAGCTGGCTCAGGGGCTGATCGGCTTCGTCCAGTACTTCACGCACCTGCCGGTGCTGCTGGTCGGTGCCCACATGCTCGGCGCCTGCCTGGTCTGGGTGGCGACCCTGAACGTCCTGTGGCGCCTGCGCGACCGCCCGGCCCCGGTCTCCGCCGGCCCGGCGCCGTCGGCGGACGCGGCCGCCGAGCCCGTACCGCAATCCCCCGCCCCGGTCGCCTGACGCCCGGGGTTCTTCCACTCACGCAGAATGAAGGGGCCAGGGCCGGCGCATGCTGGGCCCCGGCCCCGGCCTCGACGGGAGTTGCGGTCAGCACCACCCACCGAGCTACGACATCAAGCTCTTGATCTTGCTGTTGCGGCCGCCGCATGCGAAAGCGGCCCGGAGGAAGCTCCGGGCCGCGCCGACAAAGGTCTGTATGTGCCTACCGCGCCATGCTGCGGCGCGACATCGACCGCCAGAGGTCGTTGCTGGGGCGCATCTGCTCCATGAGCTCGCGCTCCCACTCGTTCTCCACCTGCACGCCCGCTGTCTCGCAGGCCTTGCGCGCCACGTCCGTGCCGCCCGCGGCGAACTGGTCGGTCCACTCGCCGTCCTCGCCCACCAGGACGATGCGTGCGCCACGCTTACCGACGTACTCGATGACCGCCTTCGCGCCGCCGTGGCCGACGGCGAAGGACTTGATCCCAGCGGTCAGTGTCGTATCGGAACCTTCTGCCATGAGTCGCAGCCTAGGCAGACTTTCCCCGCGGGCAAGTCATGACAGGTGGGTTTTGTGATGCCAATTACCTGCGGGTTTAGCCGTCAGGGCTATTGGTATCGCCCGATATTGTCCGAATTATCCGCGGCTACGCTGTCCATCGAATGAGTGACCGAGAGTCACCGATAGAGCGGGCGAAACAGACATCTCGGATAAGGAGTTCTCCGGGCGTCACCGACCGCATCGGATCAGATGAGGGCGTCGACCGCTACGGCGATGAAGAGGATCGTCAGGTACGTGATCGACCAGTGGAACAGGCGCATCGCCTTGCGTGGCTCCCCGCGGCGCGAGCGGCTGACCATGCGGACGGCCTCCGCGAGGAACAGCGCCCCCGAGACGACCGCCGTGACGCCGTAGATCGGCCCCATGCCCAGCGGCCACGCGGCCAGCGAGGACGCGACCGTGAGCACGGTGAAGAGCAGGATCTCGGTGTCGACCCGGCGGGCCGAGCGGACGACGGGCAGCATCGGAATGCCGGCGCGGGCGTAGTCGTCCTTGTATTTGATGGCGAGTGGATAGAAGTGCGGCATCTGCCAAAAGAACACAACCGCAAAAAGCGCCCATCCGATCGCGCCCACGGTCCCCGTGACCGCGGCCCAGGCGATGAGCACCGGCGCCGCCCCGCAGATGCCGCCCCAGAACGTGTTCTGCGGGGTGCGCCGCTTGAGCCACAACGTGTAGACGACGTCGTAGTAGACGATCGCCGCCGCGGTGAGCGCGGTCGCCAGCCAGTTGGTGAAGGCCGCCATCAGCACCAGTGACACGGCCGCGAGGCTCAGCCCGAAGACGAGCACCGAGCGCGGCGTGAGGCTGTGAGTCGCCAGCGGACGGCGCTTGGTGCGACGCATGAGCTGGTCGATGTCGCGGTCGATGTAGCAGTTCAGCGCGCTCGCCGCGCCTGCGGCCAGCGAGCCGCCGACCAGCACGACCGCCATGAGACCCAGGTCGGGCCAGCCACCGGCGGCGAACATCATCGCCGGGATGGTGGTGACCAGCAGGAGCTCGACGATCTGCGGCTTGGTGAGCGACACGTACGCCCTCAGCACGGCGCGGACGTCGCGGCGGGTCCCGGTGTCGGTTCCCGTCCGCGGAGCCGCCTCCCGGAGGCCCGGCGACCGCCCCTGAACGGGACGCTCGGTGATCATGCTCACGGACAGCCACCTTCCGGCATCGGCGCGGGCGTAATACAGAGCCGTTGCCGGGTGCGGACCGGCGGGCACGTTCGGACAGCCTACGCGCAGCCCGGGGCCGTGCTCGGTCGACCCGTCGCGGGTGCACAGCGTCACAACCGGCACCCCTGCCTGTCCGCTCTCAGCGTATGGGCCTGCGGCGTTCCCAGGGCGGGGGTTTACGGGGACTGGATAGGGTCAACCACAAAAGGGTTCACACATCATGCTCGAGGAGCACATTCGACGTGGCTGCCAAAGACGATCTCAATTGGTCCGACCTCGACCGCCGCGCGGTCGACACGGTCCGGGTACTGGCCATGGACGCCGTCGAGAAGGCCGGCAACGGCCACCCCGGCACCGCCATGAGCCTGGCGCCAGCCGCCTACCTGCTGTTCAACAAGGTGATGCGGCACGACCCGACGGACCCGCTGTGGGCGGGCCGGGACCGCTTCGTGCTCTCGTGCGGCCACTCCAGCCTCACCCTGTACATCCAGCTGTACCTCGCCGGCTTCGGCCTGGAGCTTGACGACCTGGCTGCGCTGCGGCAGTGGGGCTCGCTCACTCCGGGTCACCCCGAGTACGGGCACACCCCCGGCGTCGAGGTCACGACCGGCCCGCTGGGCCAGGGCATCGGCAACGCGGTCGGCATGGCGATGGCGGCCCGCCGCGAGCGCGGCCTGCTCGACCCGGACGCCGCCGACGGCGCCTCGATCTTCGACCATCACGTGTACGCGCTCTGCTCCGACGGTGACATCGAGGAGGGCGTCAGCCACGAGTCCAGCGCCGTCGCGGCGGTGCAGAAGCTCGGCAACCTCACGGTGATCTACGACGACAACGAGATCTCCATCGAGGACGACACCCGCATCGCCAAGAACGAGGACGTCGGCGCGCGGTACGCGGCGTACGGCTGGCACGTGCAGACCGTCGACTGGCGCCAGGGCGACCCGGAGAAGGGCGACTACCACGAGGACGTCGAGGCGCTCTGGGCGGCGATCCAGGAGGCCAAGGCGGTCACCGACAAGCCGTCGTTCATCGTGCTGCGCACCATCATCGGCTGGCCCGCGCCCAACAAGCAGAACACCGGCAAGATCCACGGCTCGGCCCTGGGCGCCGACGAGGTCAAGGCCACCAAGGAGATCCTCGGTTTCGACCCGAACCGGTCGTTCGACGTCGCCGCCGAGGTCATCGAGCACACCCGGCAGACCGCCGCCCGCGGCCGCGAGCTGCACGCCGAGTGGGACAAGGCGTTCGAGGCCTGGGCGGCCGGTAACGAGGAAGGCCGGAAGCTCTTCGACCGGCTGTCGACCCGTACGCTGCCCGAGGGCTGGACCTCCGCGCTGCCGGAGTTCCCCGCCGACGAGAAGGGCCTCGCCACCCGGGCCGCGTCCGGCAAGGTGCTCGACGCGCTCGCGCCGGTGCTGCCGGAGCTGTGGGGCGGCTCGGCCGACCTCGCCGAGAGCAACAACACCACCATGAAGGGCGAGCCCTCGTTCATCCCGGCCGAGTACGCCACCAAGGCGTTCCCGGGCCACGAGTACGGCCGTACGCTGCACTTCGGCATCCGTGAGCACGGCATGGGCTCGATCCTCAACGGCATCGCGGCGAACGGGCTCACCCGCCCGTACGGCGGCACGTTCCTGGTGTTCAGCGACTACATGCGCGGCGCCGTGCGGCTCTCCGCGCTGATGAAGCTCCCGGTCACGTACGTGTGGACGCACGACTCGATCGGCCTGGGCGAGGACGGGCCGACGCACCAGCCGATCGAGACGCTGACCGCCCTGCGCGCCATCGTCGGCCTCGATGTGGTCCGCCCGGCCGACGCCAACGAGACGGCGTGGGCGTGGCGCGGTGCGCTCGAGCACACCGACCGGCCGACCGCCCTCGCGCTGTCCCGGCAGAACCTGCCCACCATCGACCGCAGCAAGTACGCGTCGGCCGAGGGCGTCCTCAAGGGCGGCTACATCCTCTCCGAGGCGTCGAACGGCGAGCCCAAGGTCATCCTCATCGGCACCGGCTCCGAGGTGTCCATCTGCCTCGCCGCGCAGGAGCGCCTCGAGGCCGAGGGCACCCCGACCCGGGTCGTGTCGATGCCCTGCCAGGAGTGGTTCTTCGAGCAGGACACCGCGTACCAGCAGAAGGTCCTGCCGCGCGGCGTCAAGGCCCGCGTCTCGGTCGAGGCCGGCGTCCGGATGAGCTGGGACCGCCTGATCGGCGACGCCGGTGAGGCCGTCAGCATCGAGCACTACGGCGCCAGCGCCCCCGCGAAGATCCTGTTCGAGCAGTTCGGCTTCACCGCGGACAACGTGGTGGCCAAGGCCAACGCCGCCCTCGCCAAGGTCGGCGAAATCACCGGTCACACGACCGGCAACTGAGCTGACCAGGCGGCTCCGCCGCAAGGCGAGCTCGAGAATGAAGGAGTTGCGATGACCGACAGGCTGAAGGAGCTGTCCGCCACAGGCGTGGCGGTATGGCTCGACGATCTCTCCCGCGTACGGCTGCAGAGCGGCTCGCTGGACAAGATGCGCCGCGAGCAGCACGTGGTGGGCGTGACCACGAACCCGACGATCTTCGCCAAGGCGCTCGCCGACGCCGACGCGTACGACGACCAGCTCAAGGACCTGGCCGCGCAGGGTGTCACCGTCGAGGAGGCGGTGCGGCTGCTCACCTCGTACGACGTGCGCTGGGCGTGCGACGTCATGAAGCCGGCGTACGACGCGTCGAACGGTGTGGACGGCCGGGTGTCCATCGAGGTGGACCCGCGCAGCGCACACCTGACCGAGAAGACCGCGTCCGAGGCCAAGACGCTGTGGTGGCTCGTCGACCGCCCGAACCTCTTCATCAAGATCCCGGCGACGCAGGCCGGCCTGCCGGCGATCACGGCGACGCTGGCCGCGGGCATCAGCGTGAACGTGACGCTGATCTTCTCGCTGGAGCGCTACAAGGCCGTTATGCAAGCGTTCCTCGACGGCATGGAGCAGGCCAAGGCGAACGGCCACGACCTCAGCAAGATCGGCTCGGTCGCCTCGTTCTTCGTGTCCCGGGTGGACACCGAGGTCGACAAGCGGCTCGAGAAGATCGGCACGGACGAGGCCAAGGCTCTGCGGGGCAAGGCCGCGGTCGCCAACGCGCAGCTGGCCTACCAGGCGTACGCCGAGGTCTTTGGCTCCGACCGCTGGAAGGCGCTGGCCGACGCGGGTGCCCTCCCGCAGCGGCCGCTGTGGGCGTCCACCGGCACGAAGAACCCCGACTACAAGGACACCGTCTACGTCGAGGAGCTCATCGCGCCCGGCACGGTCAACACCATGCCGGAGGCGGTGATCAAGGCGTACGAGGACCACGGCGACACCCGCGGCGACACCGTGACCGGCTCGTACGCGGACGCCCAGAAGGTGATGGACGACGTGGCCGCGGCCGGCGTCGACCTCGACGACGTGTTCCGCGTCCTGGAGGACGAGGGCGTCGAGAACTTCGAGGCCAGCTGGGCCGAGCTGCTCGAGGACGTGAAGAAGAGCCTCGACGCGGCCGCGCAGGGCTCGGGCAACCCGAGCGACGCCGCCCGAGGGTAACGAGTGACGATCGACCCGCTCACGGCCGTGGAGGCGGCCGCCGGACTCGCCGTTTTCGGCGCCCCGGCGACCGCCTCCCGCCGCGGGCGGGTCGACGCGCGTCTGGCCGGCCTCGACGCCGGCCCGGACCCGCTCGCGCTCGACCCCGGGCTGCTGCCTCAGCTCGCCGAGCTGCACGAGGAGCTGGGCGACCTCGATCACGTCGTGCTGGCCGGCCCGGGGCGCGCGGCACGGGCGATCGCCCGTACGCTCGGCCGCCGGCTGACCGTGCTCGACGACCCGGACCCGCGGCAGGTGCTCGCGCTGACCCGGGATCGCGGCCTGATGTCCCGCAGCGTGACGGTGTTCGCCGAGGACGCCGGTGATCTGCGCCGGGTGCTGCTGCGGGCCTATCTCGACCTGGGGCTGACCGAGGCGGAGGCGGCCCGCCATCTGCTTTCGCTGAGCGGTCCCGAGGCGCTGCTGGAGGCTCCCGGCCAGGAGACTCTCGTCGCCGCCACCCTCGCCGGGATCGACGCGGACGAGCTGACCGGCCAGGCCGCTGCGTTCGCGCCCTCCCTGCGCGCCGACCACGACAATCCCGCTCTGGCGCTGGGCCTCGCCCTGGCGGGCGCCGACGCGGTGGCGCTGGTCGCCGACGGCTCGGGCCTGGAGGGCCTGGGCGAATGGGCCGCTCCCCTGCTCGCCGGTGCCGGGCTGGTACCCGTCGTGGCCGAGGCGCCGGACAGCCCCGGTGTGCACGGCGACGACGTGCTGACCATCTCGTACGGCGGCAGCCTGCGCGCGGGATCCGTCCCGGGCGGGGGCACCCGACCCGGCGTGGCCGTCACCGGGCCGCTGGGCGCGCAGTTCACGGCGTGGCGCTGGGCCGCCGCGATCGCCGGGCGGCTGCGCGGCGCGCAACCGGTCGTATCCCCTGCGGACGCCGGCGACGGAGCGGACGAGACACCGTCCTGGGCCGACGGTGCCGTGGAGATCTTCACCACTCGAGGCCGCGCCGACCTGTCCACCGTCCTGCGTGAGTTCGGCTCGGACGTCCATGATCATCTGTCCGTGGTGGCAGTGCTCGACCCCGGGACCGACGCCGAGGTGGCCGCGCTGCGCCCGCTGCTCGCCGCCGCCACCGGGCGTCCGGTCACCTTCGACTGGGACGCCGGGCCCGCCGGCGACCTGCGCAACGGCTCGTTTCTGCAGATCACGGGCGCCGACGCCGAGGACGTGGACGTGCCGGGCCGGCCGTACACCCTGGGCGGTTCGCGGTCCCGCCGCGCCGCAGCCGCTCGGCGGACCCTGACCGAGCACCGGCGGCCGCTGCTGCGGCTGCACCTGACCGACCGGCAGCGCGGCCTCCGGCAGCTGCTCGGCGCAGCCAGGATGTTGCAGGCCTGACCCTTGCGGGTAACCCTGCGGGACGATGAAAAGCTGGCAGGATGGCAAACGTGGGTAATCCGCTGCGCACAGCACAGGACCGACGGCTGCCCAGGATCCCGGAGCCCTGCGCTCTGGTGATCTTCGGTGTCACGGGTGACCTGTCCCGAAAGAAATTGATCCCGGCCGTCTACGACCTCGCCAACCGGGGTCTGCTGCCGCCCGGCTTCGTGGTCCTGGGGTTCGCCCGGCGCGACTGGGGCGACGGCGACTTCGAGTCGCTGGCGTACGAGGCGGCGAAGAAGGGCGCCCGGACCCCGTGGCGGGAGGACGTCTGGCAGCGGCTCGCGAGCCAGTTCCAGTTCGTGCCCGGCTCGTTCGACGACGACGCCGCGTTCGACAGCCTGGCGAGCACCCTGGACGAGCTGCGCGAGCGCAACGGCATCGCCGGCAACGCCGCGTTCTACTTCTCGATCCCGCCGGCCGCGTTCCCGGTCGTGCTGAACCAGCTCAACCGCACCGGGATGGCCGACAACGCCAAGTCCGGCGGCTGGCGCCGGGTCGTGGTCGAGAAGCCGTTCGGCAACGACCTGAAGACGGCCATGGCGCTCAACCAGCTCGTCGACGAGGTGTTCACCCCCGAGGACGTCTTCCGCATCGACCACTACCTCGGCAAGGAGACGGTCCAGAACATCCTGGCCCTGCGCTTCGCCAACAGCCTGTTCGAGCCGGTGTGGAATTCCAAGTACGTCGACTCCGTACAGATCACGATGGCCGAGGACGTCGGCATCGGCACCCGGGCCGCGTTCTACGACTCCGCCGGCGCCGCGCGCGACGTGCTGCAGAACCACCTGCTGCAGCTGCTCGCGCTGGTCGGCATGGAGGAGCCGACGAGCTTCGACCCCAACGAGATCCGCGCCGAGAAACTGAAGGTGCTCAAGGCCATCAGCCTGCCCCAGAACATCACCGAAGGTTCGGTACGCGGCCAGTACCTGCCCGGCTGGGTCGCCGGTGAGCGGGCGGTCGGCTACCTGGAGGAGAAGGGGGTGCCGGAGGACTCCACCACGGAGACGTACGTGGCGGTCCGGCTCGGCATCCAGAACCGCCGCTGGGCGGGCGTACCGTTCTTCGTCCGCGTGGGCAAGCGGATGCCGCGCCGCGTGACCGAGATCGCCGTGCTCTTCAAGCGCGCGCCGCACCTGCCGTTCGACCCGGCCGACGTGGAGATGCTCGGCAACAACCAGCTGGTCATCCGGGTCCAGCCGGACGAGGGCGTGGTGCTCAAGTTCGGCTCCAAGGTGCCCGGCACCACGATGGAGGTCCGCGACATCGCGATGGACTTCCAGTACGGCGAGGCGTTCACCGAGTCGAGCCCGGAGGCGTACGAGCGACTCGTGCTCGACGTGCTGGTCGGCGACCGTACGCTCTTCCCGGACGCGGCCGAGGTGGAGCAGAGCTGGCGCGTCATCGACCCGCTCGAGGAGGCCTGGGTCGGCACGAAGCCGGAGCCCTACCGGGCCGGCGAGTGGGGCCCGCGCGCCTCGGACGAGATGCTGGCCCGCGAGGGCCGTGCTTGGCGGCGGGCATGACGGCCGCCGAGGTTGGTCCGGCCCGGCAGGGCCGCTTCGCCGGCGCTTCGAACAGTCTGCCGGCCCGCCCGGGCCGCTCTGTCGGCGCCTCGAACAGTTTGCCGGCCCGCCCGGGCCGTGCGGGGAGGCGAGCATGATCGGCTTGTGGGACACCACCGGCAACGAGGTCGTCAAGGCGCTCGCGGCCGAACGGCGCAGCGCCGGCGGCGTGGCCTCCGGCCTGGCCCTGACGCTGGTCGCCGTGGTGGAGGAGAAGAAGGTCCGCGAGGCCGAGGCCGCGGCGACCATCGCCGCCGCCGCGCACCCGTGCCGGTTGCTCATCGTGGTCCGCTCCGACCTGGAGGGCCGCAGCCGCCTCGACGCGGAGATCGTCGTGGGCGGCCGGCTCGGGCCGGCCGAGGCCGTCGTGATGCGCATGTACGGCCGCCTGGCGCTGCACGCCGAATCGGTCGTCATGCCGCTGCTGGCCCCGGACGTCCCGGTGGTCACGTGGTGGCACGGCTCGCCGCCGGAGGTCATCGCGAACGACTTCCTCGGCGTCGTGGCGGACCGGCGCATCACCGACAGCAAGCTCGCCGACGACCCCGTGGCGGCTCTCAAGCAGCGCGCCGCCGACTACGCGCCCGGCGACACCGACCTCACCTGGACCCGCATCACGCTGTGGCGCACGCTGGTGGCCGGCGCGTTCGACACCACCGAGGAACGCGTCACCGGCGCGACCGTGGTGGCGCCCCCGAACGACCCGACCGCGGCGCTGATGTGCGGCTGGCTCAAGTCCCGCCTGCACATCGAGCCGGTGTGGGAGCACACCGACCGGGCGCCGCGCATGCACTCGGTGCAGCTCGAGTGCGCCAACGGCGACTGCGTGACGGTCACCCGCGAGGAGGGTACGGCGCTGTTCAGCCGTACCGGCCAGGAGCCGCGCTACATGCCGCTGCCCAAGCGCCCGGTCGGCGACGAGCTGGCCGAGGAGCTGCGCCGGCTCGACCCGGACCAGATCTACGGCGAGGCGCTCGGCGCGATGGCGGGTGTACCCGACCTGGACAGCCGGCCGCCGATGCGCGTACACGTCTGGAAGGACCCGGCGCAGGCGGCCCGCGCGGGCGACGAGTCCGGCGCGATGGCGGGACCGGGCGGCTCGGCCGCCTGACCGGTCCGCGCCGCCGGCCCGCCGCGTCGGCTCCCGACGCTGGTCCCGGCTTGCAGCGCTGGTCCCGGCCCGCCCGGCCGTCGCCCCCGGGGCCGGGCCGGCTCCGCGGCGGCGGATGGCGGTTGTGCCGGCCGGGGCAAGGTCTCTCTAAGATCAACGGGGCCGTTCCGCCGAGCGCGGGGCGGCCCCGAGCTGTGGAAGCGACGCCGAAGGGACGAGGGGTTCGATGAGCGAGACCGTTGTGGTGGTGGTTCCCGACGCCGACATCCTGGCGTCGGCCGTGGCGGCCCGCCTGGTCGTCAAGATCATCGACGCGCAGGCCACCCGGGGGCGCGCCGACGTGGTGCTGACCGGGGGCCGGGTGGCCGCCAAGGTGCTGCGCGCCGTCAAGGAGCTGCCGGCCTCCGGCGCCGTCGACTGGTCCCGCGTCGACCTGTGGTGGGGCGACGAGCGCTTCCTGCCGTCCGGCGACCCGGACCGCAACGAGACCCAGGCCCGCGAGGCCCTGCTCGATGCCCTGCCGCTCGACCCGGCCCGCGTCCACGCGATGCCCGCCTCCGACGGCCCCGACGGCGACGACGCCGGGGCGGCCGCCTCCCGGTACGCCCGTGACCTCGCCAACGCGGCCACCGGCACCTCCCCCGCTCACACCGCTGCCACCTCGGCTGCGGGCGGCGCCCCGGTCGTCGACGGCCCCGAGGCGGAGGTCGAGGCCGGGTTGCCGTACTTCGACGTGCTCATGCTGGGCGTCGGCGAGGACGGCCATGTGGCGTCGCTGTTCCCGGGCCACCCCGACGCGACCGCCACCGGCACGGCCACCGCGGTGCACGACAGCCCGAAGCCGCCGCCCACCCGCATCTCGCTGACGATGAGCGCCATCCAGTCGGCGGAAGAGGTGTGGCTGGTCGCGGCGGGCCCGGACAAGGCCGGATCGGTGGGCGCGGCGCTCGGCGGGGACACGGAGCTGCCCGCAGCCCGGGCGCGCGGCACCCGGCGTACGCTCTGGCTCCTCGACACGGCCGCAGCCGCCAAGCGATAGCTCGACCAGAAGAAGCCGCCCCTCGCGCATTGCGCGAGGGGCGGCTTTCAAGCTTTGACGGAGAGCTCAGCCGAGCAAGGTCGGGATCTTCTCGAACAACTGCTGCGTGTACGTCACCATCTCGTGCAACATCCAGTTCCCGCTGAACAGGATCGCCG
>NZ_JBFAQM010000041.1:0-66648 GCF_040677315.1 Actinoplanes sp. NPDC049316 | reverse complement strand
GGGGAACTTATCTGGCCGCCAGCGGGGAGAAATCCGTGGCCGCCAGCGGGGACGACTACTGGCCGCCTCTGGGGCGAACTGATTGGCCATTGACAGAGCATCGCGGCGCTGGTCGCGGCAGCCCTCTTCCAGGTCGTGGGTGGGCTGATCAACATCTCTCGCTGGTACGACGCGCTCCCCTTCTTCTTCACCACCGGGCATTACTGGGGGGCATGGCTGGCTGTCGGGGCCTTACTCGTCCATCTCGGCGTCAAGTTGCCCACCATCAGGGAAGCCCTCGCCCGCCGAAGCGAGCCTGAGCAAGCGGGCGGCCTTACCCGGCGTGAGCTGCTCGGGACGGTCAGCACCGCGGCTGGGGTGATCACGTTGGCGACGGTCGGTCAGACCGTGGCGCCGCTGAGCCCGGTTTCCGTTTTGGCGCCCCGGCGTCCCACCGTCGGGCCGCAGGGCCTACCGGTGAACAAGACGGCTGCCGGTGCCGGGGTGCGAGATCTTGCCATGAGTCCCGCGTACCGGCTCGTGGTGACGGGACCGCAGAACGAGCTCACGTTGTCTCTGGCCGAGCTTGGCGCGTTGACTCAGCACACGGTGGTTCTACCGATCGCCTGCGTCGAGGGCTGGAGCGCGACCGGGACGTGGAGCGGCGTACGCCTCAATGATCTGGCCCGGCTGGTCGGCCTCGATCCGGCCGAAACGTCCGCCGAAGTGGAGTCCTTGGAACGGGCCGGCCGGTACCGCGTTTCCACCGTGGCGCCCACCCATGTCCGGGATGACTGGACCTTGATCGCACTGCGGCTCAACGGCGCGCCTCTGCACCTGGACCATGGCTACCCGGCACGACTGATCGCCCCGAACCGGCCAGGCGTACTGCAGACGAAGTGGGTCGGTCGCATCACCCTTCGGCGGCACACATGACATCCGATCGAAGCGACGCCTCGCAGAACGGCCGTCAAGCGGCACCCGACCGTCACGAGGACCAGGTAGGGCCTCCACCGGCCAGCCTTCGGCGAGAGAAGGGACCGTCGGTGAAGGGGCGGCGAGCCTCTGGGGGACTGCGTAACACCAGACGAGTGCTGATCATCGCCGGCGGCCTGGTGATGGGTTACGCGGTCTTCGGGAGCGCGACGGACCCAGGGCTCAAGCTGGGAGGGGTCGTGTTGTTCCTGGTCGCTGCGCTCGCCGGCCATGACGGCATCTTCATGCCCCTGGTCATCGCCGCGGGCGCAGCCATGAACCGAGCCAGTCATCTTGTCCGTGCCGCCGCCGTCATCAGTCTGGCGGTAACCGTCGTGGCTCTGCCATTCGTGCTCGGCTACGGTCGGAGCACCGACAATCCGTCCGCTTTGCCTCTGTCGTACGGTTTCGGCCTGGTTCTGGTGTTGACCATAATCTGGGGCACGACGCTGCTGGCCATGCTCATCCGGCGTCTCATCCGGATCCGTCAGAACACTGTAAGAAGCCAGAAGGCCCCTCGGGCGGCATCCGATGGGTAGCGTCGCTCTCGTGACTCACCACGTACTGGTCGTGGACGACGATCCGACCATCAGCGACGTCGTCCGGCGCTACCTGGAGCAGGACGGCTGCCGCGTCCGGCTGGTCGGCAACGGCGAGGCCGCACTCGCGGCGGCGGCGGCCGAAATGCCAGATCTTGTCGTGCTTGACCTGATGATGCCCGGGATCGACGGCCTGGAAGTGTGTCGGCGGCTGCGCAAGGACGCACCTGAACTGCCTGTTCTCATGCTCACTGCCCTCGGGGAGGAGCCCGATCGGGTCGCAGGTCTCGAGGTCGGCGCTGACGACTACGTGACCAAGCCCTTTTCCCCGCGCGAGCTGACGCTTCGGATCCGGTCGATCCTGCGGAGGGCCGCTCAGACGGACAAGCCCCATCCCGTGCTCGTCGACGGAGATCTGATCGTGGACACCTCACGGCGCGTCGCCACCATCGGCGGCGCACCGGTCAAGCTCACCAAGGGTGATTTCGATCTGCTGGCTTTCCTCATGGCGCACCCGGGACGCACCTGGAGCCATCAACAGCTCTTGGAGAAGGTGTGGGGGTGGTCGGTCGGCGAAGCCGGGACGGTCACCACGGCCATGGCGCGACTCCGCGCCAAGATCCAGCCTGATACCGGCTCACCGCAGCGCATCCTGACGTCGTACGGCGCCGGATACCGGTACGAGAGGGTGACCAGCCGTGCGTGACCTTGTGCTTATCGGCCTGTACGCCCTGGCCGCCGGGACGGTTGTCGGCCTCATCGGCGAGGTCTCGCTGCGGCTGCTGCGTCACCGATCGATCATCATGCACATCTGCGTGATGCTCACGATCACGGTGGCGTCTGTCGTCGCCGGGGTCGCCGCGGTCGCGCAGGCGATGTTCCTCTCGGCGCACGACCTGCAGGTCGTGCTCATCACGGTGCTCGCTTCGGCCGCGGTCAGTCTCGCGGTGGGCGCCACGTTCGGCCGCCGGCTCGCCGCCGCGTCGGTCTGGTCCGTGCAGGCACGTGAGCGAGAGCGCCAGATGGAAGCAAGCCGCCGGGAACTCGTCGCTTGGGTCTCGCACGACCTCCGGACGCCGCTCGCCGGGCTTCGGGCGATGGCCGAGGCGCTCGAGGACAATGTGGTCAGTGACCCCGTGACGGTGGCCGAGTATCACAGGCGGATCCGTACAGAGACGGACCGCATGAGCCAGCTGGTCGATGATCTGTTCGAGCTCAGCCGCATCAACGCCGGTGCGCTGCAACTCAAGATGTCGAGCGTCGCCCTGCGCGACGTCGTGTCGGATGCCATCGCCACCACCAATCCTTTGGCGGCTCAGCGAGGGGTTCGCATTCTCACTCGGGAGTCCGCCTGGCCGACAGCAACGGCCAGTGAACCGGAGCTGACGCGCGTCGTGTCGAACCTCCTGGTGAACAGTGTGCGCTACACGCCTCGCAACGGGACGGTGGAAATTGCGGCAGGCACCGGGCACGGCGACGTCTGGTTGTCGGTCTCGGATACCTGCGGCGGCATCCCCGAAACCGACCTTCCCCGGGTCTTCGACGTGGCATTCCGAGGTGAACGCGCCCGTACGCCACGCCCCCACGAGGAGGCCACCGGCGGCGGTCTCGGGCTGGCCATCGTCCGCGGGCTGGTCGAGGCACACGGCGGCCAGGTTCACGCGCACAACACCGAGGCCGGGTGCCGCTTCGAAGTACGGCTACCCGCAGGCTCCAGCACCGCACCGGCCCACCCCTGGACCGGATCGACCGCACACCACACCGCCACACCACCTGGCCGGGGAAACCACAGCCACCGCCACACCACTACACCGACCACCCGGGAAAGCCACAGCCAGCACCACCCCACCACACCGACCACCCGGGAAAGCCACAGCCAGCACCAAACCGCGACACCGTCAGATCCCGGAGTCCGTAGTCCTCGCCATGCAATGTCACCGCTCGGCCGCGTGCAGCCCGGCGAGGCCGACGGCGGCGGCGGAGGAAGCCCAGCTCTCCCCGGATCGCGCCTCGAATGGCATGTCCCAGCCCTGAACGCGGAAATGCCCGGTCGGCGTGATGACAGATCGGGGTAGCCTTGCGAACCGATAGACCGAGACCGAGGGGATCGGGTGAGTCGGCTGCGCAGGCGCTGCGAGCGTCGCCTTCAGGGCGTTTCCATACCGCAGCCGTTCGATCTGGACGCGTTCTGTGCGGTCGTCGCTGCTCACCGAGGCCGACCACTGACGCTCCAGCCGATGCCCGGACTGAATGCCGGGGCTCCCTGCGGACTGTGGATCTCGGTGCCCACCGCCGACTACGTCTTCTACGATCCCGGCACCTCGCGGATCCACGCCGAGCACATCGTCTTGCACGAGCTTGCGCACATGTTGAGCAGGCACATGACCGGGCTGGATGTGAGCGGCGGCGCGCTGGGGCGGCTGATGCCGGATCTGGATCCGCGTACGGTACAGACCGTGCTCGGCCGGGTCGCCTACACGACCTACCAGGAGCGCGAAGCGGAGATGCTCGCCTCCCTGATCCGCGCGCGAGCTGCGGAGCCGGAGGCCCCCTCGGACCTGCCCGGCGGCACTCTGAGTCGAGTCGCCGACGTCCTCAATTTCCGGCCTTGAACGGCGCGCTGACGGGCGTTCTCCTCGTCCTGCTCTGGGGCACCGTCCTGATCCGCCTGCCAACACTGTGGCGCGACACGCAGCAACGAGCGATGTGGGCGACTCTGCTTGCGCTGGCGTTGACGAAGACCGTCGCCACGCCGGGAGTGAACGGCCTACTCGCCGACTTCGTCGCCCAGCCGCAAGTGATTCCACATTTCCTCGGCGTGACGGCCGGCTTCTTTCTGCTCCGCTTCATCTCTCTCATCACGGCGTACTACTCCGCGCGGCCGCGCGCCGCGGCCTACCAGACGCTGCTCGTGGCCGGAGTGCTCACGACCATGCTGACCCTGTGCATCGTCGCGCCGGATGGCATCACAACGAAGGTCACCGAGCTTTCCGGTACGGCCATCGCACCGGAAGTGACCGCGTACTGGATCGTGTTGAACGGATATCTGGGCACCGTCCTGGCCATCACGAGCAGGCTGTTCTGGCGCGTACGCCGTTCGGCGCCCCCCGGCCTTTTACGACAAGGCCTGAACGCCATGGCTGCGGGCACTCTTGTGATTGCCCTGTACGCGATCTTCAAGACCGCGCTCATCGTCCTGCACGCTTTCGATGTGACGACAAAGGTCGACGCGGTCGAACCGATCGCCAACGCGGTCCGCGCCATCGCCACAATCGTCGCGGTGATCGGTGCCGCTGTGCCGGCGACCGGCAAGCTTCGTTCATTGGTACGCGCCTACCGCTCGCTTCGGGCGCTCGCTCCATTGTGGCGAACAATGCGTCGAACGTTCCCTGAGGTCATCCTGTTCTCACGCCGGCGTGCGATCGTCGAGCTGGCTGGGGTCGAAGACGTCCAGTTGCGGCTCTACCGGAGAGTCATCGAGATCCGTGACGGGCTACTGGCCCTGCGCGACTACCTGCCGAGTGACGCCTTCGCGAACGCTCGAGCGTTCCTCGGCGATCGCGCGACGCCGACGCTCGTGGAAGCGTGCGGAATTGCGCTCGCCCTCAACCGGCACCGCGCCGCAACCACCGCGGGCCCGACCACCAGCACCCTGAACGCGGCCACAACAGCTGAGAACACCCCGACCCCGGCCACAGCAGACGCCGTCGCCAAGAGCGGGCATGCCGCCGACGCGATCAGCAAGCAACCGACCGACCTCGCCGACAGGCATTGGACGGACATAGGCGGCGACCTGGCGGACGAGATCACCTGGCTGAGCGCGGTCAGCGCCGCCCACCTTCGAGACGAGCCGAAAGCCTTCGCCCGCCTGCATTCCGTCGCCCCGGGTTAGGAAACAGCCATAGCGGACCGCGCGCTGCAGCCATCCGCGCCGCGCATGCAGCGCCAGCTCCGCACCGCGCATGCAGCGCCAGCTCCGCACCGCGCATGCAGCGCCAGCTCCGCACCGCGCATGCAGCGCCGGCTCCGCGGCCCGGTCGCGCTACTCGTTCCTCGGCATACGCAGGGGCCGGCCGCGTCGCCCGTACCGGATGACCGGCAACGGACCGGCGATGACACAACGAGCGACACAAGACGACGCGGACTCAGGAGAGGTCATGCGGGGCACATGGCAGCGGCGAAGCGCCCGACATGCCGCAAGCCTCAGCGCACGCTCACTCGTTCCCCTTGGCGCGGTCCCGCTCCAGCTCCCAGACCTTGCGTACGAGCTCGCCGATGGTGTTCCGGCTGCTCGGGGAAACGTCCGCCGCGCGCAGCGCGATCTCGGTGACCTGGGCGTCGCGCAGTGTTCGGAGCAGGGCGAGCTGGTCGTCGATCTTGCGGGCTTCGTCGTCGTCGAGGAAGTAGGCGACCGGTACGCCGAAGAATGTTGCGAGGCCTCTCAGGTGCTGGACCGTCGGGTTGTCGCGACGGCCGGTGCGCAGCTGCCAGATGTACGTGTGGGAGATCTGGATGCCCTGGTCGGCGCGGATGGCCTCGGCTACGGCCATGTAGCTGAACTCGCCTTGGCCCGCGGGGCGGACCTGCTTGAAGAGGCGGTCGAGTTTGTCGGCGATGGAGAACTCGCGGGGCATGCCCTTCCCCTCTCGCCCGGACCACGTGGCGTGACGTAGCGCGCCGCCGGCACGGAACGACGCGCCCGGCCGCCAAGCCCTCGACGACCGAGCTACCGGGCGACCTGCCACCGAGCCGGCCAAGCAGCCCAGCTGACCCGATCACCCGCCGACCGAACGTCCACCAGACGGCCAAGCGACGAAGCGACGAAGCGACGAAGCGACGAAGCGACGAAGCGACGAAGCAGCCTCTAGGCCGAACCAGCGACCCGCCAAGCGACCCGCCATGCGACCCGACAGCCAAGCGACCCGACAGCCAAGCGACCCGACGACCAAGCAACTCCGACAACCAAGTGGCCAACGGCGCCCACCTGGTGACCATGCGACCCGGAAGCCGAAAAACCAACCGCCGAACGTGCGGATCATACCGACGAAAACCGGTCGCTGCATCGACGTCCATGAGCAACCGTACGGCTGCACATCCCCCGATGTCGGACGTCGCGAACGACCGTAAACTCAGATTTATGACACTGCGGCCGAGCGTAAACCATGGACGTACGTCACTCAACCCGCCGGTAGGCTCGGCACCATGACGGACATCGTGGAGAGTCCCGAGACATCGACACTGCTCGACGAGTTGACGCGGTTGGAGGGGCGCGAGGACCCGTACCCTCGATATCACCGGCTGCGGGAGATCTCTCCGCTGGTCCGGGCCGACGACGGGGCGCTGGTGGTGACCCGGCATGCCGATTGCGTTGCGGTCACCCGCGACCCGCGGCTGGGGCACATGCCCTCGCACATGATCGAATTCGTCAGTCCCGGGTGGGAAGAGCATCCGGCGTTGCGGCAGTTGTTCACCAGCATTCTCACGCTCAATCCGCCGGACCACACGCGCCTGCGTCGCCTGGTCAGTTCGTCGTTCACCGCGCGGCGGGTGCAGGCGCTGCAGCCCCGGATCGCCGAGATGGTCGGTGATCTGCTGAGCCGGATGAGCGGCGAGGTCGACTTCATCGAGGCGTTCGCCTTCCCGCTGCCCGTCAATGTGATCGGCGAGCTGCTCGGCGTGCCGGAGCCGGACCGCGCCCAGTTCCAGGGGCTGGTCCGCGACTGGACGCAGGTCCTCGAGGTCATCACGCCGGAGGTGCTGGAGACGGCCGACCCGGCGGCCGCCAGGATCCGGGAGTATCTGAGCGGCCTGGTCGCCGAGCGGCGTCGCGAGCCGACCGACGACCTGATCAGCGCGCTGGTCGCGGCCGAGGAGGACGGCGAGAAACTCACCGACGACGAGCTGTTGACGATGGCCGGCCTGCTGTTCGCCGCCGGGTTCGAGACCACGACGAACCTGCTGGGCAACGGCCTGGTCGCGCTGCTGCGCAACCCCGAGCAGCTCGCGCTGCTGCGCAAGGACGCCGGTCTCGCGCCGGCCGCGGTCGAGGAGCTTCTCCGGTACGACAGCCCGGTGCAGCTGCTCAGCCGGGTCGCCTGGGACGACGTCGACATCGCTGGGGTAGGGATCTCAGGAGGCGAACGCATCGTCGCGTACCTCGGGGCGGGCAACCGCGACCCGCAACGGTTCCAGGACCCGGACCGGCTCGATCTCACCCGCCCTGACAACGCGCCGCTGTCTTTCGGCGGGGGCATCCACTACTGCCTGGGCGCGCCGCTGGCCCGGCTCGAGGCGCAGATCGCGTTGCCGGCGCTGGCCGACCGCTTCCCGGAGCTCGCCTTCGCCGGCGAACCCGAGCGGCGGGACAGCTTGGCGATCCGCGGTTACACCAGAATCCCGATCCACGCAGCCTGACGAGGAGGGGAAGGCTGCGCCGCCGACCCCGGAAAATAGGAGCGCCGCTGCGAATTCCACGGGGGAAGAACTCGCAACGGCGTCGTAGGAAAGAGTATCGACCGGCGCGGTTGTTGTCCATCCGTACCGTCGATCATCGTCTCGCGCCGAAATGCCGATGTGTGCCCGGCCGGTCGGGACGGTGAATCCGCCGGTCAGGGCGGCCGGGCCACCGGTCAGCGTGACGAATCCGCCGGTCAGCGTTACTCCGGCACGCCCACGCCGGGAGCCTCGGCGCTCTGCGCCAGCAGCTTCTTCCGCTGCTTCGCCGGTAGCTTGTCCACGTACAGCAAGCCGTCCAGGTGGTCCGTCTCGTGCTGCAGGCAGCGCGCCAGCAAGCCCGTGCCGTCGATCCGCACCGGCTCCCCGTGCATGTCGACGCCGGTGACGTGCGCCGTGGCCGGGCGGCCGATGTCCGCGCGGACGCCGGGGACCGAGAGGCAGCCTTCGCTGTCGACGTCGAGGCCGCGGTCGATCGGGAGGTGCAGCACCGGGTTGACCACGTGCGCGACGACGTTCGTACCCGTGTCGTCGGGGCAGTCGACCACGAAGACCCGGGCGTCGACGCCGATCTGGTTGGCCGCGAGGCCGACGCCGTCGGCGGCGGCCATGCTGGCGAACATGTCCGCGATGAGCTGCTGCAACGCCTCGTCGAACTCCGTCACGTCGGCGCAGCGGCGGTGGAGGACGGGGTTGCCGTAGCGGGTGATCGGTCGTGGGGTTCCGGCCCGGGTCTGCACGCGCCCATCCTAATTTGCGATCGTGAGCCCCACATACAGCCCGGCCACGCTGATCGCCATGCCGCCGAGCAGCAGCCGCAGCCCTTTCTCCGGCATCCGCGGTTGCAGGTGGGCCCCGAGGTAGCCGCCGAGCAGGCCGCCGACACCGCAGGACAGGCCGACCACCCAGTGCGGCGCGATCTCGCCGCCTTCGCCGAGGGCGAGCAGCGCGTAAGCGGCGGCGCCCGCGACGGATGTGACGAAGGTCGAGGCGAGCGCGGCCGGTGCGACCACCGCGACCGGCATGCCGCGGCCGACCAGGATCGGCCCGAGGATCGAGCCGCCGCCGATGCCGTAGATCCCGCCCACCACCCCGACGATCAAGGACAGCAGGGTCACGCTGCGCGGTGCGGGCGCCGGCTCGGCGCGGGCCGGGCCGGCGGGTTTGACCGTACGGGCACAGAGCCACGCCCCCAGCGGAAGCAGCAACGCGGCCACGATGATCCGGAAGGCGCGCGGGCCGGGGACGGCGTACACGCGGATGACCGCACCGATGATCACGCCGGGCAGCGTGCCGGTCAGCATGAGCCGGGTCAGTGGGCCCGTGAGCGCGCCGCGGCGGCCGTACCGCAGGAGCGCGCCCGGGCCGGAGACGACGTTGAACAGCAGGTTGGTCGGGGTGACCGCGGGGTTGGGCACCCCGAGCACGCTGAGCTGGACGGGCAGCAGGAAGACCGCACCGGAGACACCGACCGGCGTGGTGAGGACGGCGATGAGCAGCCCGGCCGCGAACCCGACGACGACCTCGCCCATCGGCCCAGTCTTCCGGAGCCCGGCCGCCGGACGGTCGCCGGGCTGCGGGGGACTCGGCAGAAGGACAGCGGCACAGGGAGCGGAGAAGCTGCCGGCAGGTGTGCCGGTCGTGGAAGACCGGCGGGGCGTCGCCGGCCCGGGGCTGAAGAAGCCGGCGACGCCCCGGACCGGCGTCAGGAAGCCGGCGGCGTGTCGCCGGCCGGGCCGGGCTCGTCGGCCGGGCGGGTGGTGCGGCGGGCGGCGCGTGCCGCGGCGTCGGCGGCCGTGCCGGCCCAGTTGCGGGCCCTTCCGGCCTGGGTGCCGGCCCAGTCGCCGAGGTCCGCTGCTCCGCCGGTGACCCGGCGGGCCAGGGAGACCAGCGGGTCCTGCGAGTTCTCGAAGGTTTCGCGATAGTGCGAGGCCGCGGCCTTGACGTCGCCGGTGACCGAGGCGTTGCCGTCGGTGTCGCGGCGGTCGTAGTCGCCGCCGAGGATGCGGGCGTAGTCGCCGGAGTCGACCCACTTGCGCAGCTCCGAGGCCCGGGCCACGGGCACGGGGTGACTGCTCCACGCCGTCATGCCGATCTTGTGGATGCTGTCGCGCAGGTCGCCGCCGCCCTCGTAGTCGGCGGCCTGCTCGAGGAACGCGGCCGTGTCGATCTGGGAGAGGTCGCCACCACCGGCCATCTTCATCAGCAGGCGGATGGAGGCGGACGGGTCCTGGCCGGCGAGCAGGCCCGCGCGGTCGGCGGAGAGCTCGGCCTTGCGCCACCACTCGTACATCGCCACGATGATGGCGCGCAGCGCGATGGCGCCGATGGGGATCCAGCTGACGTTGGTGGCCCAGCGGGTCAGGATCATCATGATCGTCTTGTAGACCGCGTGCCCGCTGCGGACGTGACCGATCTCGTGGCCCAGCAAAGCACGCAGCTCGTCGTCGTCGAGCTTCTCGACCGCAGCCGTGGTGATCACGATGAACGGCCGGTCCATGCCGATCGCACGGCCGTGGATGATCGGGTCCTGGGTGACGTACAGGTCGGGCAGCTCGGCCACGTCGAGGGTGGTCGCCGCCTCGGTGAAGCGCTGGTAGACGCGCGGATACTGCCGGTGGTCGACGCGGATCGAGCCGGCCAGATACTGCAGGCGGAACCCGCGCTCGTTCCACATGCCGAAGAACGCCTTCACCACGTCGTCGAAGCCGCGCAGCTCCCGCAGGGCGGTCAGCGCGCCGCGGTCGGCGGGGTGCTCCCAGGCCCGGGAACTGATCCCGGTCAGCGTGACCCGCTGCCGCGCGGGCCGGTTGTCGTCGTCGATGGTCATGGCGGTCCTTCCGGTCGACGCCTCCGCGAGGCTTCTCAACGACACCGAGCTTGGCCGTGCGGGCCGGGTCCGCGCATCGGCTCCGAGCCGGATCTCCCCCGGTCCCCCTGCGACTTTCGGCCGATCCGCCGCAGGCCGGACAAACCCTCAGACTGAGGTGTTTTTGATGGGCACGGGCGCTTGTGACCTCGCGGGTCCGCTCGCATCCTCGAACGTGAGCACGCCGCTCGGCGGAGGGATGGACCGATGCGCATCGGACTGATCGGGCTGGGCCGGATCGGCGCGTTCCATGCCGAGACGCTGAGCTCGCTGTCCGGCGTCGAACTGGTCGTGACGGATGTTCTGCCCGCCACCACCGAACGGATCGCCGCCAAGGTCGGCGCCGAGGCCGCCGCCGGCCCCGCCGACCTGCTACGCAGCGATGTGGACGGTGTGGTCATCGCCACCGCGACCGATGCGCATCCGCAGCTGATCCTCGCGGCGGTCGAGTCGGGGTTGCCCGTCTTCTGCGAGAAGCCGGTGGCCCGGGGCGCCGCGGAGGCCGAGGAGGTGCTGCGGCACTGCGCCGGGAAGGCCGTACAGATCGGGTACAACCGGCGGTTCGATCCCGGTTTCGTCGCGGCACGGGAGGCGGTCGCCGCCGGAGAGCTGGGCCGGCTGCACACCGTACGGTCGACGACGCTGGACCCTTCGCCGCCGCCCGCCGCCTACCTCGCCGCCTCCGGCGGCATCTTCCGCGACTGCAGCGTGCACGACTTCGACATCATCCGGTTCGTGACCGGCCGCGAGGTCGTCGAGGTGTACGCGACCGGCAGCGCCCGCGGCGACGACATGTTCACGGACTGCGGCGACGCCGCCACGGCGGCCGCGGTGCTCACGCTCGACGACGAGACGCTCGCGGTGGTGTCCAACACCCGCTACAACGGCCGGGGGTACGACGTACGCCTCGAGCTGCACGGCACCGAGGACAGCATTGCGGTGGGCCTGGAGGACCGGCTGCCGCTGCGCTCGGTGGAACCGGGCACGTCCTTCCCGGCCGGCCCGCCGCACTCGTTCTTCATGGACCGCTTCGCGGCGGCGTACCGGCGGGAACTGGAGGCGTTCACCGAGGTCGTGGCCGGTACGCGGGAGAGCCCGTGCACGGTCGCGGACGCGGTGGCGGCGGGCTGGATCGCCGAGGCGTGCACCTTGTCGCTGCGGGAGCACCGGCCCGTACGGATGACCGAAGTGAGGAGTGCGGCATGAGGATCGCCGGAGCGCCCATCTCGTGGGGTGTGTGCGAGGTGCCCGGCTGGGGCTACCAGTTGCCCGCCGGCCGGGTGCTGCGGGAGATGCGGGAGATCGGGCTGACCGCGACCGAGTTCGGCCCGGACGGCTTCCTGCCCTCCGACGACATCCTGCGCGAGATCGGGCTCGCCGCGGTCGGCGGCTTCGTTCCGGTGGTGCTGCACGAGGGCGAGCCGGTGGTGGATCTGGCCCGGTTCGTGGCCGCGGGCGCGGACACCGTGGTGCTCGCCGCGGCCACCGGAGGCGAGGGCTACGACGACCGTCCGGGCCTGGACGACGACGGCTGGAAGCGGGTGCTGACGAACCTCGACCGGCTCGCCGCGGCGGCACGGGCGAGGGGCCTGACCGCCGTCCTGCACCCACACGTCGGCACGATGGTCGAGACGCCGGAAGACGTCCGGCGGGTGCTCGACGGTTCGCGGATCGCCCTGTGCCTGGACACCGGCCACCTGCTGATCGGCGGCACGGACCCGGTCGAGCTGGCCGAGCGGGCCGGCGCCCGGATCGCACACGTGCACGCCAAGGACGTGGACGCCGGGCTGGCCGAGCGGGTGCGCGCCGGGCGGCTCACGTACACCGAGGCGGTCGCCGCCGGCATGTACCGGCCGATCGGCGACGGCGACGTCGACTTCCCCCGGGTCGCGGCGGCGTTGCGGCGGCACGGGTACGACGGCTGGTGGGTGCTGGAACAGGACACGATCCTGGACCGCGAGCCGGAGGACGAGGGGCCGGTCGCGGACGTACGCCGCAGCGCCGAACGGCTGCGGGAGATCCTCGCTAGCTGAACCGGTAGCGGGTCTGGGCATACGGGGCCTTGGCGAACGACAGCACCTTCTTCGGCGCGACCCCGAACACCCAGCCGGTGCGCCCGTCGGGGTCCCGGAACGCGTCGGAGCCGACCTCGTAGTCCCAGTCCAGCTTCGCCTTCCACAGCCCGGCGAGCGCGGTGAGCCGGTGCCGGTCGGTGATCCGTACGGCCGTGCCCTCGACGACGACGTCGACGCCCTCGCGCAGCCGGTTGACCCCGGTGGTCAGCACGACCGCCGGGTTGCGGACCAGGTTCGCCGACTTCTGCTCCCGGTCGCCGGTGCAGAAGTGCAGCACGCCCTCCCACCAGACGGCGGGCAGCGGGGTGACGTGCGGGCGGCCGTCGGGGCGCACGGTCGACAGCCAGAACATCTCCGAATCCGTGAGCAGCCGCTCGATCCTGTTCCACGGCACCGCTGCGGCACCCGGCTCGCTGAATTGCTCGTTGAGTTCGGCGGTGGGTTCCATCAATCGTCCTTCCGGGACAGTTCCTCGGCGCGGGTCAGCAGGGCCCGCCGCTCAGGGTAGGAGTGGGCGGCCGCGGCGGCCCGTTCGAAAAGTGCGACGGCCCGCTCCCGGTCGCCGGCGCGTGCGGTGAGATCGGCCTCGGCGGCCACCGCCAGCGGGTAGTCGTCCAGGCCGCCGCCGGCCCGCGCCGCCGCGAGCAGCTCGAGCCCGGCCGCCGGCCCGTACGCGTAGCCGTGCGCGACGGCCCGGTTGAGCCGCACGACCGGTGACGGCAGGTGCTCCGCGAGCCGGTCGTAGAGCTGAGCGATGCGGGGCCAGTCGGTGGTCCCGGCGGCGTGGCAGGCGGCGATGCGGGCCTGCAGCGCGTACGGCCCGTCGGTCGCCGGCAGGAGCCGCAGCGCCTCGGCGATCGCGTCGTGGTCCCAGCGGGTGCGGTCCTGCCGGTCCAGCGTGAGCAGGTTGCCCTCGTCGTCGCGGCGCGCGTCGCGGCGGGAGTGCTGCAGCAGCAGGAGCGCCAGCAGCCCGACGACCTCGGGTTCGCCGGGCATGAGCGTGGCGAGGAGCCGGGCCAGCCGCACCGCCTCCGCGGCGAACGCCGGCTCGCCGTCGCTGTCGTAGCCGCGCGTGAACAGCAGGTACAGCACGGCGAGCACGCCGGGCAGCCGCTCGGCCAGCGCGGGCCCGGACGGCACCCGGTACGGGATCCGCGCCTGCGCGATCTTCGCCTTGGCGCGGGTGAGCCGCCGCGTCATCGTCGATTCGGTGACCAGGAACGCCCGGGCGATGTCCGCGGTCGGCACGCCGGCGACCGTACGCAGAGTCAGCGCGACCCGGGCCTCCAGCGGCAGCGCGGGATGGCAGCAGGTGAAGATCAGCCGCAGCCGGTCGTCGGTCGCGGGTGCCGGCTCGGGAGCCGGGTCGGTGAGCACCGCGAGGTCCGCGAGCTTGCGGCGTTCGACGGTCGCGCGCCGCAGCACGTCGATCGCACGGTTGCGCGCGACCGTCATCAGCCAGCCGCCCGGGTTGGCCGGTACGCCGTCGGCCGGCCACCGCTCCAGCGCGACCGTGACCGCCTCCTGGGCGCAGTCCTCGGCGAGGTCCCAGTCGCCGGTGATCCGGATCAGCGCGGCCACGATCCGGCCGTGGCTGTCCGCCACGGCCTCGGCGACGGCGACCCGGACCCCGGCCGCGGCCCCGGCGGCCGGGGAGGTCGCGGCCGGGGACGGGCACCCGGCGGCCGGATCCATCAGGCGCCGGGGAAGGGCCGCAGCTCGATCCGGCCACCCCAGGCCATCGGGTGGGCGCGGGCGACCTCGATCGCCTCGTCCAGGTCGGCGCACTCGAGGATGTCGTAGCCCACGATGACCTCCTTGGTCTCGGCGAACGGGCCGTCGGAGAGCAGCAGCTGCCCGCCGCGGACCCGGACGGTGGTGGCGGCCGACGGCGGAGCGAGCCGGTCGCCCTCGAGCCGCCGCCCGGCCGCGTCGTTCTCGGCGACCCACTGCTCGATGTCGGGCACCTGCGACTCGTCGGTCTCGGGCTCGGTGTCGGTGCAGACGAACATCATGTACTTCATCTCGCGTCCTCTTCTCGATCGGTGATCTACCCCGGTGACGAACGGCGGCGGCGCGATCGGACAGGTCCGGCCGGACGATCTCAGAATTCTGCCGGCGGAGCGTTGTGCGGGGTGATCACCTGGATCGCCGACGGGTTCGACCGTACGGGTCCGGGCAGCGCGCCCTGGGCTTGCATGATCACGTGGCAGGCGCGGCGCAGGTCCTGCCGCAGGTCGTGGTGGAGCACCGCGGAGAGGCGGCGCTGCCGCAGCAGGGCGGTGTTCTCGCCGTCGAGGTCGTGCGCCACGAAGACGTCGTAGCGTCGGCCGGAGCGGTCGAAGGCGTCGATCACGGCCGCGTTGCCGCCGGCGCCCGCGTACATGGAGTAGACGGCTCGGACCGCAGGGTTGCCGGCGAGCACCTCGCGGATTCCGATGTGGACGGCGTCGGCGCGGTCCTCCTCGTCGACGACCTCCAGCAGCCGCCGGCCCGCGGCCCGGGCGCGCATCTCCGCGCGGAAGCCCATCTCCCGCTCGTCCTCGCCGCGGAACGAGCCGTGCCCGCGGACCACGAGCACGTCCCCGGAGCGCTCCGCCAGCCATTCCTGCATGAGGTACGCGGCGGTGGCGCCCGCGGCCCGGTTGTCGATGCCGACGTACGCGGCCCGCGCGCTGGTCGGCAGGTCCGTCACCAGCGTCACCACGGGAGTCCCCTGCCGCGCCAGGCGGGCGACGGAGGCGACGATCTCCGGCACGTCCGGCGCCTTGAGGATCACCCCGTGCGACTTGGTACGCCCCACCTTGTCCAGCATCGCCAGCAGATCGCCCACCCCCGCGCTGTCGAGGAAGTGGAACCGTGACCGGATCACGGCGGGTCGCAGCCCGGGCAGTTCGGCCTCGAGCGCGGCACGGACACCGGTCGAGAACCGCGACGGCGCCTGCACGATCACGTCGATCATGAACGTGCGGCCGCCGAGGCGCAGCTGCGACCGCTGCCGGTCGAGATCAGCGATCGCCTGCTCGACCTCCCGGACGGTGCTCTCGCGCACCCCGCCGCGCCGGTGCAGCACCCGGTCCACAGTGGCCGGGCTGAGGCCGGACTGGGCGGCGATCTCGCGGATCCGGTACGGGTGCTTCACGCCGTACACGATGAGGGGTTTTTGAGGTTGTTTCAAGGGTCTTTGATGGCGTTTCAGCCCCTAGCCTGACGAGATGACGACCTGGTTGCCGGCGGCCGGCTGCCGCCTCGCGGACCTGCGGGTCCTGGTGGAGCAGACGACGGACGCGGCCGGCTACCCGCTCGCCGCCGCCGTCGACCACAACGTGCTGATCTACGACCGGACGATCCTGGCGGCCGACCGGCGGGCCGCGGCGGCCGAACTGGCCGAGGGCAACCACGTGCAGCTGCCGCTCACGAAGGGCGACGCCGCGTTCTTCAACCCGGCGGTGTTCCACGGCGCGGGTACGAACCGCAGCACGGACGTCAAGCGCATGGCCAACCTCCCCACCGACCTGGACCGTGACCAGCCCATCGGCGGCCTGGCTCCGCAGACACAGGCCGAATTGATGCATCAGGCGCTGGCCGAGCAGTGGGACACGTCACAGTTCGAGAAGGCCCTGCACGACCAGCGCGAACGGCGGCACGTCGGCGGCTGACGATTCCCGATCTTGAAGCGACGGCGCTATGGTGGACGGGCGCCCTCCAGCGGCGCTGCCCCTGGCCGAGAGGCGCTGCGACGGACCTGCCGGTCCGCCACGCTCGGCCCGTGGGCCACTGTCGAAAGGGCGCCTCCTGAAGAGGGGGTGCCCTTCTCCATGTCACCACAGCTCCAGCAGCTCAACGGCATCGACTTCGCCGTGGCCGACCTCTCGCTGGCCCCGTTCGGCCGGCACCAGATGCGCCTCGCCGAGCACGAGATGCCCGGCCTCATGTCGATCCGCGAGGAGTACCGCGAGGCCCAGCCGCTGCGCGGCGCCCGCATCGCCGGCTCGCTGCACATGACCATCCAGACGGCCGTGCTGATCGAGACCCTGGTCGCGCTCGGCGCGCAGGTCCGCTGGGTCTCCTGCAACATCTTCTCGACCCAGGACGAGGCCGCCGCGGCCATCGTCGTCGGCCCCGAGGGCACGGTCGAGGCCCCCTCCGGCACGCCGGTCTTCGCCTGGAAGGGCGAGACGCTGGAGGAGTACTGGTGGTGCACCGAGCAGCTGTTCGACTTCGGCGACGGCCTCGGCCCGAACATGATCCTCGACGACGGCGGCGACGCCACCCTGCTCGTGCACAAGGGCCGGGAGTTCGAGCTGGCCGGCGCGGTCCCCGCGACCACCGCCGAGGACAGCCACGAGTACACGGTCATCCTCGACACGCTGCGCCGCAGCCTGGCGTCCGACCCGCAGCGGTTCACCAAGATCGCCGCTGAGATCAAGGGTGTCACCGAGGAGACCACCACCGGCGTGGCGCGGCTCTACAAGTTCGCCAAGACCGGCGAGCTGCTGTTCCCGGCGATCAACGTCAACGACTCGGTCACCAAGAGCAAGTTCGACAACAAGTACGGCATCCGCCACTCGCTGGTCGACGGCCTCAACCGGGCCACCGACGTGATGCTCGGCGGCAAGCTGGCCGTGGTCTGCGGCTACGGCGACGTCGGCAAGGGCTCCGCCGAGACGCTGCGCGGCCAGGGCGCCCGCGTCGTGGTGACCGAGGTCGACCCGATCTGCGCGCTGCAGGCGGCCATGGACGGCATGCAGGTCGTCCGGATCGAGGACGTGGTCTCCGAGGCCGACATCTTCATCACCACGACCGGCGGCACCGACATCATCACGGTCGAGCACATGGCCGCGATGAAGCACAACGCGATCGTCGGCAACGTCGGCCACTTCGACGACGAGATCGACATGGCCGGCCTCGCCAAGGTGCCGGGTATCGAGAAGGTCGAGGTCAAGCCGCAGGTGCACGAGTGGCGCTTCCCGGACGGGCACGCGATCCTCGTGCTCTCCGAGGGCCGGCTCATGAACCTGGGCAACGCCACCGGTCACCCGAGCTTCGTGATGTCGAACTCGTTCACCAACCAGGTGATGGCCCAGATCGAGCTCTGGACCAAGCCGGACGAGTACGAGAAGCAGGTCTACGTCCTGCCGAAGCACCTCGACGAGAAGGTCGCCCGGCTGCACCTGGACGCGCTCGGCGTCCGGCTCACCGAGCTCACCAAGAAGCAGGCGGAGTACCTGGGCGTGGCGGTCGAGGGGCCGTACAAGCCCGACCACTACCGCTACTGAGCCACTCCCGGGGGCCGCGTCATCCGGCGCGGCCCCACCGGGCGATCCTGTCGAGGAGGCTGCGCCCCAGCGCGTTGCCCGGCTCCAGGATCGCGGTCTGGAAGACGTGCGGCATCTGCTCGTAGACGTCGACCTCGACCTTCGTACCGGCGGTGGACGCCTTCTCCGCGAAGCGCAGGGTGTCGTCCCGCAGCGCCTCCGCCCCGCCGACCACCATCACCAGCGGCGGCAGCTCGGCCAGGTCGCCGTACAGCGGGGACTGCGGGGCCCGGTCGCCCGGCGCGCCGCCGAGATACCGCCCGATCAGCCGGGTCAGCAGCTCCCTGGTCACCGGATCGTTCGGCGAGTCGTCCACCGACGCACCGGTCACCGCCAGGTCGGTGACCGCGGACCAGGTCAGCACTCCCGCCGGCAGTTGCTCGCCCGTCTCCTTGAGCCGCAGCAGCATCGAGAGCGTCAGCGTGGCCCCGGACGACTCCCCCAGCATGATGATCTTCGCTGCCGGCACCCCGGAGCCCACCAGCGCCCGGTACGCCGCCAGCACGTCGTCGAGCGGCTGCGGGTACGGATGCGCCGGCGCGAGGCGGTAGTGCACCACCAGCACCGGGCGGCCGGTGGCCCGGGAGAACTCGTACGCGGCCCGGTTCATCAGCGGCGCATGCCGGTGCTCGAAGCCGCCGCCGTGCACGTAGATCAGGTGTCCCGCCTCGTCGGAGGCGTTCTCGGCGCGGACCACCACGCCCGACGGCACCGGCACCGGCTCGACCGGGATGTCGAAGGACAGGCCGGCGAAGCCGGGCACGGCGGCGCCGTCCGGCACGGGCAGCACAGTGAGGTCCATGCCGTGAGGTCTACCGGCCGCTCGTGACCCCGGCAACCGGATTCGGCGGCAGCGACACCTGGCCGGTGAGTCGCAGATCCCGCGACGACGAGCCCACCGAGATCCGGTACGCGCCCCCGGCCGTCACCCACCCGCCGTCCCAGTGCTGGAAGCTGCGCGCGTCCAGGGTGGTGGTGATCCGGCGGGACTGCCCGGGCGCCAGCGTCACCCGGTCGAAGCCGCGCAGGTTGTTCGGTGGTTCCCCGGTGGCCGCGGGCTGCCCGACGTACACCTGGGCGGTCTCGGCGCCGGCCCGGCCGCCGGTGTTGGTGATCGTGTACGAGACCGGCACCGAGCCGTCCGGGCGGGGCGCGCCGACGCTGAGGTCCGCGTACGCGAACGTCGTGTACGACAGCCCGTGGCCGAAGGGGAACAGCGGCGTCACGCCCTGCGCGTCGTACCAGCGGTAGCCGACCCGCAGCCCCTCGGAGTACTCGCCGCCGGGCCACCGTCGCGGGGCTGCCGCCGGCACGTCGGCCAGGGTGCGCGGGAACGTGACCGGGAGCTTGCCGGAGAAGTCGACGTCGCCGAAGAGCAGGGCGGCCAGCGCGTGCCCGTACTCCTGGCCCGGATACCAGGCCTGGATCACCGCGCGGACCGAGCCCGCCCACGGCATGGCGACCGCGGAGCCGGTGTTGACCACCACGACCGTGTTGCGGTTGACCGCGGCCACGTCGCGGACCAGGCGGTCCTGGTCGGCGGAGAGGCTGATGTCCCGCAGGTCGGCGCCCTCGGTGCCGAACTTCCCGACCACCACCACGGCCAGGTCCGTCCGCGCCGCGGCCGCCACCGCGTCGTCGTGCAGCCGCTGGCCGGGCCGGGTCCAGCCGAGCGCGAGGACGGCGTTGCCGGTGAACTGCGCGTACTCGATCTCCACCGGCACCGGCCGGCCCGCGGTGAGCGTGACCGTGCCGGTACGGGTACGCCGCCCCGCCTCGGCCCAGCCGTTGTCGACGACCGTCCGGCCGCCGATCCGCAGCCGGCCGCCGTCACTGCTGGTCAGCGAGAACGTGTACGTGCCGGTGGCCGGCGGGGTCAGGGTGCCGGTCCAGCGCGCGGACCAGTTCTCCTTGATCCCGATGCCGGCGTTCCCGGCGCGCCACTCCGCGTCGAGCGCCGCGTCGGTGCGCGTGGCGACCGGTGGGCCGCTCAGCGTCGTACCGCGGAAGAACTCCGCCCGCAGCCCGGCGCCGAGCACCTCCGCCTCGACCGGCGGCAGCGCGCCGTCGGCGCGGACGGTGCCCGGCTGGTAGGTCACCTCGGCGCCCGCACCGGCCCGCTCCTTGATCCCCTGGTACGGCGACACGACGTACGGCGGGTTCACCCGGGCGCTGCCGCCGCCCTGGCTCAGCACGCTCGCCCCGCCGCCGCTGCCGAGCACGGCGATCGACCGTACGCCCGGCCCGGCCGGCAGCAGCGCGCCGTCGTTCTTCAGCAGCACGCTGCCCTGCTCGGCCACCCGGCGCGCGACCGCGGCGTGCGCCTCGTTCGTGACCACCGCGGTCAGATCGCCGGTCTGCTTCCGGTCGAACAGGCCCTTGCGGATCATCGCCGTGAGGATGCGCCGGACATGCTCGTCGACGTCGGCCAGTCCCGCCTCGGCGGCCACGGTGAGCGGTGCGCCGAAGTACCGGCTGTCGGGCATCTCCATGTCGAGGCCGTTGGCCACGGCCGGCAGCGTCGAGTGGGTGCCGCCCCAGTCGGAGGTGACGAAGCCCGTGAACCCCAGCTCGTCGCGGAGGATGCGGTGCAGCAGGTCGCCGTTCTCGCAGGCGTACGCGCCGTTGACCGGGTTGTAACCGCACATGACCGAGTCGACGCCGGCCGCGATCGACGCCTCGAACGCGGGCAGGTAGATCTCCCGCAGCGTCCGCTCGTCGATCCGCGCGTCGCTGCCCATCGTGTTGCGGGCGGTCTCCTGGTTGTAGACCGCGAAATGCTTGACCTGCGCCATCGGGCCCTCGGCGCGGATGCCCCCGAGCTCCGCGGCCGCCGCCCGCCCCGCGAGGTACGGGTCCTCGCCCAGGGACTCGAAGGCCCGGCCCCAGCGCGGGTCCCGCACGATGTTGACGGTGGGCGCGAGGGCGACGTTCGTACCCTTGCCCCACTGCTCGGCGCCGATGACCCGGCCGTACTCGTGCAGCAGAGCCGGGTCCCAGGCTGCCGCGGCGGCGACCGGCGCGGGCAGCTGGGTGACCCCGGTGGTGTCGTTGCCGACGCCTGCCGGTCCGTCCTGCAGGTGCAGCGCCGGGATACCCAGCCGGGGGTTGCCGTCCACGCACCCGATGTAGCCGCACTCGGCGCCGCCGTGCATCATCGTCAGCTTCTCGGCCAGGGTCATCCGCCTCAGCAGCGCCTCGGCCCGCTGCTCCGGCGTCGCCGACGGTTCGCGGCCGCCCAGCCCGGCCGGCACCGCGCAGAGCAGCAGGCCCACCACCACGGCCGTACGCGCCAGCCGCATGGACCCTCCCCGCCTTCCGATCACACCAGCGCGCAGCCTAACCGCGGCCGACCCGGCCATGATCGCGAGATCGTCCGCGGTCCGGGAGAATGGGACGGTGCATATCGAGGCGACACTGCTGTTCATCCTGGCGGGAATCGCGGTCATCGTCGCCGCGCGGTGGTTCGGCGACCGGACGGGCATACCCGCGGCCGCGCTGCTCACTGTGCTCGGCATCGCGTACGCCGTCCTGCCGGGGCCCAACGTCGAGCTCGAACCGGAACTCGTCCTGACCCTCGTGCTGCCGCCGCTGCTCTACTCGGCCGCGCTCGACTCCTCGCTGCTGGACATCCGCCACAACCTGCGGACCGTGGTCAGCCTCTCGGTCGTCCTCGTGCTCCTCACCGCGCTGCTCATCGGCGTCGGCTTCCACTTCTTCGTGGCCGGGGCGACGCTCGCCGCCGGCGTGGCGCTGGGCGCCGCGGTGGCCCCGCCGGACCCGGTCGCCGCGCTGGCGGTCGGCAAGAAGGTCGGGCTGCCCCGCAACATCGTCACGCTGGTGCAGGGCGAAGGGCTGCTCAACGACGCCACCGCGCTGACCCTGCTCAGCGTCGCCGTGTCCGCGGCCGTGGGCGGGACGTTCTCGTTCTCCGCCGCCGTGGGCGAGTTCGTCATCTCCGCGGCGGGTGGCGTGATCGGCGGCATCGTGGTCGCGTACGCGAACCGCGCCACCCGTCCGCTGTGCCAGGACCCGATCATCGCGAACGCCGTCTCGCTGGCGACGCCGTTCGTGGCGTACCTGCTGGCGGAGCGGGTGCACGTCTCGGGCGTGCTCGCGGTGGTGGTCGCCGGCCTCATCGTCGGGCACGACGCTCCCCGGCTGGTCTCCGGCGCGAGCAGGCTGCAGGTCTCCGCGGTGTGGCGGCTCGTCGACTTCGTCCTCGAAGGGCTGGTCTTCCTCCTGATCGGCCAGCAGCTCCCGCGCGTCATCAAGGGGCTCTCGGAGTTCAGCACCTCCACGATCGTCATCGCGGTGGCGGTCTCGGTCGGCGTGGTGCTGCTGCTGCGCCCGCTGTTCCTCATCGTCACGCAGAGCCTGCCGCGCTGGATGCACTCCCGGCTGGGCGGCGAACCGGACGCCGACGACACGAACCGCCGGCTGAACGGCCGGGAGATCACCGCGCTGAGCTGGTCGGGCACCCGCGGCGTCATCACGCTCGCCGCGGTCTTCACCATCCCGGCGCGTACCGACGACGGCAACCCGTTCCCCGACCTGGACCTGCTGCTGTTCTGCGCGTTCGTGGTCGTGCTCGTCACGCTCGTGGGCCAGGGCGTCACGTTCGCGCCGCTGGTGCGCAGGCTCGGGCTGAAGGCCAACCAGGCCGACCTCATCCGGTTGCGCAACGAGGCCCGCTCGGCGTCGGTCCAGGCCGCCCTCGACCGGCTCGACGAGATCAAGCACCAGCGCCACGACCACGTGGAGGACCAGGCGATCGAGGTGATGCGCCGGCAGCTCGGCCACCGCCTCGAGCGCTACCGCCGCCGCCTCGACATGCTCGACCAGGCGGACTCCGACGAGGTCCCGGTCTCCCCGCAGTACGAGGCGGCGCTGCGGGTGCGCCGCTCGGTGATCGACGCCCAGCGCGAGGAGCTGCTGCGCTGGCGGGACGTGGGACGGCTCTCGGACGAGGGTCTGCGCGTCCTCGAACGCGAGCTGGACCACGAGGAGCGCCTGCTTCCGGACCGGTCCGCTTCCTGATCTCTACAGGACGGGCACGTCGCGGCGGCGGAAGCCGGCCAGCCCGGCCGCGGTCATCGCCGCCGCGACCAGCGTCAGCGCCACGAGCGGCGGCGCGGCGACGTTCCCGCCGGGCAGGCGCGGCACGTGGGTGAACGGCGAGATGTCGAGCACCCACTGGTCGAGATTCAGCGCCGCCCCGAGGAGCAGCAGCAGGAAGCAGGCCGCCACCACGCCCCACGCGGCCGGCGCCAGCCGCGGCAGCAGCCCGAAGAGCAGGACGGTCAGCGCGGCCAGCACCCACACCGCGGGCACCTGGGCCAGCGCGCCGCCGAGGACGCCCGGAAACTCGCCGGCGACGTCGCCCAGGCTCATGCCGGCGGTCAGGCCGGAGACCACCCCGGCGGCGGCCAGCGCGAGGGCCGGCCCGGCCAGGGCGAACACCAGGTGGCTGCCGATCCAGCGCAGCCGGGCGGTCGCCGTGGCGAGCACCACCTCCGCGTGGCCGGTGCTCTCCTCGTCGCGCAGCCGCAGGGTGGCCTGCACGGCGTACGCCGCGGCGATGAGCCCCAGGATGCCGCTCGTCGCGACGAAGAAGTTGTCCACCGCGCCGGACGCGCCGCCCATCCGGGCGAAGACCTCGGCCATGTCCGCGTTGTCGTCGGTCAGCTCGGCCACGCTCTGCGCCACGCCGCCGAAGACCAGCCCGAGCGCGGCGAACCCGGCGATCCAGCCCACCAGCAGCCCGCGGTGCAGCCGCCACGCCAGCGCGAACGGGCCGCCGAGGGCGGGCGAGGCGGCCGCCGGACCCAGCCGGGGAGCGATCAGACCGGCGCCGACGTCGCGCCGGGCCGCCAGGGCTGCCGCCCCGGCCACCAGCAGTCCGGTGAGGACGATCGCGAGGGCGGCGGGCCACCATCGGTTCTCACCGTACGGATACATGCGCTGCAGCCAACCGATCGGCGAGAGCCACGCCAGCCAGCCCAGCGTGCCGCTGCCCGTGTCGCTCACGTCGCCGGCGAGGCGCAGCACGTACGCGACGCCGAGCGCGATCACGGCGATCGAGCGGGCGGTCCGGGCACCCCCGGCCAGTTGCGCGGCGACCGCGCCGACTCCGGTGAAGATCCAGCCGGCGAGGCCGAACTCCGCGGCCAGCACGGCCGACCCGGCGGCCGGCAGGCCCTGGGCGGTCATCAGGGAGGCCAGGATCAGCGCGAGCACCACGTTGGCGCCGAGCGTGGTGATCACCGCGGCCGCCAGCCCCGCGTGCCGGCCGACGACGCCGGAACCGATCAGCTCGGTGCGGCCCGCCTCCTCCTCCGTACGCGTGTGCCGGACGACCGTGAGCAGGCTGAACAGCGCGATCATCACCGGGATGAAGCCGCCGCGCCAGGCGACCAGCTCGCCGAGGCTGCTGCCGTGCAGGGGCCCGTACAGCCCGACGAAGCCGGCGTTGCCCGCGCTGACCCGGGCGTACTCGAGGCGATCGGCGGCGGTCGGGAACAGGCTGTCGAAGGAGGAGACGTAGATTGCCGGGACGCAGCCGAGCACCACCGCCCACAGCGGCAGCAGCGCCCGGTCGCGCCGCACGATCAGGCGGATGAGCTGCCACGTCCCGGTCATCGCGGCTGCTCCTTGCGGTATTGGCGCAGGAACAGCTCCTCCAGGGTGGGCGGATGGCTGGTGAGGCTGCGGACCCCGACGCCGACCAGCGTGCGCAGTGCGGGCTCGAGCGCGTCGGTGTCCACGTCGAAGGTGACGCTGTGGTTCTCGGCGCGCAGCGCGTGGATGCCGGGCAGCGTGGCGAGGCCGTCGACCGGGCCGGCCAGCTCGGCCTGGATGGTGGTGCGGGTCAGGTGCCGCAGGTCGGCCAGGGTGCCGCTCTCGACCGTACGGCCCTCGCGGATGATCGTGATCCGGTCGCAGAGCGCCTCCACCTCGCTGAGGACGTGGCTGGAGAGCAGCACCGTACGGTCGCCGCGCCGGCGTTCCTCCCGGACGACGTCGCGGAACGCCGCCTCCATCAGCGGGTCCAGCCCGGAGGTCGGCTCGTCGAGGATCAGCAGCTCCACATCGGAGGCCAGCGCCGCGACGAGGGCCACCTTCTGCCGGTTGCCCTTGGAGTAGGTCCGGGCCTTCTTGCGCGGGTCCAGGTCGAAGCGTTCCAGCAGGTCGGCGCGGCGCTTGGGGTCGAGCCCGCCGCGCAGCCGGCCGAGCAGGTCGATCACCTCGCCGCCGGAGAGGTTGGGCCACAGCGTGACGTCGCCGGGCACGTACGCGAGCCGCCGGTGCAGCGCCGTCGCGTCGGACCACGGGTCCCCGCCGAGCAGCCGGGCGGTCCCGGCGTCGGGGCGGATCAGCCCGAGCAGGATGCGGATCGTCGTGGTCTTCCCGGCGCCGTTGGGGCCCAGGAAGCCGTGCACCTCGCCCGTCCCGACGCTCAGGTCGAGACCCTGCAGGGCCTGGGTACGCCCGAAGCTCTTGCTGAGCCCCGCGACGCTGATCGCCTCGGTCATCATGACTCCTCAGGAGTACTCATGAGCCGGTCAAGGGCGGCGTACGCCTGCTCGGCCTGCTCGGGCGGGAGCAGCGGCTGGGAGAAGACCTCGACCGCGGCCCGGAGCATGCGCAGATGCCCGTGGGGCTGCCGGGTGTCCTCGCCGATCGCCACCGATATCTGGTCGCGCATCATGAACATGCCCATCTGCAGCGCGCAGAGGACCGCCGCGTACGTCCGCGGGTCGGCGGACTTGACGGGGGCCTTCTCGTACCACTGCTCGGCCTCGTCGACCATGCGCTGGAAGAGGTTGGCGCCGCTGGCCGAGCCGTCCAGGGTGGAGCGGATGAGGTAGCTCTGCAGCCGCAGCGGGGCCGCGCGGATCGCGTCGTAGATCAGGCGCTCGTTGCTCGCCCCCGCCTCGACGTAGGGGGCGCGGATCCGGGCGATCTCGGCCATCGCGTACTCGTCGCAGGCGTCGCGCAGGCCCTCCTTGGACCCGAAGTGGTGGCGCAGCAGCCCGGACGAGACGCCGGCGGCCTGCGCGATGTCGCGGACGGTGGCCCCGCCGATGCCGCGCTCGGCGAAGAGGTCGATGGCGGCGTCCCGGATGCGGGCGCGGGCGGTCAGGTCCCCCGTACTACTCACGCGTGCAGATTACTACACAGTTGTGTAGTCCTCCAGGGTGCGAAGGACGGCGATGCGTGGGCTGCAGAACACCGGCTTGCCGAGATCCGAGAGCATCTGTTCGGCGGCGGCCATGCTGGCCTGGGCGAGCACGATGACGTCCACGTCGAGCGTGCGGGCGTGCTCGGCCACCCGCCGGGCGTACGCGTGGTGATCGCCCGCCTCGAAGAGCGGCCAGGCGTCGAGGCAGGGGGCCCGGACGATCTCGGTGTCCGGTCGCGCGCAGGAGGCGAGCAGCTCGCACGTCGGCCCCAGCGTGGACGCGGTGCTGGCCACCACGCCGATCCGGGTGCCGGCCGCGACGGCCGCCTCTGCCATCGGCCGGTCCACCCGGAGCACGGGTACGCCGACAGCCGAGCCCATCCGCTCGGCGTGACCACCCAGCGTGGAGCACGTGCACACGATGACGTCCGGGCCGAGCGCGGCCACCTCCCGCAGCCGTGCCAGCAGCCGGCGCTCGAGGTCGTCGTCCAAGCCCCGCTCGCGTGCGTCGGCGAGCAGGCTCTCGTCGACGACATGCACGTCGGCGCAGGCCGGGCCGAGCTCCCGGAGCAGCTCACGGAAGGTGGCGACGTGCACCTCGGCGGTGTGCAGGAACCCGATGGTGGTCATCGGCCCAGCTTGCCCGAGAGGGCCGGGGTCAGGCGCAGAGGATGGCGGTCAGGCCGGTGATGTCGAAGACGCGCCGGATGTGCGGCGGGACGTTGACGACGACCAGCGCGCAGCCCGGTTTGCGATGCTGAACCAGCGCGTTGATGCCGGACGAGTCGAGGAAGCTGACCTCCGACAGATCCACCTCGACCCGGCGCCGGCCGGGCACGGCCTCGGCCAGCGCATCGGCGAAGAGCGGCGCGGTGGCCTGGTCGATCTCGCCCGCGCAGCGCAGGCGCGCGTAGTCATCGGTCGCCTGCACCGCGGTGACGGTCAGCAGCTGCTCCGGCACGGTGAGCGGTTCGTGCGTCAGACGGTCGGCCATCGGGACCTCCACGACGAGGGTCGATGGCCAGCCTATACACCTGGACGGCCGGACGGCAGCATCGCGGAACGGATAGTCACCATCGTGGCACGCTGCACGGGTCAGCGCTCGGCGAGGATCACGTGGAGACGCCGCGGACCGTGCACGCCCTCGACCCGGTTGAGCTCGATGTCGCTGGTGGCGGAAGGCCCGCTGATCCAGGTCAGCGGGCGGCGCGGGTCCAGACGGGCGATGGCGTCCGGCACCGAGGCGACGACCTGATCCGGGCGTACGACGCAGATGTGCAGGTCCGGCAGGAGCGAGATCACCCGCCGCCCCTGATCGGGCGACCCGTCGAGCACGATCGTGCCGGTCTCGGCGACGGCGACCGTGGCGGCGGTGAGCACCGCGTCGGCATCGTGCTCGTCATCGACCGTCGGCACGCCCGGCGGCAGCCATGCCGGGTCGAGTCCCGGCGGCACGACGAGCCGCCCGGGCTCGAGCGAGGCGACGATCCCGGCGACGTCGGAGCTGCGGTGGACCACGGCCTTGTAGTCGACGAGACGGTCGACGAGCCGCTCGACGTCCGCCTTCTCCGTGCCGGCCCGGCGGTAGGCGCGCGGCACGTCCGGCGTGGCGGTGTCGCCGAGCGCCGCCCGGATCCGGCCGAGGATGAGGTCCTTGCTGCTCATCGCCCGGCCCACCAATCGCGGAACGTCTCGGGTGGCGGCTGCGGGAGGTCCCGGCCGGCGGTCCAGCCGTTCAGCGGCGGGGGCAGCCGCTTGACGTGCCGGCTGAGCCTGGCGGCGTGCTGCGCGCGGGCGTACAGGGCGGGGTGGTCCATCGTGTACGCCGCGGCGGCCATCGCGATCCGCTCGGCGCGCGGGTGCGGCGCCTCGTTGCGCAGGTGCACGAGGACCGACGGGATGTCGATCTTCACCGGGCAGGCGTCGAAGCAGGCCCCGCAGAGCGAGGAGGCGTACGGCAGCGACGCGTTGTCGGCCACCCCGGTGAGCTGCGGCGACAGCACCGCGCCGATCGGGCCGGGGTAGACCGACCCGTACGCGTGCCCGCCGGTCCGCTCGTAGACCGGGCACACGTTCAGGCAGGCGGAGCAGCGGATGCAGTGCAGCGCCTGGCGTCCCACCTCGTCGGCGAGCACCGCGGTGCGCCCGTTGTCCAGCAGCACCAGGTGGAACTCCTGCGGTCCGTCGCCCGGCGTCACCCCGGTCCACATCGACGTGTACGGGTTCATCCGCTCCCCCGTCGACGCGCGAGGCAGCAGCTGGAGGAACACCTCGAGGTCGCGCCACGTGGGCACCACCTTCTCGATGCCCATCACGGTGATCAGCGTGTCGGGCAACGTGAGGCACATCCGCCCGTTGCCCTCGGACTCCAGCACGACGAGGGTGCCCGTCTCGGCGACCGCGAAGTTGGCTCCCGAGACCGCCACCTTGGTGCTCAGGAACGTCTCGCGCAGGTAGCGCCGGGCGGCCGCGGCGAGCGTCGCCGGGTCGTCGGTGAGCGCGGGGTCCACGCCGGGCATCTCGCGCAGGAAGATGTCGCGGATCTCCGTACGGTTGCGGTGGATGGCCGGGACCAGGATGTGGCTGGGCTTGTCGTGGCCGAGCTGGACGATGAGCTCGGCCAGGTCGGTCTCGACCGGGGCGATCCCCGCCTCCTCGAGCGCCTCGTTGAGCCCGATCTCCTGGGTGGCCATCGACTTGACCTTGATGACCCGGCGGTGCCCGGTGGCCCGGACCAGGCCGGTGACGATCCGGTTGGCCTCGGTGGCGTCGGCCGCCCAGTGCACCACGCCGCCGGCCGCGGTGACCTTCTCCTCGAGCTGTTCGAGCAGCTCGGGCAGGCGCGCCATGGTCGCGGCCTTCAGCGCGGAGCCGGCGGACCGCAGCTCCTGCCAGTCGGGCAGCTCGGCGACGACCGCGCCGGACTTGCCGCGGATCGTGGTGGTGGCGTGGGCCAGGTTGCGGCGCAGCTGCTCGTTGCCGAGCGCCTTGCGGGCCGCGTCGGGGAAGGACTCGTCGCCGCGCAGGTGACCGACGCCGCGGGGCGCGGTCGCGGGCATCCCGAGGAATGTGCTCATGCCGGCTCCGTCGCTGCGAGGATTTCCGCCAGGTGGACCGTCCGCACCTTCGACCCGAGCCGGGACAGGCCGCCGCCGATGTGCATGAGACAGGAGGCGTCGCTGGCCGTGCAGACCTCGGCGCCGGTCTGGAGCACGTGGCGCATCTTGTCGGCGAGCATCGCCGCCGAGGTGTCCGCGTTCTTGAGCGCGAACGTGCCGCCGAACCCGCAGCACTGCTCCGCGGCGGGCAGGTCGACCAGCTCCAGGCCACGGACGTGGCGCAGCAGCCGCAGCGGTTTGTCGCCGACCCGGATCATGCGCAGCGAGTGGCAGGTGGGGTGGTACGTGACCCGGTGCGGGTAGGACGCGCCCACGTCCTCCACCCCGAGCACGTCCACCAGCAGCTCGGACAGCTCGTACGTGTGGCCCGCCACGTCCTCGGCGCGGGCGGCCAGCGACAGGTCACCCGCGCCCTTCGCGACCATCGCGTGCTGGTGGCGCACCGAGCCCACGCACGAGCCCGAGGGCGCGACGATCACGTCGTACGGGGCGAACGTGCGCACGTGGCGGCGTACCAGGGAAAGCGCGTCCTTCTGGTAGCCGGTGTTGATGTGCATCTGCCCGCAGCAGGTCTGCCCCGGCGGGAAGACCACCTCGTGGCCCAGGCGCTCCAACAGCGTGACCGTCGCCTTGGCCGCCGCCGGGAACATGGTGTCGGCCAGGCACGTCACGAACAACGCGATCCGCACATCAGCCTCCCAGCCGCCGCTCGACCGCCTGCCACGCCGCCTCGTCGCCGCGTGGCTCGTAGCGCGCGATGTGCTGAGTCTCCCGCAGGAGGGCCCGCATTGCCGAGAGGTCGCCGCCGATCGTTCCGGCGGCCCGCGCCTGCACGAGAACGTTGCCCAGCGCGGTGGCCTCGACCGGACCCGCCAGCACCGGCCGCCCGCACGCGTCCGCGGTGAGGCGGCAGAGCAGCTCGTTGCGGGCGCCGCCGCCGACGATGTGCACCACGTCGACGCGCCGGCCGGAGAGCTCCTCCGCCTGGCGGACCGCCCGGCGGTGGGCCAGCGCGAGACTGTCCATGATGCAGCGGACGATCTCGGCCCGCCCCGGCTCGCGCCCGAGACGCTCGCAGATCCGGCGTTGCATGCCGCCGGGCGGCAGGAAGACCGGGTCGTCGAGGTCGACCACGGCCTGGAACGCGGGTACGGCCTCCGCCGCGCGCAGCAGTCCGGGCAGGTCCGGGTCGCCCCACTCGCGCAGGCACTCCTGCAGCGGCCAGAGACCCATCACGTTACGCAGATAGCGAACCGTCCCGTCGACACCGGCCTCGTTGGTGAAGTTCGCCAGCCGCGACGCCTCGGTCAGCACCGGGGCGTCCAGCTCCACCCCGACCAGCGACCACGTCCCGCACGAGATGTACGCGAAATCCGGCGACCCGGCTGGCACGCCCACCACCGCCGACGCGGTGTCGTGGGACCCGACGGCGATGACGTCGGGCGTACCCACGCCCGCCTCGGGCAGGACCGGCCCGATCACCGTGCCGGGCTGCCGCAGCCGCGCGAAGAGCCCCGGCCGGATGCCGAGCGTGGCCATCAGATCCGTGGCCCATTCCCCGGTCCGCACGTCGAGCAGCTGCGTCGTCGAGGCGTTGGTGACCTCGGCCCCGCGCTCGCCCGTCAGCCAGTACGCGAGCAGATCCGGGATCATCAGCAGCTGCCGCGCGGCCTCCAGCTGCGGCGTCCCCGCGGCCGCCACGAGCTGATAGATCGTGTTGAAGGGCAACTTCTGCAGGCCGGTACGCGCGTACAGCCGGTCCTCGGGGATCGTCGCGGCGACCTTGGCCGCCACCCCGTCGGTCCGCGAGTCCCGGTAGTGCACCGGGTTGCCCAGCAGCGCCCCGCTCGCGTCCAGCAGGCCGTAGTCGACCGCCCACGAGTCGATGCCGATGCCGTCGACCGGGCCGGCCCTGCGCAGTCCTTCGAGGACGCCGCGGTGGAGCGCGAGGATGTCCCAATGCAGGGTGCCGGCGGCCCGTACCGGCTCGTTGGGGAACCGGTGCACCGGCGTCAGCTGGAGGACGCCGGGACCGACCCGGCCGGCCATGACCCGCCCGCTGGACGCGCCGAGGTCGACCGCCGCGAACGTCGTCACCGCAGGAACGCAGCCGCGACGCCGGCGTCCACCGGGACGTGCAGGCCCGTCGTGTGCGACAGCTCGCCGCCGGTGAGCACGAACACCGCGTTCGCGACGTGCTCGGGCAGGACCTCGCGCTTGAGCAGGGTGCGCTGGGCGTAGAACTCGCCGAGCTTCTCCTCCGGTACGCCGTACACGGCGGCGCGCTGGGCGCCCCAGCCGCCGGCGAAGATGCCGGAGCCGCGGACCACGCCGTCGGGGTTGACGCCGTTGACCCGGATGCCGTGCCCGCCGAGCTCCGCGGCGAGCAGGCGCACCTGGTGGGCTTGATCGGCTTTCGCGGCGCCGTACGCGACGTTGTTCGGCCCGGCGAACAGCGAGTTCTTGCTCGAGATGTAGACGATGTCGCCGCCCCTGCCCTGCGCGATCAGCACGGCGGCCGCGGCGCGGGACACCAGGAACGACCCCTTGGCCATCACGTCGTGCTGCAGGTCCCAGTCGGCCTCGGTGGTCTCCAGCAACGGCTTGGAGATGGAGAGCCCGGCGTTGTTGACGACCAGGTCCACGCCGCCGAAGGCGAGCACGGCCGCGCGCATCGCCTGCTCCACCGCGTCGGCGGAGGTCACGTCCGCCCCGACGGCCACCGCCTGGTCCGGACCACCGATCTCGCCGGCGACCCCGGTGGCCGACTCGAGGTCACGGTCGGCGACCACGACGCAGGCCCCCTCGGCCGCGAGCCGCAGCGCGACGGCCCGCCCGATGCCGGAACCCCCTCCGGTCACGAAGGCGACCCGGGTGGCGAGCGGCTTCGGCTTCGGCAGGCGCCGCAGCTTCGCCTCCTCCAGGGCCCAGTACTCGATGCGGAACTTCTCCGACTCGTCGATCGGCGCGTACGTGGACACCGACTCGGCACCGCGCATCACGTTGACGGCGTTGACGTAGAACTCGCCGGCGACCCGGGCGGTCTGCTTGGTGGCGCCGAAGCTGAACATGCCGACGCCGGGGACGAGGACGATCGCCGGGTCCGCGCCGCGCATGGCCGGGCTGTCCGGGGTGGCGTGCCGCTGGTAGTAGGCGCGGTAGTCCTCGCGGTACGCCGCGTGCAGCTCCCGCAGCCGCGCCTCCACCTGCTCCAGCGGCGCGCCGGGCGCGATGTCCACGACCAGCGGCTTCACCTTCGTACGCAAGAAGTGGTCCGGGCAGGACGTGCCGAGCGCGGCGAGCGCGGGCATCCGTTCGCGGCCCACGAAGTCGAGCACGACCGCGGCGTCGGTGTAATGGCCCACCTGCGCCCGGTCGGTCGAGGCAAGGCCTCGGATCAGCGGGAACAGCGCCGCGGCCCGTTCCCGGCGGGCGGCCTCGGGCAGCGGCTCGTACACCAGCGCGCCGAACGGCTCGGCACGCCCGTGCTCGGCCAGGTACGCCGCCGCCGTACCGATGATCTCCAGGGAGCGCGCCTCGCACTCGTCGCTGGTCGCGCCCCAGGCGGTGATGCCGTGTCCGCCGAGGATGACGCCGATGGCCTGCGGGTTGGCCCGCTGCACGGCGGCGATGTCGAGCCCGAGCTGGAAGCCGGGCCGGCGCCACGGCACCCAGAGCACCCGATCGCCGAAGATCTCCTTGGTGAGCGCCGGGCCGTCGGCGGCGGTGGCGAGCGCGATGCCGGCGTCGGGATGCAGATGGTCGACGTGCGGGGCCTCGACCAGGCCGTGCATGGCGGTGTCGATGGACGGCGCGGCGCCGCCCCGGCCGTGCAGGCAGTAGTCGAACGCGGCCACCATCTCGTCCTCGCGCTCGACGCCCGGGTACACCCCGGTGAGCGCCCGCAGCCGGTCGAGGCGCAGCACCGCGAGGCCGGCCTCGGTCAGCGTGCCGAGGTCGCCGCCGGATCCCTTGACCCACAGCAGGTCGACGGGGGCACCGGTGACCGGATCGGTCTGCGACCCCTTCGCCGAGGTGTTGCCGCCCGCGTAGTTGGTGGTGCGCGGGTCGGCGCCGAGACGGTTGCTGCGGCCGAGCAGATCGGCGACCACCGAGTTGGTCATCAACGCTCCTTAAGATGAAACGTTTCATAGATATCGATAAGGCTACGGGGCTTGCCCAACGCCGGTCAAGAGACCGACGGGGAAACGGCTGGATCTGAAACGTTGTCAGAAGACCTTGGGGCGCAGCACCGTCGACGCCCGGGCCACCAGCTCGGGCACGAACGAAAGCTGCTGGTGCTGGTGCCGCCCACCGGCGGCCTCCTCCAGCACCAGTTGCGCGGCCGCCCGGCCCAGCTCCTGGCGCGGCTGGCGCACCGAGCTGAGCGGCACGGCCGCCGCCGCCGCGAACTCGATGTCGTCGAAGCCGACGATCGCGAGGTCCTCCGGGACGCGCAGGCCGGCGCCGATGCTCTGCTGCAGCAGCCCTAGCGCGAGCAGGTCGTTCGCACAGAACGCCGCGGTGGGCCGGCGCCGGGCCGGGATGCCGGCGAGCCGCTCGCCCGCCGAGCGGCCCTCGGCGACGCTGAGCGCGGCGGTCGGCAGATAGCTGAGGTCCTCGGCGGGCAGCCCGAGCTCCGCCCAGATCTGGCGCGCGCCCTCGAGCCGCTCGCGGACCTGACCGAGCGACTCCGGACCACCGACCACCGCGACCCGGGTGTGGCCCTGCTCGGCCAGGTGCTCGACGGCGATGCGGCCGCCCAGCACGTCGTCCACCGCGACCGAGCAGAAGGCGCCGCCCGCGGCGACCCGGTCGACGATGACCACCGGGATCCCCCGCCGGGAGATCTCGGCCAGATGCGGGGCGTCCGGGTTCACCGGCGTGATCAGGACGCCCTGGACCCGCTGCTGCATCAGCCGGTCGAGGTGCACCGCCTCCCGGTCGGCGCGCCCGTTGCTGGTGCAGATGAACAGCGACAGATCGGCCTCCTCGGCGGCGAGCTCGATGCCCTGCGCGACGTCGTGGAAGAACGGGTTGCTGCCGTCGAGCATCACGTACGCCAGGGTGCGGCTGGTCCCCGCGCGCAGCTGCCGCGCCGACTCGTTGCGGACGAAGCCGAGCTCGGTCATCGCCCGCTCGACGCGCTCGCGGGTGGCCGGGCTGACCACCTCGGGCCGGTTCATCACGTTCGAGACCGTGCCGAGGGAGACACCCGCGGCGGCCGCGACGTCCTTGACGGACGGGGTCCTGCCGTTCCCGACCACTGCGCCCCCTTGAAACGTTGAAGCGACATCCTACGGTATCCGGCCGCCCGGGTTTCGATCGAACGCTTGACACCTGTGATCGGGGCCACCTACGTTCGTCCCACGGCGTCTGAAACATTTCAAACACGCGTACGGAGGTGACCATGGGCGCGGTGCTCGAGGTGCGCGACGTGACCAAGTCGTTCGGCGCCGTGGCGGCCGTCCAGGGGGTCAGCTTCGCCCTGCACGCCGGCGAGGCGCACGCCCTGGTCGGCGAGAACGGCGCCGGCAAGTCCACGATCGTCAAGATGCTCGCCGGGGTGCACCGGCCGGACACCGGCACGCTGGCCGTCAACGGCAGGGACGTCGACTTCGCCGGGCCCGCCGATGCCAAGGCCGCCGGGATCGCGGTCATCTACCAGGAGCCCACGCTCTTCCCGGACCTGTCCGTCGCGGAGAACATCGCGATGGGCAACCAGCCGCTGACCCGGCTGCGGCAGATCGACCGCAAGGCGATGAAGGCGACCGCGGAACGGCTGTTCACGCGGCTGGGCGTGCACATCGACCCGGCCCGACCCGCCCGGGGACTGTCCATCGCCGACCAGCAGCTCGTCGAGATCGCCAAGGCGCTGTCCAGCGAGGCGCGCGTGCTCGTCATGGACGAGCCCACCGCCGCGCTCAGCGGCGTCGAGGTGGACCGGCTCTTCGCGGTCACCCGGGCGCTGCGCGACGAGGGCGCGGCGATCATGTTCATCTCGCACCGGTTCGAAGAGATCACCGCGCTCTGCCAGCGCGTCACGATCCTGCGCGACGGCCGGCACGTCTGCACCGAGCCGGTCGCCGGTCTGAGCGTCGACGACATGATCCGCCGCATGGTCGGCCGCGACCTCAGCGCGCTGTACCCCAAACAGGAAGCGACGATCGGCGAGACCGTGCTCGAGGTCGAGGGGCTGAGCCGCGAGGGCGTCTTCCGCGATGTCAGCTTCACCGTCAAGGCCGGGGAGATCGTCGCGCTGGCCGGGCTCGTCGGCGCCGGCCGCTCTGAGGTGATGCAGGCGGTGTTCGGCGTCGACCGGTACGACTCCGGCTCGGTGCGCTTCCTCGGCAGACGGCTCAAGCCGGGCTCACCGCGGGCCGCGATGGCCGCGGGTATGGGCCTCGTGCCCGAGGACCGCCGCCAGCAGGGGTTGATCATGGAGCTCTCGATCGAACGCAATGTGACGCTCCCCCGCTCGCGGGCGCTGGCGAAGCTGGGTCTCCTGCTCGGCGGCGCGGAGCGGCGTGAGGCCGCGGGCTGGACGCAGCAGCTGCAGACCAAGCTGGGCCGGCTCTCCGATCCGGTCGGCACGCTGTCCGGCGGCAACCAGCAGAAGGTCGTGCTGGCCAAGTGGCTGGCGACCGGGCCCCGGCTGCTCATCGTCGACGAGCCGACCCGCGGCATCGACGTCGGCACCAAGGCCGAGGTGCACCGCCTCCTGTCCGGTCTGGCGGCGCGCGGGCTCGCCGTCGTCATGGTCTCGTCCGAGCTGCCCGAGGTGCTCGGCATGGCCGACCGCATCGTCGTCCTGCGGGAGGGGCACGTCGCCGCCGAGCTGACCCGCGCAGAAGCCACCGAGGAGTCCGTCATGTACGCGGCCATGGGACAGACGTCATGACGGCCGCTCTCGTCACGAAGACGAAGCGTCCCGGCCTGTCGCTGAACGGGCTGGTGAAGACGCGGGAGCTGGGAATCATCCTGGCGCTGGCGATCCTCGTCGTCTTCACCACCGTCAACCATCCCCGCTTCCTGTCCGGCCAGAGCATCCGCGACATCCTGCTCAACACCGCGATCCTGGCGGTGATGGCGGCCGGCCAGGCCGTCGTCGTCATCACCCGCAACATCGACCTCTCCGTCGGCTCGGTGCTCGGCCTGAGCGCCTTCACCGTGGCCACGATGATGAGCGCGAACCCCGGCCTGCCGATGATCGTGGCGCTGCTGGCGGGGCTCGCGGTCGGCGCCGTGGCCGGCCTGGTCAACGGCGTGCTGGTCCGGTACGGCCGGGTCCCCGCCCTCGTGGTCACGCTCGGCACGCTCTACATGTTCCGCGGGATCACGTACTCGTGGGCCGGGGGTCAGCAGGTCAACGCCGACGAGCTGCCCCGGCACTTCCTGCGGTTCGCCAACGCCTCGGTGCTGGGGATCCCGTGGCTGGTGCTGATCGCCGTGGTGGTGGTCGGCGGGGTCTCGGTGCTCATGCGCAACTACCGGGTCGGCCGCGAGCTGTACGCGATGGGCTCCAGCCCCCAGGCCGCGGAGCTCGCCGGCATCCGGGTCGCCCGCAACCTGCTCGGCGCGTTCCTGCTCAGCGGCGCCCTGGCCGGGCTGGCCGGCGTCCTCTTCGCCGCCCGCTTCGGCACGGTCGACGCCTCGGCCGGCACCGGCTACGAGCTCAACGTCGTCGCCGCGGTCGTGGTCGGCGGGGTCGCGGTCTTCGGCGGCAGCGGCACCGTGTGGGGTGCGGGCCTGGGCGCGCTGCTGCTCACGGTGATCGGCAGCGCCCTGGCCGTCCTCGACATCAACCAGTTCTGGCAGCAGGCCATCGTCGGCGCGCTGATCCTCTTCGCCATCTGCGCCGACCGCCTGGTCGCCGTCCGCATCGCCCGCTCGCTGAGGAAGAGGGACAGCCATGTCTGAGCTGAGACGTCGCCTGGCGAGCTGGGACAGCATCATCATCGCCCTGACGGTGCTCGTGCTGGTGATCGCGTCGCTGGGCGTACCCAACTTCGGCACCAGCCGGAACTTCACCTTCCTGATCCTGGACCTGATGCCGATCGTGCTGGTCGCGCTGCCGATGACGTTCATCATCGTGACCGGCGAGATCGACCTCTCGGTCGCGAGCACGCTGGGCCTGACCAGCTCGCTGATGGGCTGGTGCTGGAACAACGGCCTGTCGATCGAGATGATCATCCCGCTCTGCGTGCTGGCCGGCGCGGCGCTCGGGGCGTTCAACGGCTTCCTGGTCACCGGTCTCGGCCTGCCCTCGCTGGCGGTCACGATCGGCACGCTCGCGCTCTACCGCGGCCTCGCGTTCGTGGTGCTGGGCGACGGGGCGGTCGCCGACTTCCCGTGGAACTACACCGGCTGGGTCACCGGCACGATCGGCGACGGCGCCGTACCGAACGTGCTTCTGCTCATCATCGCGCTCGCCCTGGTTTTCGGGGTGGTCCTGCATGCGACGCCGTTCGGCCGATCGCTGTACGCGATCGGCGCGAACGCCCAGACCGCGCATTTCTCCGGCATCCGGGTGGCCCGCACCAAATTCTGGCTGTACGTCGCCAGCGGAGCGATCGCCGGCCTCGTGGGTGTGCTGTGGACGCTGCGGTACTCCAGCGCCCGCGCCGACAACGGCTCGGGGCTCGAGCTGGCCGTGGTCGCCGCGGTGCTGCTCGGCGGCGTCTCCATCTTCGGTGGCAAGGGCTCCCTGCCCGGCGTCCTCGCCGGCGTGGTGCTGCTCGCCGCGCTCCAGAACGCCCTGCGGTTGCAGGACGTCTCCGGTCAGGCTCTCAACATCGTCACCGGGGCCCTGCTGGTGCTCTCGGTCCTCCTGCCCAACGTCGCCTCCTCGATCCGCGCCACCTGGCACCGGCGGAGACTCCGCCAGGCCGCCGCCCACTGAGTTCCCCCGCTCGCATAGGAGTCCGTCATGCTTCGCACCCCTCGCCGGCTACTGACCGCTACCAGCGCCTCACTTCTCGTCCTGGGCCTCGCCGCGTGCGGCGGCACCACGAAGGACAGCGCGTCCTCGAACGGCGGCGCGGCCGCCCAGCCCGGCGCCTCGGCCGACCCCAACGCCAAGACGAAGGAGGGTCTGAAGATCGCCTTCCTGCCCAAGCAGCTGAACAACCCGTACTCGGACGTGGAGACCGGCGGCGGGAAGGTGGCTGTCGGCGAGCTCAAAGGCGAGTACAAGCTGGTCGGCCCGAACGACGCCAGCGCGTCCTCCCAGGTCAGCTATATCAACACGCTGATCCAGCAGCAGCAGGACGTGATCGTGGTGGCGGCCAACGACCCGAACGCGGTCTGTCCCTCGCTCAACCAGGCCCGCCAGGCGAAGATCAAGGTCGTCTCGTTCGACTCCGACGCCTCCAAGGACTGCCGGGACGCGTTCATCAACCAGGCCACCACCCAGGGCATCGGCGAGAGCCTGGTGAAGATGGCGAACGAGCTGGCCGGCGGCGAGGGCGAGATCGCGATCCTCTCGGCCACCCCGAACGCCACGAACCAGAACGCCTGGATCGAGGTGATGAAGAAGGAGCTGGCCAAGCCCGAGTACGCGAAACTCAAGCTGGTCAAGACCGCGTACGGCAACGACGACGACCAGAAGTCGTTCCAGGAGGCGCAGGGCCTGCTGCAGTCGTACCCGAAGCTCAAGGTCATCGTCTCCCCCACCACCGTGGGCATCGCCGCGGCCTCGCGGTACGTCAGCTCGTCGAACTACAAGGGCAAGGTGGCGATCACCGGACTGGGCCTGCCCAACCAGATGCGCGAGTACGTCAAGGACGGCACGGTGAAGAAGTTCGCGCTGTGGAACCCGGCCGACATCGGCTACCTGGCCGCGTACGCCGGCGCCGCGCTCGCCTCCGGGCAGATCACCGGCAAGCAGGGCGAGAAGTTCACCGCCGGCAGACTCGGCGAGTACACGATCGGCGCCGACGGCGAGATCGTGCTCGGCCCGCCGACCGAGTTCACCGCCCAGAACATCGACCAGTTCAACTTCTAGAAGCCATGCGCTACTGCTTCCAGCTCCAGATCCGTCCCGATCGGATCGACGAGTACGTGGAGCGCCACAAGGCCGTGTGGCCCGAGATGCAGGACGCACTCCGGGCCACCGGCTGGCGCAACTACTCCCTCTTCCTCCGCGAGGACGGGCTGCTCATCGGCTATGTCGAAGCGGACGACCTCGCGGCGTCGCGAGCGGCGATGGAGGCGCTGGACGTCAACGCCCGCTGGCAGGCCGAGATGGCGGCATTCTTCTCCGGCACCACCCCGTCGGAGGACTTTCCGCAGCTCACCGAAGTCTTTCACTTGGAGTCGTCATGACTGACACGTCCGCCGTCAAACGCGCGCTCGCCGCCCAGCGCATCGAGACACCCTCCTGGGCGTTCGGCAACTCGGGCACCCGCTTCAAGGTCTTCACCCAGCCCGGCGTCCCGCGCAGCCCCGAGGAGAAGATCGCCGACGCCGCGGCCGTGCACCGGTTCACCGGCGTCGCGCCCACGGTCGCCCTGCACATCCCGTGGGACAAGGTGGACGACTACCACGCGCTCGCCGAGTACGCCGGCTCGCTGGGCGTCGGCATCGGAGCCGTCAACACCAACGTCTTCCAGGACGACGACTACAAGCTGGGGTCGGTCACCAACCCCGATCCGGGCGTACGGCGCAAAGCCACCGACCACCTGCTCGAGGCCATCGACATCATGGACGCGACCGGCTCACGCGACCTCAAACTGTGGTTCTCCGACGGCATCAACTACCCCGGCCAGGACGACCTGCGCAACCGCCAGGACCGGCTGGCCGCGGCGCTGCGCGAGACGTACGACCGGCTCGGCGGCGACCAGCGCATCCTGCTGGAGTACAAGCTTTTCGAGCCGGCCTTCTACGCCACCGACATCCCCGACTGGGGCACGTCGTACGCCCACTGCGTCGAGCTCGGCGAGAAGGCCACGGTCTGCATCGACACCGGCCACCACGCGCCGGGCACGAACATCGAGTTCATCGTGGCGTTCCTGCTGCGGCAGAGGAAACTCGGCGCCTTCGACTTCAACAGCCGCTTCTACGCCGACGACGACCTGATGGCCGGCGCCGCGGACCCGTTCCAGCTCTTCCGCATCATGTACGAGATCGTCCGCGGCGACGCGCTCGACCCGGCGTACGGCATCACCTTCATGCTCGATCAATGTCACAACATCGAGACTAAGATACCTGCCATCATCCGCTCGGTGCTCAACATCCAGGAAGCCACCGCCAAGGCTCTGCTCGTCGACCGCGAGGCGCTGGCCAAGGCACAGACCGACGGCGACGTGCTCGAGGCCAACGCGGTGCTGATGGACGCGTACAACACCGACGTGCGGCCGCTGCTCGCCGAGGTCCGTACGGACATGGGCCTCGACCCGGACCCGGTCGCGGCGTACAAGCGCAGCGGCTACCAGGAGAAGATCGTGGCCGAGCGAGTCGGGGGCCGGCAGGCGGGATGGGGCGCCTGACCGGCCCGCGACCCGGTCTCAGGCGGCCGCCTGCGGGGGCGGCGGGGCGGCGCCGGTCATGATGGCGACCGCCTCCGACATGGAGTGCGACTTCGGGGTGATGACCGTCGCGCGCCGGCCGAGGCGCTGGATGTGGATGCGGTCCGCCACCTCGAAGACGTGCGGCATGTTGTGGCTGATCAGGATCACCGGCAGGCCCCGGTCGCGGACGTCGCGGATCAGCTGGAGGACGCGGTTGCCCTCCTTGACGCCCAGCGCGGCCGTGGGCTCGTCGAGGATGACCACCTTGCTGCCGAACGCCGCCGACCGGGCCACCGCCACCGCCTGGCGCTGGCCGCCGGAGAGCGACTCCACCGCCTGGCCGATGTTCTGCAGCGTGCCGATGCCGAGCTCGGACATGTGCCGCCGGGCCTCCGAGCGCATGTGGCCGCGGTCCAGCATCCGGAAGACCGAGCCGAGGACGCCCGCGCGCCGCTGCTCGCGGCCCAGGAACAGGTTGTCGGCGATGTCGAGGCCGGGTGCGACCGCGAGGGTCTGGTACACGGTCTCGATGCCGGCCTCGCGCGCCTCCATCGGGTTGCGGAAGTGCACCCGCTTGCCGTCGAGGTAGATCTCCCCGCTGTCCGGGATCAGCGCCCCGGACAGCGCCTTGATCAGGCTGGACTTGCCGGCCCCGTTGTCGCCGATGACCGCGAGGATCTCGCCGGGGTAGAGCTCGAGATCGCTGCCGTCGATCGCCACGACCCGGCCGTAACGTTTCGTGAGGCCTTTGGCCTGCAGAACCGGAGTAGTCATGCTGGCGCCTCCTTGTCATGCCCTCCTGGCCCTGGCTTCGCTGCGGTGCAGTCGGTCATGACTTGACCTTCCTGATCCACTGGTCGAGGGACACGGCGACCAGGACCAGCAGGCCGATGGCAAAGCCCTGCCAGACCACCTCGACGCCGCCGAGCTGCAGGCCGTTGCGGAAGACGCCGACGATCAGCGCGCCGATCAGGGTGCCGAGGACGCCGCCGCGGCCGCCGAAGAGGCTGGTGCCGCCGAGCACGACGGCGGTGATGGAGTCGAGGTTGTAGTCGGTGCCCACGTTGGGGCTGGCCGACGCGAGCCGGCCGATGAGGATCCAGCCGCCGATGGCGTACAGCAGGCCGGCGATCGTGTAGACGGAGAAGAGCACGCGGTTGGTGCGGATACCCGCGAGCCGGGCCGCCTCGATGTCGTCGCCGGTGGCGTACACGTGCTTGCCCCAGGCGGTGGAACGCAGTGCGTAGAAGAAGTACGCGAACAGCGCCAGCATGATGATCGAGCCGTACGTGAGCCGGAAGCCGCCGATGGGGATCGTCGTCCCAGTCCAGGTCATGAGCGACGGCATGTCCGAGCCGCGGACCGTCTCGCTCTTGGAGACGACCGAGTTGAGCGAGAAGAAGATGGTCAGCGTGCCCAGCGTGACGATGAACGGCGGGAGCTTGATCCGGGTGACGAGGAAGCCGTTCAGCGCGCCCATGGCCGTACCGCAGGCGAAGCCGAGCAGCAGCGCGAGGACCCCGGGCATGCCCAGCTTGGTGCAGAAGTTCGCCATCAGGACCGAGGAGAAGACCGCGATGGCGCCGGCCGCCAGGTCGATGCCGGCGGTGAGGATGACCAGCGTCTGACCGAGCGCCAGGGTCGCGATGACCGTGACCTGGGCCAGCACCAGCGACAGGTTCGCCGCCGAGAAGAAGCGGGTGTTGACGAGCGAGAAGGCGATGATCGCGACGACCAGGACGGCGAGCGGGCCGAGGACCGGGTTGCCGTGCAGGACGTGCTGGACGCGCAGGCCGAACGAGTCGTGCCGGCTGACCTCGAAGTCGGTGGCGCTCTCGGTTGCGGTCGCCATCGTCAGCCCCAGCAGTTCTGCTTGCCCCACGCGGAGTCCTTGGCCTCCACGCCGGCTTGCGGTTGGTCGGTGATCAGCTGGGCGCCGGTGTCGACGAAGTCCTTGCCGGCGGTGGCCTCCGGCTTGGTGCCGTCCTTCGCGAACTTGGCGACGGCCTCGATGCCGAGCGACGCCATCTTCAGCGGGAACTGCATGGAGGTCGCCCCGATGACGCCCTTCGCGACGTTGTCGACGCCCGGGCAGCCGCCGTCGATGGAGACGATGGTGACGGTCTTGTCCTTGCCGGCCGCCTTGAGCGCCTGGTACGCCCCGGCCGCCGCGGGCTCGTTGATGGTGTAGACGAGGTTGATCGACGGGTCCTTCTGCAGCAGGTTCTCCATCGCCGTACGGCCGCCGTCCTCGGCGCCGTCGGTGACGTCGTGGCCGGCGATGCGCGGGTCGTTCTCGTCGCCGATGCGGTTCGGGTCGCCGACCGGGATGCCGAAGCCGTCGAGGAAGCCCTGGTCCCGCTTGACGTCCACGGACACCTGGTTGGCGTTGAGGTCGAGCATCGCGATCTTCGCCTGCTTGCCGTCCTTGGCGAACTTGGCCTTCGCCCACTGCCCGATGAGCTTGCCGGCCTGGTAGTTGTCGGTGGCGAAGGTCGCGTCGACGGCGTCCGCCGGGTCGGTCGGCGTGTCCAGGGCGATGACGAGCATGCCCTGCTGCTTCGCCTTGTCGATGGACGGCACGATCGCCTTCGAGTCGCTCGGGGTGATGAGGAAGCCCTTGGCGCCCGACGACATCAGGTTCTCGATGGCCTGCACCTGGGCCTCGTTGTCACCGTCCTGCTTGCCGGCGAACGACTGGAGCTTCAGCCCCTGCTGCGTCGCCGCCTGCTGCGCGCCCTCCTTCATCTTCACGAAGAAGGGGTTCGTGTCGGTCTTGGTGATGAGCCCGACGATCTCACCGCCCCCGGACCCGCCGCCGTCGCCGCCGCACGCCGCCGTGCCGAGCAGCAGCGTCGTGGCGGCGAGGGCGGGTCCCACCCGGCCTAGCCTGATCAGCGTTGATCCACGCATGTCTCCTCCAAATCGATTTAGCAGGAATCGAGAGACAACGTTGTCTTGCAGTAGACGACTCGGACCATCGACTGTCAACAATTAGTTTCCGGATCGTTGCGTACGGTGATCAACAGGGGGATGCGGATGGGGCGGCCCACCATGAACGACGTGGCCCGCAGCGCGGGCGTCAGCCTCAAGACCGTCTCGCGGGTGGTGAACGGCGAGGCCACCGTGGACCCTGCCCTGGTCGCGCGAGTCCGGGCGGCGGTCGCCTCGCTGGGGTACCGGCCGAATCTGGGCGCCACCATGCTGCGGCGCAACGACCTGCGTACGCGGACCATCGGCGTCCTGCTCGAGGACGTGAGCAACCCGTTCTCCGCCGCGGTGAACCGGGCCGTCGAAGACGAGGCGCACGGCCGGGGCGTCCACGTGCTGACCGGCAGCCTCGACGAGGACCCGGTCCGCGAGCGCGACCTCGCGGGCGCCTTCGCCCGGCGGCACGCGGACGGGCTCATCCTCGCCCCGACCGCTCCGGATCAGGGTTATCTGGGCACCGACTGGCAGCCCGGCGCACCCGTGGTGTTCGTCGACCGGCCCGCGACCGGGTACCGCGGCGACACCGTGCTGGCCACCAACCGCAGCGGTACGGCCGACGCGGTCCGGCACCTGATCGCCCGGGGGCACCGCAGGATCGCGTTCCTCGGCGACGCCCCGCGCATCGCGACCGCCCGCAGCCGGCGGCAGGGTTACCGCGACGCCATGCGCGAGGCCGGGCTGCCCACCTGTGAGGCCGCCGCCCCGGACCGCGGCGCGGAGGCGGCCGCGCTGGCCCTGCTCACGTTGCCGGCCCGCCCGACGGCCCTGTTCACCGCGCAGAACCTGATCACCGTCGGCGCGCTGCGCGCCCTGCGCCGGCTCGGCCTGCAGCACCGCGTCGCGCTCGTGGGCTTCGACGACTTCCCGCTGGCCGATCTGCTCGATCCGCCGATCACCGTGGTGGCTCAGGACCCGGCGGCGATGGGCCGGGCCGCGGCGGAGGCGCTGTTCGAGCGGATCGACGGCTACGACGAAGAACCGCGCGAGATCAGCATCCGGACGATGCTGATCCCGCGCGGCTCGGGAGAACTGCTACCGGCTTAGGGGAAGTTGGTGACGTTGACCGGTACGGTCGCCGTGCCCTGCGCCGGGCCGCCGGTGTTGTTGACGACGTGGTCGATGACCCCGTTGCCACCCAGCGACACCGTGAAGATGTTGTGCAGCTTCACGCCGCCGTTCACCGGGACCTCGAAGCCACGGTCCGAGTGCACCGACGGGTTGACGTTGAAGTAGCAGTAGCTGCCCATCGCCCACGCCTCGTGGCTGGTGACGTTGTCGGCCACCTTGTACGCCGCGTACCCGTTGGCGCCGCTGCGCCAGGCCGCGTTCGACGGCGGGTCGTACGGCTGCTCGTTCTGCAGGAAGTACGTGCGGCCGCCGTTGCCGTTCCAGATGACCTCGTACTTCTGGTAGTGCTCGACGAAGAGGCCGTACGCCGTGACGTTCTGACCGTTGACGATCAGGCCGCTGTCGGCGGTGTTGACGGTCCAGCCGTACGTGCCGGCGTTGCCGTGGTCGGCGCGCCACGCCCAGATGTGGTCGATGATCGTGTTGTTGCTGTTGATCAGCAGGCTGTTGGTGGCCTTGCCGGCGATCGAGCCGCCGATCCGGAAGAAGACGTCCTGGACGGTCGTCGGGTTGCCGGCGTGGTTGGCCGAGGACCCGTTCGGGCCGATGACCAGCAGGTTCGCCGAGTTGGTGGTGCCCGCGTCGAAGAGCAGGCCGGCCACCTTCACGCCGTCCACATCGGCCACCTGCATCGGCGTGACGCCGTTGTCCGGGATGATCGTCGCGTAGCCCAGGCCGAGCACGACCGTGTTGGCACGGGTCACGTTGATCGTCTGGTTCACGTGGTAGACGCCCGGCTGGAAGATCAGGTTCAGGCCCTGCGCGAGCGCCTGGTTGATCGTCGCGGCGGAGTCGCCGGGCTTGGCGACGTAGAACTGGCTCAGCGGGAGGCTGGTGCCCGGCGTGTTGCCGTTCGCCCAGGTCACGCCGGACGCGTTCTGCTGCAGGTTCGGCACGAAGACCGCGTACTGGCCGCCGGCCTGGTAGAGGTACGGCTTCTCCCGGATCACCGGGGCGGTGCCGATCGTCGTGTACGGCGGGTTCGGGAAGCTCGACGCCGGGGCGCCCTGCACACCGACGAAGGCCTGGTTCCATACCGCGTTCAGGCTGGAGCCGATCTGGCTGTTGCGGGTGAACCACTGCTGCTGCGAGTACTGCTGCTCCGAGCCGCTGATCCGCGAGTCGGCGATGTAGCCGCCGGAGGCCCAGCCGTACCCGTTCGGGGCCAGGTTGAGGTCGCCGTGGATGTCCATGCGGCGGAACGGCGCGGCCTGCGAGACGGCCCAGCGGTTGGCGCCGCTGACCGGGTAGACCGAGACGTTCTCGACCGAGCGCCAGAAGTTCTGGGTGGCGTTGCCCTGGAACCAGCCGGCGTCCACGGTGATGTCACCGTTGATCCGGACGTCCTGCGGGTTCTGGCCGAGGCCGAGCACCGAGGTGTAGAAGCCGACCTGGATGTTGAGGCCGTTGTAGGTGCCGGGCTTGAACGCGAGCACGTAGCGCTGCAGGCCGAACTGGTTCGACTCCTGCTGCTTGAAGATCGTGTCGGCCTGGCTCTGGATCGAGGCGCTCGACATGGAGGGGTCGAAGACGATCACGTTCGCGCCGAGGCTGCCGCCGCCGGGGACGGTCGGGCCGGTGGGCGGCGGGGTCGTCGGGTCCGTCGAGGTGCCGCCGAAGACCTTGAACTCCCACAGCGAGTAGCCGTAGCCGGTGGCGCGCTCGGTGCCGTACATGCGCACGTACCGGGCGGTGGCGTTGACCGTCACGCTCTGGACGCCCACGACGCCGGCGGTGGCCGGGCCGGCGTCCGTCCACGTCGATCCGTTGGCCGAAGTCTGGATCTTGAAGGTCTTCGCGTACGCGGCCTCCCAGTTCAGCTCGACCCGGTTGATCGCCGAGCTGGCGCCGAGGTCGACCTGCAGCCACTGGGGGTCGGAGAACGCCGACGACCAGCGGGTGCCGGTGTTGCCGTCGACGGCGGCGGACGCCGGATACGGGCCCGGGTTCTCCGAGGACGAGGCCGTGGCGGGCTTGCCCTGCGAGAGCAGCGTCTCGGCGGCGTGCGCGGTCAGCGTGGTGAACGCGCCGAACGCCGCGACGACCGCGACGACCAGGCCGCCGGCGGCGCCGAGGCGCCACCGGCTGCGAGATCGGGGGATGGCTTGGGGGACGGTCATGGCTTCGCTTCTCCTCGTACGGAGGTACGGACGCGCGGGGTTCGCGTCCGGATGAGGCAGGAGCCGGGGAAAGCTCCGGAACGGGCGGGACGATCTCGGGAGAGCGCTCACCCGTGTGCTGTGGACGCTAAGTTCGTTACGTCGATGTGTCAAAGGGTCGGCGTACCGGTTACAGAGGCCGTCCCGGAACCGGTTCCGCCGATCGGACAGGACTGGACGGCCGGTCCCGGTACACCGATCTCCCCCGGTTGCCATCGCGGCCCGGCGACACCGGCCGCTAGCTGCAGCTATGCCCCTTTGGGCCACGAGAGCGGGCCGTCCGGCACGAGGCAGCGGCGACTGCCGGATAACGCTTTTCGTCGACCATCGACGCGTCCAAATGAGCTGCGGCCAGCAGGACGGTCCTATGGTTCATACCGGACATGCCCGGCGATCTCCGGGAAGCGCTTCCCGGTCCGCGGGACCCTACAGTGACTCCATGCGCCTGGTCCTGACGACCGACACCCACGTCCCCAAACGCGCCCGGGACCTGCCCGCCGAGCTCTGGGCGGCGATCGACGCGGCCGACGTCGTCGTGCACGCCGGCGACTGGGTCGACGTACCGATGCTGGACGCGCTCGAATCCCGGTCGCGGCGGCTGATCGCCTGCTACGGCAACAACGACGGCCCCGCGCTGCGCGCCCGCCTGCCGGAGATCGCCCGGGTCACGCTCGACGGCCTCCGCCTGGCCGTCATCCACGAAACCGGCGACGCCAAGGGCCGCGAGCAGCGCTGCGAGACCGCTTTCCCGGAAACGGACGTGCTCGTCTTCGGCCACTCCCACATCCCGTGGGACACGACGACCACGGGCGGCCTGCGCCTGCTCAACCCGGGCAGCCCGACGGACCGGCGGCGGCAGCCGGCCTGCACCTACATGACCGCCGCCGTATCCTCCGGTCGGCTCGGGGCCGTCACGCTGCACCGGCTGCCGCTGCGTTGACAGGGCACGGCAACGCCTGCCGCACATCGCGGAGCCGCGGGGCCACGGAAGTGCCGCAGAATAGAGCCGCGGACGACGGGGACGGGGAGGCGCGTGAGCACATCGGACGACGACGGGATCGTGCTGGCACATCGGCGGAAGTCGCCGGCGCCGGGGATCCGCAAGACCCTCTACGGGCTCGGGCCGCTGCTGGCGGCCGTCGGGAGCTTCGTGCTGCTGCTGGTGAACGACGACAGGCAGGCATGGAACGCGGCGCTTGCGGTGTTCCTGGCCGCCATGGCCGTCCTGATGTACCGGGGCGCCTGGTGGCTGATCGACGGCATCACCGATCTGATCGTCTGGTGGGGCATGCACCGCGGCCCGGACGCGGCCATGCGGCTGACCGAGCGGGGCGTGGATTACTCACCCGCGTGGCGCGGGACCGGGTTCGACATTTTCGTCCCCTGGTCGGAGGTGACCGGCACGGCGTTCCGGCCGGGGCTGGGGCCGGCGCCGATCTTCTGCGTCGACACGGACGGACGGTTTCCGCCGGGGCCTCGCCGAGCGCCGTCCCCCGCCCTCACCCGAAACCTCACCGGCGCGCTGGAGTGGGTCCGCCTGGTTCGCCGGGACGAACCGGCCGCAGCCGGGATGGACGACGCGACCCTGGCGAACATCTTCCACTTCGGCACACCCTTGGTGATCAACCTGCGGCTCTGCAACGGCGTCGACACGGGCACGCTGGACCGTCGGCTGCGGGAGTGGACCGGGGGCCGTTGCACATGTGAGCCTCCACCGGATCTGTGGCCCGGGTCAGAGTTGACGCCCCGCACGTGAGCTGGTCGCTCCTCGCGACTCCACCGCACGCCTGACGGCCGACTCCGAGGTCGACGGGATGAGCTTCCGCAAGCCGCAACCAGCGGCGGTGCTCAAGGTGGTCTGCGAGCTCGCCGTGGCGGCGGAGCATTGGCCGTGGTGAGCGCGCCGCCTCAGACGAGACGGACCGGACCGGCGCCGATGTGGACGCGGAAGAGCTGGTACGGGTAGCGCCGCTGGTCCTGGCCTCGGCGGTACGTGGCCTGGCGGTGCAGCTGGTTGGCCGTCACGTAGAGGTAGCCGTCCTCGGCGACCGACATGGTGTCCGGCCACAGCAGGCGGGGGTCGTGTGCCACGGTCTCCATCGTGCCGTCGGGCAGGCGGCGGAGGATTGCGTTGTGCTCGGTGTTCGTGACGTAGACCCGGCCCTGGTCGTCGGTTTCCAGGCCGTCGGCGACGCCGCCCTTGTCGCCCTCGTCGACGACCGTCGCCGCCACCTCGTCGTCGCTCAGGTCGCGGTCGAGGAGGGCGTCGGTGGAGACGCTGTACCAGCGGCGGGACATCAGCGGGCAGTAGAAGACGCGGGAGCCGTCGGCCGAGATCGCGATGCCGTCGGCGCCCATCGTGACCGGCTCCGGGACGCTGTCCCCGGGGCGTTCCAGGAACGGCTCGCCCTCGACCACGGGCAGCAGGGCCGGCGGGACCTCCGCCTTGGTGGACGGGTGGTCGTGCAGCCGCCGCCAGGCGGTGCCGCTGCCGAGGTGGACCACGATGATGGCGTTCGGGCCCTGGTCCGACGAGTCGGTGATGTACGCGACGTCGCGCCGCAGGTCGAAGCGCATGTCGTTGAGGTACGTGGTGGGCAGCGCGGCGCTGCGGTCGAAGACGATGGTCCGCAGCACGGCGTCGTTCGCGAGGTCGATGCAGACGAGCTTGGGGCCGCCGACCTGCGTCTCCTTGAACATGGGCGAGCCGGTGTCGAGCACCCACAGCCGGTCGGCGGGGTCCACGACCACACTCTGCACCGAGACGAACGCCTTGGGGTCGTCGTCGGCGGACGGGCTGTTCCAGGCCTGGTTCGGGTACGGGACCACGGCCCCGTCGCGGATCTCCCCGACGGTGAACTCCACGTCGTCGCCCCACTTCGGGAAGTTCACGAAGATGCGGCCGCGCGTGGAGACGCTGACGCCCGTCGGCATGGGCCCGCTGTCGAACGTGTGCACCGTCTCCAGCTCGCCGAGGGGCTGGTCGACAGGATGATCCGTCATTCTCGGCGCTTACCCGCGGGGCGTGGCCGCAAAACGGGCTAGCCCGGGTGCGACGTCCAGCCCTGGCGGTGCAGCCGCTCGACGCCGTCCAGCAGCAGGTCGAGAGCGAACTCGAATTCGAACTGGTCGTCGCAGCCCGGGCCGACGACCGACGCGTCGTCGTGGGCGGCCGCCGCCGCGATGGTGGCCAGGTGCGGGAACCGGTCGGCGAACTCCGGCGGCGGGGCGGCCGGCGGCTCGGCGGCCGCGGCGGCTCCCGAGCGGCCGGCGTTCCGGGACGCGTCGAAGAGCTCCTGGCTGAAGCCGAGCATCCGGCTGCCCATCGCGTGCATCACGTGGTGGGCGAGGTCGGCCGAGAAGCCGCCGGCCGTGAGCGTGCCGACCATCGAGTCCAGGTACGCGAGGACGCCCGGCGTCGCCGCGGTGCGTGACTCGATGGCGATCGGCGCCCAGGGGTGGCGCTGCAGCACCTGCCGCGCCGAGAGGATGCGCCGGCGGACGGCCTGCTTCCACCCGGCGCCGGCCGCGGGCGGGTCGATCTCGGCGACGACCGCGTCGATCATGCCCTCGAGCAGCTCCTCCTTGTTGGCCACGTGCTTGTAGAGGGCCATCGGCACGACGCCCAGCTCCTGGGCCAGGTTGCGCATGCTCAGCGACGCGATCCCCGCCTCGTCGGCCAGGGCGACGGCGGCGTGCAGCACGCGCTCCCGGCTCAGCGGTGCGCGCCGCAGGGTTTCGGTCTGCTCAGCCATGCCGTCCTCGGGTGTCACGGGGCAGGGGAAACGATATCCGGCTTGACGGGTGTACGCCGTACACCCCAGACTGGGTGTACGGCGTACACCACCAGGGGAGGTTGCGGTGAAGGCAATCGTTCAGGACAGGTACGGACCACCGGAGACGCTCACGCTCGCGGACGTCGACAGGCCGGTTCCCGGGCCCGGCGAGGTGCTGGTCCGGGTGGAGGCGGCGGCGCTCAACGCGTACGACTGGCACGTGATGCGGGGCGATCCGCGGATGGCACGGCTGGCCCTGGGCCGGTCACGCCCCAAGGCGCGGATCCGAGGCCGCGACTTCGCCGGCCGGGTCGAAGCCGTCGGGGCCGGGGGCGGCGCGGCCGGGGGCGGCGGGTTCCGGCCCGGCGATGCGGTGTTCGGCGACCTCGGGGATGACAACGGCGCGTTCGCCGAGTACGTACGGGTGCCCGAGGAGCTGGTCGCGCCGATGCCCGCGAATCTCACTCCGGAGCAGGCGGCGGCCCTGCCCCTGGCCGGCGTGACCGCCCTCATGGGACTGTGCGACGCGGGAGAGCTGCAGCCCGGTCAGCACGTGCTCGTCAACGGCGCCTCCGGCGGGGTCGGCACGCTGGCGGTGCAGCTCGCCAAGCTGCTCGGCGCGACCGTGACCGCCGTGTGCAGCACCCGCAACGCCGACCTGGTCCGTTCCCTCGGCGCCGACCACGTCGTCGACTACACGCGCGACGACTTCACCCGCCTCGGCCCCCGCCACGACCTCGTCCTCGACCTGGTCGGCAACCGCACGCTGCGGGCGTTGCGGCGGTCAGTGACGCCGACGGGCACCCTCGTCCTCTCCGGCGGCGGGGTCTACCGCGGCGGCAGCGTCATCGGCCCGGTCTGGCTGATCGCCCGCGGCCGGCTGCTGGCGCCGTTCCTCCGACGGCAGCGCATCGTCGTCCTCACGACGGCCCCCAGCCGCTCCCACCTGGACATGCTGCGCACCCACGCCGAGAAGGACGGCCTCGTCCCGGTGATCGACCGCAGCTTCGAGCTTCACGAAGTGCCCGAGGCCATTCGCTATCTCGAGACCGAGCACGCCCGCGCGAAGGTCGTGATCTCGATTCTCCCCACTCACGCAGAATGAAGGGGCCAGGGCCAGCGAATGCTGGGCCCCGGCCCCGGCCTCGACGGGAGTTGCGGTCTGCACCACCCACCGAGCTACGACATCAAGAAGTTGACTTTGATCTAGATCCCCAGGTCGACGCTCGGGTAGAGCGGGAAGGCGCCGAGCAGCTCCGTCGCCTGCTTGCTGATCCCGTCGGCAACCGCGGGGTCGAGGTCGAACTTCGCCTTCGACGCGCCGGCCTTGGTCTGCGACAGGACCGTGTGCATCAGCTCGGCGATCTGGTCCATCTCCGCCGTGCCGAGGCCGCGGGTGGTCAGCGCCGGCGTGCCGATGCGGATGCCGGAGGTGTACCAGGCGCCGTTCGGGTCCTGCGGGATCGCGTTGCGGTTGGTGACGATGCCGCTGTCCAGCAGGGCCTGCTCGGCCTGGCGGCCGGTGAGGCCGTACTTGTCGACGTCGACCAGCACGAGGTGGTTGTCGGTGCCGCCGCTGACCAGGGTCGCGCCGCGGCGCAGCAGACCCTCGGCGAGCGCCTGGCTGTTGTCGACGATGCGCTGGGCGTAGTCGGCGAACTCGGGGCGGCGGGCCTCCGCGAACGCGATCGCCTTGGCGGCCATGACGTGTGCGAGCGGGCCGCCGAGCACCATCGGGCAGCCGCGGTCGACCTGGTCGGCGAGCTCCGGCTGGCAGAACACCGCGCCGCCGCGAGGGCCGCGCAGGCTCTTGTGGGTCGTCGTCGTGACGATGTGCGCGTGCTCGATCGGGTTGAAGTCGCCGGTGAAGACCTTGCCCGCGACCAGGCCCGCGAAGTGCGCCATGTCGACCATGAAGGTCGCGCCGACCTCGTCGGCGATCTCCCGCATGATGCGGAAGTTCACCTTGCGGGGGTACGCCGAGTAGCCACCGACAATGATCAGCGGCTTGAACTCGCGCGCCGACTCGCGCAGGGCGGCGTAGTCGATCTGGCCGGTGGCCGGGTCGACGCCGTAGCTGCGCTGGTCGAACATCTTGCCGGAGATGTTGGGGCGGAAGCCGTGGGTGAGGTGGCCGCCCGCGTCCAGCGACATGCCGAGCATCCGCTGGTTGCCGAAGGCCTGCCGCAGCTCGGCCCACTCGGCGTCGGTGAGATCGTTGACGTTGCGCTTCTGCGCCTTGGCCAGCGCCGGCGCCTCCACCCGGTCGGCGAGCACCGCCCAGTACGCGACCAGGTTGGCGTCGATGCCGGAGTGCGGCTGGACGTACGCGTACGGCGCGCCGAACAGGGCCTTGGCGTGCTCGACGGCGACCTGCTCGACTGTGTCGACGTTCTGGCAGCCGGCGTAGAAGCGGCGGCCGATGGTGCCCTCGGCGTACTTGTCGGAGAGCCAGTTGCCCATGGCGAGCAGCACGGCGGGGGACGCGTAGTTCTCGGACGCGATCAGCTTGAGCGACTCGCGCTGGTCGTGCAGCTCCTTGGCGATGGCGTCGGCGATGCGGGGCTCGACGGCGCGCACGGCCTCCAGGGCGGCGCGAAACGCGGTCGACTCGGCGTTCAGCTCAGACATCGGACCTCCCTATCACAGGTGAAGAGGCCCAGGCGCACGGCAGGTCACCCCGGTGGGTGGGACCGCTCCCCGATGGTGGATCCATCCGAACGCGCCAGTCACGGCCCGGGGGAAGCATACCGGCGTACGGCCGTGCAATCACAACCGAGAAGCGGGACGAGGCGTTGCGGTGATCACTAGCCTGGCCCCGTGAACGGCGTCCAGATTCTCCTGGTCATCGGGGCCGGCATCGCGATCTCCGCGCTCGCCCACCGCCGCGGGATCCAGCCCGGCCGGGACGCCATCCAGGTGATCGCGCTGGTCGTCACGCTCGGCACGCTGCTGATCCAGGGCACCACGGTCCGCCGCGCGGTCGCCGGGAAAATGCGGTGAGCCGGCCGCCGTCCGGCGGTACGGTCGGCGCCATGCCAACGCCGCACGCCCTTCTCGCGCGGGCCACGACGTCTGTCGCGCGCGGGTCCCTGCACTCGTCCCGCCTGCGTGACCGGCGCCGCGCCCTGCGCCGCCGCTGAGCCGCACCCGAACCCGACCGCCGAGCTGAGCGCTGCCGCCAGGGCCCTTCGTGTCCTCTTCCCCACGGACGGGCCTCGCTGACGCCTGCCCGCGTCCGCCACCACGCCGGTGCCGGACCGCGGACCGGCCGCGCTGACGCCTGTCCGCGTTCGCCGCCCCACCGGCGGCAGACAGGACCTCGGTCATGGCGCAACACCGGCACGAACACGCCCGCGCGCGGCGGGCGTACGGACAGAATCTCCTCACCGATCCCCGCTCGCTTCGGCAGGTGGCCGCGGCCGCGGAGCTACGTCCCGGCGAGCTCGTGTACGAGGTGGGCGCCGGCCGCGGCCACCTCACCGCCGAGCTGGCCCGGCGTACGCGGCGCCTCGTCGCGTACGAGGTGGACCCCGAGATGGCTGCCGCACTCCTCGACCGGCCCGGGGTGACCGTACGGGCCGGGGACTTCCTGCGGGCGCTGCCCCCGGGCGAGCCGTTCGCCGTGGTGGGCAACATCCCGTACGCGCTCACCGCAGCGGTCGTCGAGTGGTGCCTGCACGCCCCGGCGCTGACGGCCGCCACCCTGGTCACCCAACTGGAGTACGCCCGCAAGCGCACCGGCGACTACGGCCGCTGGAGCCGGCTGACGATTCGCACCTGGCCGGCGTACGCCTGGGACCTCGCCGGACGGCTGCCGCGTACGGCGTTCCGCCCGGTCCCCCGCGTGGACGGCGGCATCCTCCGGTTGCGGCGCCGCCCGGTGCCGTTGGTGCCGGACCCGGCGGACTGGCAGCGCTTCGTGGACCTCGGGTTCACCGGGCTGGGCGGATCGCTGCAGGCCACCCTGACCGGCCGCTACGGCGTACGGCGTACCGCCGCCGCGTTCCGGGCGGTCCGGCTCGCACCCGACGTTCCGGTGGGCCGCGTGTGGCCGGAACAGTGGCTGACCCTCTACCGCCTGCTCAGCCGGTGCTGACGCGAGGACCGGTCAGTGGACGGCGAGCTCCACCAGCTCGGCGTCGCCCGGCTGCCAGCCGTCCACCACGACTGCCACGTAACGGGCCCGCGCGCCGAGGGCGCCGTACGTCAGACCGTCCAGCGACGCCTCGACGCGGTGCGGACGGCGGTTCCCCGGGCCCCAGCGCACGCCGACGTCCCGGATCGCGGTGACCGCGCCGAGGTCGACCACCATGCGGCCCGCCGCACCGGGCCGCCACGACGTCCGCGGGTCGCCGTCGACCGCGCGGTCCGGCGAGGTCATGCCCTCGGGCAGCGGCGAGGTCGGGAACGTCGTCCGGCCGCGGGCCAGATCGGCGGTCGGTGTCACGGGGGCGCCGGGCACCGTCACGCGGCGCGACTTGCCGGCGGCCAGGCGTACGACCGCGGACCAGGACCCGCACCGCAGCGTGATCCGCACCCGATGGTCCTGCGGGGCCGTCACCGTGACGTGGTGCGAGTCGTGGACCTCGTAGCGGGTGCCGGCCGGCGCCGCGCCCTCGACGGTGAAGCGGGGCGGCTCGACCCGGGCGGCGCCGCCGTCGAGGCTGACCTCCCACTCCAGCCCCTTACCGGTCGTGACCTGGGTGCCCCTATACAGCCGGGCCTGCGACGGTATGCGGACGGTCACGTCGCGGACCGGGTCGGGCGCGAGGTTGAAGACGCTCAGGTAGCCGTCGGCGTCGCTGACCGACAGCCCTTCGGCGGTGGGTAGCGCGCGGGCCGCGGCGGCGGCGAGGTCGCGGCGCCCGCCGGCGTACCCCTCGATCAGGGGCGCCGGCGCGCTGATGCCCGCCGCGGTCACAGTGATCTTCCTCTTGCCGCCGTGGGTGACGACGCCGGCGCGCCCGTCGATGCCGACCCACCGCTCGGCCGTGCGGGTCTCCGGCACGACCACGGCATCGGTCCAGGTGAGACCGTCGGTCGACGTCTGGATCGCGAACTTCTTGGCGTACGCGGTCTCCCAGTGGATCCGGACCCCGGCGACCCGCACCGCCAGACCGAGGTCCACGGCGAGCCAGCTGTCCGCCCGGCCACGCTCCTCCGCGGCCACCGTCCAGCGGGTCAGCGGGTTGCCGTCGGTGGTGTTGCGGGCCGGATACCAGACGTCCTCGGACGACGCGGTGGGCATCGCGCCCTGGGCCAGGTCGGCGCCGCGGACGTCGAGCACCTCGAAGGTGTAGATCGAGTAGCCGAACTTCGTCGCGGGCTCGCGGCCGAGCATCCGTACGTAGCGGGCTTTGCGCGGGCTGAACGTGATGTTGCCGGTCAGCTGGTCGGCGAGCTCGGCTCGACCGCCCTCGAAGGTGAACGTGCGGCTGCCGGTGAGCCCGGGCACGCCCGGCATCGCCATCGTGAACAGCGCGAGGCCGCCCTCCCCCGGCAAACCCGTGCTGGCGTACACGACCGTGCCGGTGGGCAGCGTGGTGAAGCCGGCGTAGCCGCCGTTGACCGCGAGGACGGTCGCGGTGGCGTCGACCCCGTCACGGTTCTTCCGGTACGCCTTCGTCCAGCGCCCGGTGGAGCCGGCACCGGCGGGCAGGAACGCCGGGACCCGGGTGTCGACCAGCCAGTTGTCATGGCCGGGCTGCCAGAGGAAGCCGACGAACTCGGGCTTGGTGACCGCCGCCGCGAACGCCGCCGGGGACTGCTGGACCGTGAGCCCGACGTCCCGGCCGAAATCGCGGGTGCCCGCGGCGGAACGGAAGAACTCCGCCTTCGACACCGGCGTCACCGGCGTCTTGCGCAGGCGGTGGAACAGGTAGGCGATGGCGACCTCGGCGCGGGCCATCGGCTCCTCGCTCTCCTCGCCACCGAACTTCACGAGCCGGAACTCGGGCTCGTGCCACACGTACGGCATGAGCCGCGTGGCGAGGTCGGCCTCGGCGCGGGCCGCGTCCCTGTCCCCGGCTACCTGGGCCAGGAACGCGAGCGGGAGGACGTCCCGGCCGTACAAGTGGTAGCGGTCGGCGGCCATCGGCATGACCGGCTCACCGGCGTCGCTCGCCAGCAACCGCAGCGTCCGCCACAGCTGTTCCCCGCTGGGCCGGCGGGTCAGGATCTCGGGCACGGGCTGCCCGGCCACCATGAAGTGGATCGCCGCGCGGCCGGCCGTACGCCACAGCTCCGCCTGGTGATCGGGGCTCGCGGAGCCCTGACTCTCGACGATGAACGAGTCATGGATGTTGTGCGCGGTGGTCCGCTGATCGATGCGATCCCCGTCCACCACCGCGGGATTCGCCCGGTCGGCGACGGGCAGGGCGCTGGCGTTGCTCGCCCAGAAGAGGAAACGCTCCCGCCACGCCTCGGCCGACTCGGGGTCCGCGGTCCAGGCCAGCCCGGGGGCGATGGCCTGCGCGTACGCCCCCATCTCCGCCAGCCTGCTGTCGCCCTTCCACCCGCCGGCGGTCCCGCCGGGCGTCCAGCCGGGGCTCATCGGGTCGTCCCGGGTGTTCAGCTCGTACGCGTACGCGGCCTGCCCCTCGGCGATGCGCTGCACGTTCACCCGGGTGGCCGGGTCGAGGTCGGCCCACATCAGCCGGGCGGCGAGCACGAAGTACAGCTCGAAAGTGGAGTCCCAGAAGAGCAGCCGCCCCCACTCGTCCCCGCCCGCGAGCCGGTTGCCGGCGGCGAACCGCTTGATCGTCGCGACCGTCCGGGCTTTCAGCGTCGCCGCATCGACACCTGCGAGCCCGGCGTCGTAGTCGTCCATGCCGAGCAGCACGGCGTTACCGAGGACCGAGACGAACCGGAACTCCCCCGCCCGGTATGCCCCGATCGCCTCGTCCCACTGCTCCTCCACCCACCGCGTGTGCACATGCAGCGCCTCACGGTAAGCAGCGGCAACCGGCCCGACCGCCCGCGCCGCGGCCACCGCGGCGGGCACACCGGCGAACACGCTGCTCACGCCGCCGATGCCGGCCAGCGCGAACAGCTGACGACGGGACAGTGCGACCAAGGGGGACCTCCGGGCGGGACGCCGATGTCCTGCATACCCTTCGCTTCAGCCCCAAAGACTGTCAAATCACACTTCGGCCACCATCAGCGTGCCCGATGGGGCGGATTTCCACGGTGGACGGTCCTCAGGCGGTACGGCGGCGGCGGGCGAAGGGGTCGGTCAGGGCGGGTGGGACGTAGCCCGCGTCCGCGCGGCTGAAGGTGGTGCCCGGCGGGACGATCTCGTCGATGCGGTCCAGGATGTCCGTGCTCAAGGTCACGTCCAGGGCGCCGATCTGCGACTCCAGGTGCTCCATCGTGCGCGGGCCGATGATGGGTGAGGTCACCGCCGGGTGCTGCAGCACGAAGGCGATCGCCATGTGCACCAGCGGGATGCCGGCCTCGTCCGCGAGCTGCCCCAGTTGGTCGGCCGCGTCCAGCTTGCGCTGGTTCTCCGGCAGGGACAGGTCGTAGCGCTGCGGGAGCCGGTTGGCGCGGGTCGAGCCCGGCGCGTCCTGGCCCTTGCGGTACTTGCCGCTCAGCCAGCCGCCCGCGAGCGGGCTCCACGGGATGACGCCCATGCCGTACTGCTGCGCCACCGGCAGGAGGTCGGCCTCGATGCCGCGGACGAGCATCGAGTACGGGGGCTGCTCGGTGACGAACCGTCCGAGGCCGCGTCGCTGGGCCACCCACTGCGCCTCGACGATCTCGTGCGGCGGGAAGGTCGAGGAGCCGAACGCGCGGATCTTGCCCTGGCGCTGCAGGTCGGTCAGGGCCGACAGGGTCTCCTCGACGTCGGTGCCGGGCGACGGCCGGTGCACCTGGTAGAGGTCGATCCAGTCGGTGCCGAGCCGGCGCAGGCTGTTCTCGACCTCGCGGATGATCCAGCGGCGGGAGTTGCCCTGGCTGTTGGGGTCGCCCTTCGTTCCGGCGGGGGCGTCCGCCGGGACGCCCATCTGGCCGTGGAACTTGGTGGCGAGGATGACGTCGTCGCGGCGGCCGTCCGCAAGCGCCTTGCCGACGATGATTTCGCTCTCGCCCTGCGAGTAGACGTCGGCGGTGTCGATGAAGTTGATGCCGGCGTCGAGGGCCCGGTGGATGATCCTGACGGACGTGTGTGCCCCCTCCGCGATTCCGGAACCAGGATTACTTGCTTGTTAACTAATGCATCGATGAGACTGTCTGGACCGTCCCCAGCACCTGCACGTCCCCCGTTCCGAGGCGCCGGCCGACACTCTCGAGGCCGGCGCCCCGGCGTATCCAGGGACCGATCGTCCGGGGATCGACGTGGCATTCCTCCGGGCGCCGGCGCGGGCCACGCTTCAGGGCATGACAGACGTTCCCGTACCCGATCTGACCGGCCGGCTGGCCGTGGTCACCGGCGGCAGCGACGGCCTGGGCCTGGGGTTGGCGGCCCGCCTGGCCGCGGCCGGCGCCGAGGTGGTCCTCCCGGTCCGCAACGCCGCCAAGGGCCGCGCCGCACTCGACCGCATCCGCGCCACTGCGCCGCGCGCGGCGGTCTCCACCCGTACCGTCGATCTCGCCTCGCTGGGCTCCGCCGCGGCGCTGGCCGACACCCTGCTCACCGAGGGACGGCCGATCCACATCCTGATCAACAACGCGGCGGTGATGGCCCCGCCGGCCCGGATCGGCACGCCGGACGGCCTCGAACTGCAGTTCGCGACCAACTACCTGAGCCACTTCCTGCTGGTCACGCGGCTCCTGCCGCTGCTGCGCGCGGGCCACGCCCGGGTCACCACGCAGACCAGCTTCGGCGCGCGCTCCGGCCGCTTCGACTGGACCGACCTGCAGAGCGAGAAACGGTACGGGCCCATGCGCGCGTACAACCGCTCGAAGCTGGCCGTCATGCTGTTCGCGCTGGAGCTGGACCGGCGCAGCAGGGCCGGCGGGTGGGGCGTGAGCAGCAACGTCGCGCACCCCGGCCTCGCCTCGACGAACCTGCAGGGCAACGGGCCCAAGCCGATGAAGGCGCTGTTCCGGCGACTCGCGCGGCTCGGCGTGCTCGTCCAGACCGCCGAGCAGGGCCTGCGTCCCGCCCTGCACGCCGCCACCGGGCCCGAAGCCCAGGGTGGCCGCTTCTACGGGCCGGGCGGGTTCGGGCACTTCACCGGCGCGCCCGCCGAGCAGGCGATCTATCCGTCGGCGCGCAGCCGGGACGACGCCGAGCGGCTCTGGCGCGTGTCGGAGGAGCTCACGAGCCGCGTACCGGCCCGGGGCTGAGAGAGGATGGGTGCCGTGGATCGCGCTCAGCTCGCCGACTTCTTGCGTACGCGCCGGGAAGCGCTGCAGCCGGAGGACGTCGGACTGCCCCGGGGGCAGCGCCGGCGCACCGGCGGGCTGCGCCGCGAGGAGGTCGCCGCGCTCTGCGGCATGTCGGCCGACTACTACAGCCGGATCGAGCAGCAGCGCGGCCCGAACCCGTCCGAGCAGATGCTCGCCGCCATCGCCCGCGGCCTGCACCTGTCCCTCGACGAGCGCGACCACCTGTTCCGGCTCGGCGGGCACGCCGCGCCGCAGCGGGTGCTGCGCTCGGACCACCTCAACCCGGGGATCATGCGCATCCTCGACCGGCTGGAGGACACGCCGGCGCAGGTGATGAGCAGCCTCGGCGAGACGCTGCGGCAGACCCGGCCGGCGATCGCGCTGCTGGGTGACGACTCGCGCTGGACCGGAATGGCGCGCAGCATGGTCTACCGCTGGTACACCGACCCGTCGGCCCGGTTGATCTACCCGGAGGAGGACCACCCGCTGCACGGGCGGATCTTCACGGCTCAACTGCGGGTCGCGTACACGCGGGAGGGCAAGGGCTCCCGGGCCGCCGCCGTGGTCGACGCACTGCACGAGCGCAGCGCCGAGTTCCGGTCGGTGTGGGCGGAGCACGACATCAGCTCCACCCACACGGACCTCAAACGCATCGTGCACCCCGAGCTCGGGCTCATCCAGGTGCACTGCCAGACGCTGGTCGACGCCGACGTGTCGCAGGTGCTCCTGGTCTTCACCGCCGTACCGGGCACGGAGAGCTACGAGAAGCTCCAGATGCTGTCGGCGGTGGCGGCGGGTTAGTCGCCCGAGCCCGGCTCCGCCATCTTGCGGTGCATCTTGGCCTTGGCGCTGTCCGGCATGACCTTCGAGGCGGCCGCCTGGACCTTGGTCATGACGGACCCGGCCACCACCTTCTCCTCGCCCTTCATCAGGGCCTCGTACGCCTGCTCGGCCACCTGCGCCGGGTCGTCCTTCTTGCTCGAGCCGACCCGGGTGTCGTCCATCTCGGCCCGGTGGAAGAAGTTCGTGTCGGTCGGACCGGGCATCAGTGAGGTGACGGTGACGCCGGTGTCCTTCAGCTCCTCGCGCAGCGCCTCGGCGAGGGACTGCACGAACGACTTCGACGCGTTGTAGACCGCCTGGTACGTGCCCGGCATCATCGACGCGATCGAGGACGTGAACAGAACCCGGCCCTCGCCGCGGGCCACCATGTCGGGCAGTACCCGCTTCGCCAGGTGCACCGTCGAGGTGACGTTCACGTCGATGATGTTCAGCTCCTGGGCCAGGTCGGTCTCGCGGGTGAAGTCGCCGCCCATACCTCGCCCGGCGTTCAGGGCGACGGCGTCGACCGGCCGGCCGGCCGCGGCGATCTCGGCGTACAGCTTCTCCACGCCGTCGTACGTGGCCAGGTCGGCGCGTACGGCCGTGACCTGGTTCTGCCCGTCCCGCCGCAGGTCGACGGCGGCCTGCTCGATGTCCGCGTCCTCCGCGGCGAGCAGCAGGTCGTACCCGTGGTCGGCGAACTGCCGGGCCAGCTCGTAGCCGATGCCGCTGGACGCGCCGGTGACCACCGCGAACGGCCGCTCGGTGGGAGTCGTCATGGATTCAGCCCTCCTCGTTGTCTTCGTCCGGGGTGCCCGCCCACCGGACGGTTAACCCACGCATATCCGCCCGGACAGCGGGCACCACAGAAGGTGACGACCACAGCCGAGACGCGGAGGACCGCATGCGCGCACTCACCTGGCAGGGCACCGAGAAGGTGTCCGTCGAGACCGTTCCCGACCCCAAGATCCAGGAACCCACGGACGCGATCATCAAGGTCACCTCCACCGCGATCTGCGGCTCCGACCTGCACCTGTACGACGTGCTCGGCATGTACCTCGACAAGGGCGACGTGCTCGGCCACGAACCCATGGGCATCGTGGAGGAGGTGGGCCCGGAGGTCACCCACATCCGCCCCGGCGACCGGGTGGTCATCCCGTTCAACATCTCCTGCGGCTACTGCTTCTTCTGCAGCCGCGGGTACTACGCCCAGTGCGAGACCACGCAGGTCAAGGAGCACGGCAAGGGCGCGTCTCTGTTCGGCTACACCAAGCTGTACGGCCAGGTCCCCGGCGGCCAGGCCGAGTACCTGCGGGTGCCGCAGGCGCACTTCGGCCCGATCAAGGTCCCGGAGCAGCACCCCGACGAGCGGTACCTGTTCCTCTCCGACGTGCTCACGACCTCCTGGCAGGCCGCGAAGTGGGCCGACATCGCGCCCGGCAGCACGGTCTTCGTGACCGGTCTCGGCCCGATCGGGCAGATGACCGCCCGGATCGCCCGGCACCTCGGCGCGGAACGCGTCATCGCCACCGACAACGTGCCGGAGCGCCTCGAGATGGCCCGCCGCAACGGCATCGAGGCGCTGAACTTCGACGAGGTCGACGACATCCCGGGCGCCGTGCTCGAGCTCACGCACGGCCGTGGCGCCGACAGCGTGGTCGAGGCGGTCGGCATGGAGGCGCACGGCACGCCGTTCCAGGAGTTCGCCCAGAAGGCCGCGGGCCTGCTGCCGGACGCGGTGGCTCGCAAGGCGATCGACAAGGCCGGCGTGGACCGGATGGCCGCGCTGCGGACGGCGTTCGCGGCGGTTCGGCGGGCCGGCACGGTGTCCATCATCGGCGTGTACGGCGGCCAGGCCGACCCCATGCCGATGTTCGACCTGTTCGACAAGGGCATCACGATGCGCATGGGCCAGGCCCACGTGAAGCACTGGGTCGACGACATCCTGCCGCTGCTCACCGGCGACGGCGACCCGCTGGGCGTGGACGACCTGGTCACCCACCGGCTGCCGCTCGAGGAGGCGCCGCACGGGTACGACATCTTCAAGAAGAAGGAGGACGGCTGCATCAAGGTCGTCCTCAAGCCCTGACGCTCCGGGCCGCCCGCCGGATGAGGGTGCGGCGGGCGGCCCTCGCGCGCAGAATCGGCGCATGTATGTGATCAGGGAGCGGTTCTTCGCGTTCGGCGACGACTTCGACGTGCTGGACGAGCACGGCACCAAGCTGTTCCGCGTCGACGGCAAGGTGTTCAGCGCCCGGGACAAGATGGTGATCGAGGACCCGGCCGGCGTCGAGGTCGCCAGCGTCCACCGGCATCTGGTGGCGTTGCGGCCCACTTACGAGATCCGCATCGGCGGCGAGAAGGCCGCCGAGGTGCGCAAGAAGCTGTTCACGCCGTTCCGGGACCGGTTCACGATCGACGTGCCGGGCCCGGACGACCTCACGATGAAGGGCGACCTGCTCGACCACGAGTACGTCATCGAGCGCGGCGGCCGCGACGTGGCCGCGGTCTCCAAGCGCTGGCTGACCATCCGCGACACGTACGCCGTCCAGGTCGCCGCCGGCGAGGACGCCCTGCTGATCATCGCCGCGGTGCTGGCGCTCGACCTCGCCCTCGAGCGCGAGGAGAAGAAGAAGGCGGACGAGTAAGTCACCGGAACCAGCGCACGTCTCCGTCCGACCAACGCTTCCGATACCGGAACGCGGACGGAGATGCGATGAGGGCACCGAGGTTTCTGGCACTGGCGGCGGCAGGCGTCCTCGCGGTGAGTCCGGCCGCCTGCGGATCGGCCACCGAGGCTGCGGACGCGCCGCAACCCTCGGCGAGCGGCGGCTTCTCCGTCCGGGACCCCTGGGTGAAGGCGGCCGACAAGGGCATGACCGCCGCGTTCGGCACGCTCGTCAACGACGGATCGGCCGATGTCACGGTCGTGGCCGCGAGCTCGCCGGTGTCGCCGATGGAGCTGCACGAGATGGCGATGCAGGACGGCGCCATGGTCATGCGGCCCAAGCAGGGCGGGCTCGTCGTCAAGGCAGGCGGCAGCCATGTGCTCGAGCCCGGCGGCGACCACCTCATGCTGATGAACCTGACCCGGCCCGTACGCGCCGGTGACGAGGTGACGTTCACGCTGACGTTCGCCGACGGCAGGACCACGGACGTCCGCGCCGTCGCGAAGCCCTTCACCGGCGCCGGGGAGAGCTACGCCCCGAGCATGGCACCCCGGTGAGGATGGGCCGCCGGGCCGCGCTTTCGGTGGGCGCTGCCGCCGCGGCCGCCGGCGCTCTCGCGACGGCAGCGGCCATGAAGGACAGCGCGCCTCCCGGCGTCGCGGCCGCACCACCCCACGACGGTACGGCGGCAGAACCCTTCCACGGCCCGCGGCAGGCCGGGGTCGAGACGCACGCGCAGGCGCACGCCGCGTTCGTCGCGTTCGGCCTGCACCGGGGCACCGACCGCGCGGCGCTCGGCCGGCTCCTGCGCCTGCTCAGCGACGATGCCGCCCGGCTGACCCGGGGCGAACCTGCGCTCGCCGACACCGAGGCGGAGCTTTCCCTGCTGCCCGCGCGGCTGACCGTCACGTTCGGGTTCGGGCCGGGGCTGTACCGGGCGGCGGGGCTGGCCGCGCCCGTGCGGGACTTGCCGGGGTTCTCGATCGACCGGCTCCTGCCCCGGTGGACGGGCGGGGATCTCCTGCTGCAGATCTGCGCCGACGATCCGGTGACCGTCGCGCATGCTCAGCGCGTACTGATCAAGGATGCCGTGCCGTTCGCCGCGGTCCGGTGGGTCCAGCAGGGGTTCCGCCGCGGACGCGGCATCCAGGACGACACGCAGACCCAGCGCAACCTGCTCGGCCAGCTGGACGGTACGCGCAACCCCGAGATCGGCAGCCCCGCCTTCGCCGCCGCGGTGTGGCGGCCGGACGGGAGCAGCACGGTGGTGGTACGCCGCATCCGCGCCGAGATGGAGCGCTGGGACCGGCTGGGCCGGCGCGACAAGGAGCTGGCGGTGGGCCGGCGGCTGGACTCGGGCGCGCCGCTGACCGGCGTGCACGAGCGGGACGAGCCGGACTTCACCGCGGTGGACGCGGCCGGGCTGCCGGTGATGCCGGACTTCGCGCACGTCACCCGGGCCCACGTGAGCGACGAGGCGCTGCGGATCCTGCGCCGGCCGTACAACTACGACGGCGCGCCGGGGGCCGACGGGCGGGCGGACAGCGGGCTGATCTTCGTGTCGTACCAGGCGGACGTGGACCGGCAGTTCGTCCCGATCCAGCGCCGGCTCGCCGAACGGGACCTGCTCAACGAGTGGATCACCCCGGTGGGCTCGGCCGTCTTCGCCGTGCCGCCCGGGTGCGCGCCCGGCGGCTGGGTGGGCGAAGAAGTGCTCTCGTGAAGAATCCAGAAAGGACAGTCATGCGGTTTCTCCGCTTCCTCGCGGCCGGCCTGGCCGCGGCCGTCGCCGCCGTCACCGCCGCCGGTCCGGCCTGGGCACACAACGCCCTGGTCGAGGCCACGCCGGCGAAGAACGCCGTCCTCACGAAGCCGCCGAAGGGCGTCGAGCTGCGGTTCCTGCAGAAGCTGGACGACCGGTTCCTCACGATCGTCGTCACCGGGCCGGAGAAACAGAAGATCGCGACGGGTACGCCGGAAGCCGACGGTCAGATGGGTTCGGTGGCGTTCACCGGCCCTCTGCCGAACGGGGAGTACACCGTCGCCTACCGGGTGGTGTCACGCGACGGCCATCCGGTCCAGGGCTCGTACGCCTTCTCGGTGAAGAACCCCGCCCCCGTCGCGTCACCCTCGTCGCCGTCACCGTCACCGTCGTCTGTCGTGCCGGCCGCGCTCGCGGAAGAGGAGAAGGAAAGTACGCCCTGGTGGCCGGTCGCGGCGACCGTCGCCGGGGTGGTCCTGGTGGCGGCGGGAGGGGTACTCGCGGCCCGCCGTCGCCACTGAGTGATCATGCCCGCACGCTCGGTGCATCATCGATAGCGGTCGTACGGCTACTTAAAGTGACTCATACTTTCGGCTAGTCAGGAGTCGACCACTCGGCTAAGGTCGTTGTAACCGAACGGGCCAAGCGTGCCTGGACAACGGTGGTCTCATCGATCATCGTCGACCCGATACAGCGACACCCCCCACCCGATCGGGCCCGGCGACCGCCGGGCCGGCTCTCCGGACAGGGGCCAGGGAGGACCACGACATGACTGTTACCCAGTCGACCGCGACCCACACGTCGAGCACGATCAGTGCCGCGCCGGCGGACAGCGCCGCCGACCTGCTCAACGCGATGGCCGCGATGCCGGCCGGCCACCCGTCCCGCGCCGCGCTGCGGGACCGGGCGATCGAGGCCTGGCTGCCGCTGGCCCGCCACCTCGCGCACCGCTACTCCGGCCGCGGCGAACCCACCGACGA
>NZ_JBFAQM010000040.1:0-68961 GCF_040677315.1 Actinoplanes sp. NPDC049316 | reverse complement strand
ACGCGTCAGCGAGGCCCGCGTCTCCTCGATCTCCTGCCTCAGCCGGTCGGGTTCTTCAGCCATTGCGCGTCCTCCTTCAGCGTGTCGACGGTGCGATGGGGTGTGGGGTCGACCGTCTTGAGCTTCTTGCGCCCGTTCGCGTAGAGGACGCCCGCGATGATCGCCCAGACGGCGGCGACGATCAGCGCGGCCCAGCCCGGGTCCATGACGTTGCTCAGCGCCGCCACCAGCGCGAAGCTGAGCAGCACGACCACGAGGTAGCCGGCGAACGCGGCGCCGCCGAGCATCCCCCCGGCCTTGCCCGCCTTGGCGGCCTCCTCCTTCAGCTCCACCTTCGCGAGCGCCACTTCCTGACGGAACAGCTGCGACAGGTCGTTGCTGATGTTGCCGATCAGCTCGCCGACCGAGGTCGCGGAGACCTCTTCGGAGCGGCTCTCACCGGTGGGGTACGGCGCTGTCATCGCGTACCGCCCGGGTAGTCCTCCTCCACGGCCAGCGGGGTGCCGGTGCCGGTCGAGGCGTACTCCGTGCCGGACGTGGGGTAGCCGGTGTCCACGGCCGGGTCGGCGTAGCCGGTGCCCGTGGTGGCCGTCGTGCCGGTCGTCGCCGGGTACGCCCCGCCGGTGGTGCCGGTCGCGTACCCCGCGCCGGTGGTCCCGGCCGCGTAGCCGGTGCCGGTCGTGCCGTAGCCCGCGCCGGTCGTGGTGGTGCCGTACGAGGTGCTGCCCGTGCCGGAGACGAAACTGTCGCTCTGCGGCTTGCCGGCGGTGTCGTCCGCCTTGGCGACACCCTTGCCGAGCCGTCCGACCACGAAACCGGCGGCCAGGGCGCCGGCGAGGAACGCGCCGGGACGCCGCCGGGCGAAGTCGCCGACCTCGCGCAGCACGCCCTCGGGCCCGTTACGGTCCAGGTAGTCGGCCAGCTGCCGGCCACTGTCGGCGATCCGGGAGACGACCGTCGCGGCCGGCGAGTCCTGCCGGTCGCCGCGCATCTCGTCGAGGTGGTCGGCGGTCTGCCGGATCGAGCTCACGAGCTTGTCGTTCTGCGTACGGGCCTGCGTGCCGACCCGGTCGCGGACGTCGGAGGCGATGCTGCGGGCCTGCGCCTTGGCCTCGGAGCCGACCCGGTGCGCCTGCTCCTTGGCGGTGTCCTTGACCTCGGCGGCGGCCTGCTTGGTGGCGCCCGCCGTCTCCCCCGCGACCTGCTTCGCCTGCTCCTTGGCGCCGCCCGGCGAGTCGTTCGCCGAGCCGCCGAAACCGCGGTCGTCGCCGGTGGTCAGGCTGTCCTGGGTGACGCCCGTGGCCGGGTAGGTCTCGACCGGCTGAACCGGCACCTCACCGTAGCCGGGCGTGGCGTCCGGGGCGCGTGCACCCGTGTAGGGGTCACTCATCGCTACCTCCATGATGGTTCGTCCGTTGGTGCATCGCCCTGTCACCTACCCGCCGGACCGCGGCTCATACATCTTCGTCGTTGCTCAATGGCGCGAATTTCTCCTGCATAGATCGGCCCTGAGCGGGTATTCCCTCGCCCCGCTCGTCTCCTACCGCACCGATCGGTCAACCGTGCCTAACTCCATCACCGACGGTGTACACGGGGGGAGCGAGCCGATGGTCACCGCAGCGCCGCGTCCAGGCGGCGGATCAGCTCCCCGACCCGCCCTCCCCCGGCCGGCGCGCCCGGATACCGCCGCAACACCTCCACCACGACCGGATTCGCCCATACCCGCGTCCGTCCGATGTGGTCGTCTGCAGCCGCCGGGTCCTCCCCCGCGGCGATCTCCAACGCCCGGGCGGCGTGACCCGCGGCGCCCAGGATGTGCTTGACCTGCGTCGCCTTCGCCAGCGGGTGCAGGTACGCCGCACCCGCAGCCGCCAGCGCGGCCCGCGCGGCCTCGCTCGCCGCGTCCAGCCCCGCCTCACGAGCGTCCTGGGCCGCCCGCTGTGCCGCCCAGGCGCAGTCCCGGATCGCCTTCGTCCGCTCACCCCCGTCCGCGAACGCCTGCGCCGCCGAGATCGCCGCGCCCGGCCGCGGGTCGCCTGGACGGTCGCGTTCGAAGATTTCCAGACAGGGCCGCGCGCACGCCGCCGCGTAGCCGGCCACCGCTCGCAGCTCCGCCTTGGTCAGGGAGAAATCGCTCAGCTGTGCCACGTGCGCCACAATGCCGCGTACGTGCCACCGGCCGCGACCAGGTCGTCGTGGGTGCCCAGCTCGACGAGGCGGCCCGCTTCCATCACCGCGACCCGGTCGGCGTCGTGGGCCGTCTGCAGGCGGTGGGCGATCGCGATGACCGTACGGTCGTGCAGGATCGCCGCCAGCGCGCGTTCCGCGTCCCGGGCCGTCGCCGGGTCGAGCAGCGCCGTGGCCTCGTCGAGGACCACCGTGTGCGGGTCGGCGAGGATCACGCGGGCGAGGGCGAGCTGCTGGGCGCGGGCGCCGTCGAGGGTGAGGCCGCCGTCGGCCGGCCGGGTGTCGAGGCCGTACGGCAGTTCGGCGACCCAGTCCGCGCCGACCACCGCCAGGGCCGCCATCAGCTGCTCGTCGGTGGCGTCCGGCGCGGCCAGGGTCAGGTTGTCGCGGATCGCGTCGCGGAACACGTGCTGTTCCTGGGTCACCAGCACCACCTGGCGGCGCAGCAGGTCGGGGGGCAGGTCGGCGATGGGCACGCCGCCGACGGTGACCGTGCCGGCGCCCGGGCGGTCCACGCCGGCGAGGAGGCGGCCCAGCGTGGACTTGCCCGCCCCGGACGGGCCGACGACCGCGAGCCGTTCTCCCGGCCGTACCGTCAGATCCACGTCGCGCAGGACGTCATGCCCGCCGTCGTAGGCGTACCGCACGCCGCGGACCTCGATGCGGTCGCCGGCCGGCGCGGTGCCGCCGAGCGGGACCGCCGCCGGGAGGCCGGCCAGGCCCTCGATGCGGGCGAACGACGCGCCGGTGCTCTGCAGCTGCTCGAGCCAGATCAGGATCGCGTCGAGCGGCACCGCGAGCTGCCGCAGGTAGAGCGCGGAGGCCGCGACGACGCCCAGCGTGATCCGCCCGTCGACGTAGAGGGCCCCGCCGAGCAGCAGCACCGCCACCACCGGGACCACGTAGGACAGGTCGACGACCGGGAAGAGCACGCTGCGCAGGAACAGCGTGCGCAGCCGGGTGCGGCGGGCCCGGGAGATCGCGTCGTGGCCCGCCGCGAGGCGGCGTCGCTGCAGGCCGAAGGCTTCGACGGTACGGGCGCCCGCGATCGTCGACGCCAGCTCGTCGGCGAGCACGGAACCGGCCGCGCCCTCGTCGAGGTACGCCGTGCGGGCCCGCCGCAGGTACCACCGGGTGGCGACCGCGATGCCCGACAGGCCGGCCACGCCGACCGCCCCCAGCAGTGGGTCGAGCAGGAACACCGCGACGAGCACGAACACCGCCGTGGCGGCCGCGATGAGCACCTCGGGCACGGCGTCGCGCAGCGTGAAGGCGACCGTGCCGACGTCGGCGGTGCCGCGGGCGGCGAGGTCACCCGCCGGTACCCGCTCGACCTCCGCGGCGGGCAGCGCGAGCACCCGGTCGAGGAAGCGTTCGCGGATGCGGGCCGCCGTACGCTCGCCGAAGCGGTGACCCGCCACGAGCGCGGCCCGGGACAGCAGGATCTGGCCCAGCGTGCACAGCAGGATGCCCAGGGCGAGGTGGTCGACGGCGGCGACCGACCTGGACCCGGCGGCGACGGTGTCGATGACCCGGCCGAGCAGCCACGGCCCGGCCAGCCCGGCGACCGCCGCGAGGATGTTGAGCGTGACCATCAGCGCCACGGCGCGGGCGTCCGCGCGCACCAGCCCGGCGGCGGCCCGGCGCACACGGTCGCGCCGGGCGACCGGCAGCGCGGTCATCGCACGGCCCCGGCCGGGGCGTCCTCCCCGGCGGCACGGGTGACCAGCGCACGATAGCCGGGTTCGGCGGCGAGCAGCTCCCGGTGCGTGCCGGTCGCGGCGACCCGGCCGCCGACGAGGTAGTGCACCACGTCGGCGAGTTCCAGCAGGGCCGGCGAGGTGGTGGTGACCAGCGTGGCGCGCCCTATCCGCGCCGCGGCCAGCCCTTCGGCGACCGCCGCCTCGGTGTGCGCGTCGACGGCCGAGGTGGGCTCGACCGCGAGCAGGATCTCCGGGTCGGCGTGCAGGGCCCGGGCGAGCCGGACCCGCTGACGCTGCCCGCCGGACAGGTTGCGGCCCTGGGTGTCCAGGACGGACGCCGTGCCGGCGGGCAGGCCGGCCACGATGTCGCCGGCCGCCGACGCGACCAGGGCCCGCGCCACGGCGTCGTGGTCCACCTCGGCACGGCCGGCGACGACCTCGGCGAGGGTTCCGGTGAACAGGTACGCGTCGTTGTCCGCGACGAGGATCCGGTCCCGGACGTCCACTCCGGCCACCGGCACGCCGTCCCAGGTGACCGCCGTGGGCCCGTACCGTCCGAGCCGGTCCACGACGGCGGCCGCGTCGCCGGGCCGGGCCGTGGCCAGCGCGGTGAACTGCGCGGGCGCCACCAGCACCCCGGACTCGGGGTCGTACAGGGGCGCGGGCCCGTCCGGCCCCCGGCCGTGCGCGGGCGGGTCCACGGGTAGCCGCAGGAAGTCGAGGACGCGGCGGCCGGCGACCAGCGCGCGGCCCACGTCGAAGCCGCCCTCGATGAAGAACGCGACGGGGACGACGAGCATCGCCGCGTACCCCCAGACCGCGACGAGCTCGCCCACGCTGATCGTGCCCTGCGCGGCCATCCGGGCCGCCAGCCAGATCACGACGGCCAGGAACAGGGCGGGCAGGCCGGTACCCAGCGCCTGGATCCAGCTGGTCACCGCGCCCACCCGGTACCCCTCCTCGACCACGAGCCGGGAGTCGCGCCGGTAGCGGGCCGCGTACGCCTGCTTGCCACCCAGCCCGTTGAGCACCCGCAGGCCGGCCACGATGTCGACGAGCCGGTCGGCGAGAGCGCCCTGGCGTTCGCGGTAGCGCGCGCCGGCGCGGTGCAGGCGGCGCAGCATCGGCCCGACCGCCAGCGCCAGCACCGGCACGCCGGCCAGCACGACCACCGCGAGCAACGGTGAGATCTCGAGCAGCAGTGCGGCGACCACGACGTACGCCACGGCCGCGCCGAGCCCCGGCCCGGTGACGGTCAGCGCCTGCGCCAGGGCCCACACGTCGGCGACCCCGATGGTCACCACCTCGCCCGCGCCGATGCGCCGGGGCAGGGCCGCGCCGAGCCGGGTCGCGTGGGCCAGCACCGCGCCGATCGTGCGGAACCCGCCGTCGAGCCGGATCTTGGTCATGGTCCGGTGCCGCAGCATCGCCAGCACGGCGTTGACCGCGCCGGCCACGAACAGGGCGGCCACCCAGGCGGCGAGCACGGCCAGGTCGCGCCGGCGCAGGCCGCGATCGACGGCCTGCGACAACAGGTACGGCGGAAGCGTCAGCCCGACCATCCACGACGACCCGAGCACCGCCCCGGCGACGATGCGTCCCTTTTGCCGCCGGATGAGCCACCACAGGTATCGCAACGGACCCCGCACGTCGGCAACCGCGAGTCCCGCTTCCGTCACCCCTTGCACCCTAGAGCGCCGCGATCATCAGCGGGAGCCCCCAATTCGCGCACCTCAGGCACCGGGTTAGTCTCCGGGCGTGAGCGACTACGCACCCCCGCTGATCAGCGCCGAACGGGTCATCGGCGGCCGTGCCCACGACTTCTCCCGGCGGGTCACGGTGATGGCGATCGTGAACCGCACCCCCGACTCCTTCCACGACCGCGGCCGCACCTTCGCCCTCGAGAAGGCCACCGAGGCGGTGCGCGCGGCGGCCGAGGCGGGCGCGGACTGGATCGACATCGGCGGCGTACCGTTCGCGCCGGGCCCGTACGTGTCCCCCGGGGAGGAGCTCGACCGGGTGCTGCCGGTGGTCGAGGCGGCCCAGGGGCTGGCAGTGGTCTCGGTGGACACCTACCGACCGGAGGTGGCCCGCGAGGTCGTCAAGGCCGGCGCGGGCGTCGTCAACGACACCTCGGGCCTGCGCGACCCCGCCATGGCCGACGCGGTCGCGGGCACCGACGCCGCCCTGGTGATCACGCACAGCCTGGCGGAGCCGCGCACCGCGTACCCGGGCCCCCGCTACGACGACGTGACGGCCGAGGTCGCCGCCTTCCTGCGGGACCGCGTACGCCTCGCGCTGGAGCGCGGCGTCCGCCCGGAGCAGATCATCATCGACCCGGGCCACGACCTGAACAAGAACACGTACCACACCCTCGAGGTGACCCGCCGCCTGCGCGAGATCGCCGACATCGGCCACCCGCTGCTGGCGGCGGTCAGCAACAAGGACTTCATCGGCGAGACCCTCGACCGCCCCCAGGGCGAACGCCTGCCGGGCACGCTGGCCGCGGTGGTCTTCTGCATCCTGCAAGGGGCGCGGATCGTCCGGGTCCACGACGTGAAGGCGACGGTGGAGGCGGTCCGGATGACGGAGGCCATGCTGGGACTGCGCGAGCCCGCGTACGCCCGCCACAACATGCCCTGAGCGTCAGCCCTTCGCCAGGGTGAGCACGTAGTGCGAGCCCGGCGGCCGGGCCCGGCCCACCGACCGCACGTCCCAGGCCCGGCCCGCCTGCGTCCGGACGATGCGCTCCACGATGAACGACGTGTCGAACTGCTCGCCGAAGTAGCGCTCGGCGACGCTGAGCTGCCCGCGCACGAGGAGCCGGGCGCCCGGCTGCGGCGGATCGGCGACCGCCTCGGTGACGTGGAACGTCACGCCCGCCGCGGCGAACGCCCAGGAATCCGCGGGACCGACGCCGCCGGCCTCGCCCACCAGGTCGTACCCGCCGGCACGGCCGTCCGTCGCGGGCCGGTGCAGCGTCTGCTCACCCGCCGCGGGCCGCCGCCACTCGCAGAAGACCTCGAGCGAGGTGGTGAGAGCGGCACCCACCTCGGCGGTGAACCCGTCGCTCTCCACGATGTGGTTCGGCACGAGCACGTCACGCCAGATCATCGTCCGCTCTTCTTCAGCGTGTCTTCTTCAGCGTGCCGAGCAGCTCGGCCATCCACGGCTCCGGCGGCACGGCGTCCGGGCCGGCGACCCCCATCGCTCCCAGGACGGTCAGCAGCATCCCCGTCGCCAGGAACTCCCGCGCTTCCTCCTCGTTCACGCCGGTCAGCTCGCGCACCGCCCGGTAGATCCGGCCGAAGCAGTCCCGCACCACCGGCCCGATCGCCGGATCCGCCCCGGCCGCGAACCCGTGCAACAGCACGGTGATCAACTCCCGCTCGGCGAGCAGATCCTCGTACGCGTGCCCGAGGCTGTCGAGCGTCGCCTCCCGCGCCGCGGCCTCGCGGAAACGCTCCTGGACCCGGTCGGCGGCATGGTTGACCGTCGCCAGGAAGAGCTGCTGCTTGCTGCCGAAGAGCCGGATCACGTACGGCTGGGAGACCCCGGCGATCCGAGCCACCTGGTCGGTGGTGGTGCCGGCGTACCCCCCGACGGTGAACGCGGTCAGGGCGGCGCGGAGAAGCTGGTGGTGGCGCTCCTCCGCGGTGAGCCGGGAACGGGGACGGGTCGGGGACACAACGGCCAGGTTATCAGCCGATAACTTCCGTTCCGGCGGCTCGCGGGCGCGAGCCTCGTGGTAAGAGCCGGAACGCGTCTCGGTAGCCTCGGTGGCACGGGTCCAGCCCATGCCGAGGCAGCGCCCGTGACCCTGACCGCTACCAGGGACGTGGCCCGTGGATGTGTTCGCCGAGCAACTCCGCCGTCTTCGGACCGAGCGAGGACTCTCGCTGCGGGAATTGGCCGCTGCGGTCCATTACGGTAAGTCCTACCTGCACGAGCTGGAAACAGGTCGCAAGCCCGCCACGGAAGCTGTGGCCGCCCGGCTCGACAATGCCTTGGGCGCGGGCGGCCGCCTGGCGGCGACACTACGGCCCGCGACGATGGACGACGCCGGCTCGGAGATCGAAGCGCTGGAGCTGGCGCGCCGAGTGGCCGCCTCCGACGTGGGCGCGGAGACACTCGACCGGCTCGAGCGGGCGGTCGACGCCATGGCCATGGCATACGCCACCGTCCCACCGGCCGATCTGCTGCCCCGGGTCCGTCGTCACCTCGATTACGTGTCGACGCTGGTGGACGCCCGAAAGACCCTGGTCCAGCATCGGCGGCTGCTCGTCGTCGGCGGGTGGTTGTCCCTGCTGCGCGCCACCCTCCACGTCGACCTCCGGCAATCCGCCGCCGCGGGCGCATATCTGTCCGCGGCCGCTGAGTTCGCCGGCCAGGCCGCACATCACGAGATCGCCGCCTGGTGCCTGGAGACGAAGGCGTGGGAGGCCCTGACCGACGGTGACTACCGGCAAGCGGTCCAGTTGTCCCAGCATGCTCAGGAGGTCGCACCGCGCGACAGCTCCGCTTTCATCCAGGCGATTGCCCAGGAGGGCAGGGCCTGGGCACGGCTCGGTGACCGGGCACGGACCCGCCGGGTCCTCGACCGGGTCGAGCACCTCGCGGATCACCGGTCCGACCCTGAGCTCCCCGAGCACCACTATCAGTACGACCCGGCGAAGGCACACGCGTACGCGGCGACGACACTGGCGTGGGCGGGTGATCCGGCGGCGGAGGTAGTGGCTCGGCACGTGATCGCGGAACTCGAGGCGGAGGGTGCCCGCCCCCGACGGATCGCGTCGGCCAAGCTCGACCTCGGGCTGGCTCTCCTCGCTGCCGACAAGCCGGACGAGGCGGCCGCCGCGGCGAGCGAAGCCATCGGCTCCGGCCGGATCGTGCCGTCGAACTGGTGGCGGGCGCGCGAAGTCGTCGCCGGGGTTCAACGCGCAGGGATCCTGGAGGCGCGCGGCCTGCGCGAGCAGTTCGAGGCATTCCTCCCCGCCGAGCCCGTGTAGGGCAGGGCGTCCGCAAATGAGCGGACAACACGGTGGACAGCACGGCTCTCCCCATTCCCCAATCGCCCCATGAGGATCGTCATGGGAGGCGGCGACGCCTCCCGGACCGGATCTTCCCAACGGCGGAGGGCGCGACGATGCGAACCACCTTCTGGCAGCGCAGGCTTCGAAGGAACCGCGAGCAGATCCTCGCTGCGGCTCACGAATGGCAGGAACAGGAACGCGCTGCCGCGTACGCGCGCATCGCGGGGCTCGCCGTCGCGATGCAAGAACCGGACGCGGCCCAGAAGCAGACCGTCCGGACGCCCCGGTGGTGATTCCGGGCGGAGACCGGCGGCACCGCAACCGGCAGCTGATCGCGGAACGCGCGGGCTGGCCGGACGACGCATTGCCGGGGTGCCTGGAGCTTGAGGCGGAGTTCCCGGGCTGGGTGGTCTATTGGAGCCGCGGCGGCCTGCCGCACGCTCCCGAGCCGGGTTTCCGCGCCTTCACGACGGTCGGGTGGCGAAAATTCGACGCGTACGGGGAGACGGCTCAGGCGCTGCGCGAGCGGCTGGCCGCCGCCGTCAAGGATCTTCCCCGCTCGCCTCGGTAGCCGTCTTCGACCAGCATCCCCGTTGACAAGTTATCAGTGGATAACTACCTTGGCGTTCGAGCTAGTTATCAGTCGATAACAACAAGGAGTTCCGATGACCACCCTCGCCTCGCCGCCCGCGGCGCCGGCCGCAGCGCACCGGCGGTCGCGGCCGCTGGCCGCCGTGCTGGCCGCCGTCGGCATTCCGATCTTCATGGTCACGCTGGACAACCTCGTGGTGACCACCGCGCTGCCGGTCATCCGGACCGAGCTCGGCGCCTCGCTGGCGGATCTGCAGTGGTTCGTCAACGCGTACACGTTGCCCTTCGCGGCCTTTCTCCTGACCGCCGCGGCGCTGGGCGACCGGATCGGGCGGCGGCGGATGTTCCTGGCCGGGATCTCGCTGTTCACGCTGGCGTCCGCGGCCGCCGCGCTGGCCACCGAGCCGTGGATGCTCACGGCCGCGCGGGCCGTGCAGGGGCTGGCCGGCGCGGCGGTGGCGCCGCTGTCGCTGACCTTGCTGGCGCAGGCCGTACCCGATCGCCTGCGGAACGCCGCCGTGGGGATCTGGGGCGGGATCAGCGGGCTCGGCGTCGCCGTCGGGCCGGTCGTCGGCGGGGCGGTCGTCGAAGGGCTGCACTGGTCGTGGATCTTCTGGCTGAACGTGCCGGTCGGCGTGGTCGCGGTGATTCTGGCGGCGACGGTGCTGCGGGAGTCGCACGGTGGCGCGCCGCGGCTCGATCCGCTGGGGCTGGTGCTGTCGGCGGCGGGGATGCTGCTGCTGGTGTGGGGTGTCGTCGACGGGCCGGACCGCGGGTGGTCGTCGGGCCGGGTGCTGGGCATGCTGATCGGCGGCGGGGTGCTGCTGGCCGCGTTCATCGCGTGGCAGTGGCGCAACAGCACGCCGATGATGCCGCTGTCGCTGTTCCGGTCGCGCGGCTTCGGGCTGGTCAGCGTGGTGACGCTGACGTTCTCCGCCGGCACGTTCGGGTCGGTGTTCCTGCTCGCCCAGTTCTTCCAGGTGGTGCAGGGGCTCAGCCCGCTCGACGCGGGCGTACGCACGCTGCCGTGGACGATGGCGCCGATGGTGGTCGCGCCGCTGGCCGGGATCTTCGCCGATCGGGCCGGCGTACGGAACCTCATCGTCGCCGGTCAGGTCCTGCTCGGCGCCGGCGTGCTGTGGATCGCGCTGGCGACCACCGCGACGGTCTCGTACGGCGACCTGGTGGTCGCGTTCGTCCTGGCCGGCGTCGGGATGGGGCTGACCTTCGCGCCGATCAGCACGATGGCGCTGGCCAGCGTCACACCCGGGGAGCGCGGGGTGGCCTCGGGGGCCAACAACACGATCCGGGAACTCGGCGTCGCGGTCGGGGTGGCGGTGCTGGCGTCGGTGTTCAGCTCGTACGGCGGCTACACCAACGCGCAGTCCTTCGTGGACGGTCTGGTGCCGGCCGTCCTGGTGGGCGCGGCGGTGATCGTGGCGGGCGCCGTGGTGGCCCGGTGGCTGCCCCGCAATCCCGCGCCCGCCGGCGAGTGAATTGCGCGGCGGCCGGGGCGGAGAGCCCCGGCCGCCGGAGCGCGTCAGCCGATCAGGACCCAGGCGTCGTCGAGGCTGCCGTGGAACTGGTCGTTGTTGCTGCCCGTGCCCTTGCCGCCGAGGCTCAGCGGCTGGGTGGTCACCACCGACAGCGCCGCCGGGATGGTCCGGCTGCCCTGCGCCTTGTCGTCGACGAGGATGGTCAGGGTGGTGCCGGTCCGCCGGCACTCGAGGGTGTGCCAGGCGCCGTCCGCCATGGACACCGCGCTCTTGGCGACGTAGATCGTGGTGGCGGTCTTGTCGCTCATCACGCAGCTGGGCCGGCCGGAGACCCCGTCGACCTGCAGCTTGTACTGGCCGCCCGCGGTCGAGTAGCCCTTCTGCAGGATGTTCTCGCCGGAGGACGTCTCCGCCGGCGACAGCAGCACGTTCGCGCCCCATCGCAGGTCCTTGGCGCCCGGGTTGAGGTCCGGCGCGTCGGCGGCCTGCAGCACCACGCGCGGGCAGTCCGTGCCGGTGCACTTGGGCGGGAAGACGACGGCCTGGCCGTTGCCGTGCGCCACGCTCTTGAGGACAGCCCCGTTGACCGCCTTCGTACGCAGCACGTGGCCGTTGCCGGAGCCGTCGTCGTACGTGCCGTCGGCCACCGTCGAGTCGAAGTTGTACGACGCGACGTACGGCGACGCCGGTGCGGGCGGCACCGGGGCGCGGGAGGTGGGCCCGCCGAAGGAGGCGTAGCGCTTCTGGGTGACGCCGGCGATCGTGGTGAAGTCCCCGCCGACGCTCAGCAGGCCGTTGCCCGCGCCGGCGACCACGGTACGGACGCCGACGACGCCGTTGGCCTGCGGCGCCCACGGGGTCAGGTTGCCGGCCCCGTCGACCGCGGCGAGCTTGACGCGGGGCACGGAACCGTCGGTGCACACGCCCTTGGTCCCGTTGTTGGTGGTCGTGCACGCGTTGTCGAAGTGCCCGCCCACGTACGTGATGCCGTCCAGGGTGGCGATGGCCTGCGCGTCACCGTCGAAGACCCGGGTCCAGCGGGCCAGGCCGCCGAACGTGTAGGCGATGGCCCGGCCGCCCTGCCCGCCCAGCGCGGCGTAGACGCCGTTGCCGTCGGTGGCCAGCGCGAAGACCTGCGAGACCGGCTTGGGCAGGAAGCCCTTGTCGAGGACGCCGGTGGCGCCGTCGACCGCGGTCAGGCGCAGCGTGGAGCTGACCCCGTTGGTCTTGTGGAAGCTTCCGCCGAGGTAGACGCGGCTGCCCATCACGGCGAGCGCGTTCACGGTGTCGTCGGTGGTGGGCGCCCAGCTGTCCAGCGCGCCGGTGGCGGCGTTGAAGGCGGCCAGGTTGGTGCGCGGCGAGCCGTCGACGGCGGTGAGCCGGCCGCCGACGTAGACCCGGCCGTTGCCGACCGCGAGGGCGTTCGGCTGGCCCAGCACGGTGTGCTTGAGCGGGCCGGGCGCCCCGGTGATCGCGTCGAGACCGGCCACCGCGTCGCGGGACATCCCGGCGACCTTGTTGAAGTCGCCGGCGGCGAAGACCGTCGCGTCGTCGACCGCGAGAGCCCGGACGGTGTCGTCGGCGCCGGGGTTCCAGTCCAGCAGGACGCCGGTCTGCGCGTTGAACGCGGCGAGCCGGGACCGGGCGATCGTCTTGCCGCCGATCACCGCCCCGGTGAAGGAACCGCCGACGTAGACCACGTCGCCGCGGTGGGCGACGGCGTACACGGGGCCGTTGAAGGACGGCGCCGGGCTCGGGGTGCTGGAGACCACCTCGGCCAGCGCAGCGCCGCCGGCGGCGACGAGGACGGTCGCGGCGCCGATCATCACCAGCCGGCGAGCGGCAGATTTCAGGCCATTTCGGTTATTGAGCACACCAGCGGCAACGGTGCTCGCGCCCCGGAGGACGCGAGCACCGGTACGCAATACCGCTATGGAGTGACAGTGAAGGTCCGGCTGGTCCCGGTGAACGCCTTGACGGTCCCCGTGAGGCCCTTGGCGTCGCCGTGGTGCACGATCCGGTACGTGCCCGGCTGCGCGTCCGCGGGCACGGTCCACGTGATCTGGGCCGTGGAGACGCCGAGGTATTCGCGCTTCCAGCGGTAGATCGTCTGCCACTCGGCGTCGGTGGAGACCGTGGTCCACGAACTGCCGTTCTGCCGCTGCACCTCGATGAAGGTGCCCTCGTCGCGCAGGTTGTTGTTCGGGTGGCCGGTCACGAAGTCGACGCGGACGCCGGCGCCGCGGGCGTACGACGCGGCGGGCTGGGTGAGCACGCTGCCGAACGACTTGCCCAGCGGCGGCGTGTCCAGCACGACGCCCGGCCGTACGCTGATCCGGTTCTGCGGCAGCGCCGGCGGTTGGACCGCGCTCGGGGTGGGCTGCCCGGCGCGCAGGGCCGCCGCCAGTTTCGCCAGCTCCTGCTGGTACGCCGGTCCGGTGTAGCGGCCGAAGTGCGTGGCGGCGCCCTCGTAATGCTGCAGGTCGTACTCCTCGGGGGTGGTGACGTAGCCCGCGTAGGCGTTCGCGTACCCGGCGAGGATCTGGTGGGTCGTCACCCCGGAGAGCTGGGCGGCGACCGCGTCGCGCACCCGCTGGCCGGCCACGATGGTGAACTCGCCCGGGGCGGTGGTGATCGCGAGCTGCCCGATCCTCAGCACCTGCAGCGGCATGATCTGCGGCGTCCACGGCGGGTTCTGGCTGCCGCTGCCCAGGAACACGTCCTTGGGGGCCTGGCACACCCGTACCTCGGCCGGTGTCGGGTTGACCACGATGCCCGCGACCAGCAGCAGCGGGTTGGTGTTGAGGTCGCCCTCGTCGACGATCGGCGGGCCGGGGCCGTCCTCGGCGCCCGCGGTGAAGTTCTGCCCGAGCGCGCCCGGGCAGGTGCGGTGCGGTTGCCCGTCCGGCGTGTACGAGCCGGCGACCTGCACGGCGGAGAAGTCGACGTAGCGCCCGCGGGCGTCGATCGGCCCGGTGAGCTCCTCGGTGGCGGAGTCGAAGAGCTGCTGCGCCTTGTCGGCCTGCAGCCTGCCGATGATCCGGGTGTTCTCGAACTCGTCGTCGGTCGGGCCCTGCGCGCCGCCGTTGCGCAGGTTCGGCGACATGTCGCCGGCGTTGGTCTGCGCGAAGGCGGCCACGAAGTCGCCGCGGTGCGCCCAGTCGACGCCGTGCACGCCGTCCTCGATGAGGTGTGCGGCGTACCCCTTGTTGTCGGCGCTGATGAGGTGGTTGGCCGGCGTCATGGAGGTGCCGTGGGTGGCGAAGAAGGAGAGCAGCCCGACGGGCCGGCCGCCCTGCTCGAAGCGGAGCACGCTCATCCGGGTGTCGACGGCGCCGGGGAACCGGGCCCGGTCGGCGGCCGGGTCGGCGTTGAACGCCGGCAGCGAGCGGTTCACGTTCGCGCCGGTGAGCGTACCCTCGGCGATCTTGACGGTGCCGGGCGCGAGCCGGGCGTCGGCGGTCTCGATCGCGCGCACGATGCCGGAGACGATGGCCTCGAAGATCGGCGCCTCGAAGCCGAGCGTGGTCAGGTTCCACATCGTGTACTCGGAGAAGCCGCCGGGCCCGGAGTGCGTGTGGGTCGCGGTCAGCACGACGTTCTGGTCGGTGTACGTGTCGCCGTGCCGGGCCCGGAGCCGTTTGAGCACCTCCATCTGGACCGCCTGGGTCACGAAGTCGATCTCGGCGCTGACGAAGGCGACGTGGTGGCCGGCCGGGTCGGCGACCACGAAGGCGCGGGCCCATTGCCGTGAGGCGATGCCGGAGGTGGTCTGGGCGGGGTCGGCGTAGCCGAGCATGCCCACCTCGGCGGCCTCTCCGGTGATGTCGCCGATGCCGACCCCGACGGAATATCCGGCGGACGGCGCGGCGGATGCGGGCGCGGGCAGAAGAAGGAGAAGACTTGCGGTGAGCCCCGTGAGCAGGCGTCGAGCGGACAAGGGCACCTCCGGACAGCGACAGAGGTCGATGGATATCCGCAGATGCTAATGCGATTCATGTTTTCCCGCAGCGGGTGTGGAATACTTCCGAGACTTGATCCTGAAACTTACGAGGAGGCGTCCGTGGCCCGCGTGACCATCGCCGCGATCGCCCGGGAGGCCGGCGTGTCCGTCCCCACCGTGTCCCGGGTCCTCAACGGGCGCGCCGACGTCGCCCCGCAGACCCGCGAGCTGGTGGAGAACCTGCTCAAACAGCACGGCTACCGCCGGCGCGCATCCCGGCAGCCCACCGGCAAGGCCGCCCTGGTCGACCTGGTCTTCAACGACCTCGACAGCCCGTGGGCGGTCGAGCTGATCCGCGGCGTCGAGGACGTCATGCACGCCGCGGGCGTCGGCACGGTCGTCTCCGCGGTGCACCGCCGCTCCGCGGCGACCCGCCAGTGGATGCAGAACCTGTACGCCCGCCAGTCCGACGGGGTCATCTTCGTGACCTCGGACCTGACCACCCCGGTCTACGCGGAGCTGCAGCGGCTCAACATCCCGGTCGTGGTCATCGACCCGGCCGGCGGCGCGCCGCTGGACATCCCCACCGTGGGCGCCACCAACTGGGCGGGCGGCCTCTCGGCGACCCAGCACCTGACGTCGCTGGGCCACCGCCGCATCGGCTTCATCGCCGGCCCGAAGAACCTCATCTGCAGCCGGGCCCGCCTCGACGGCTACCGCACCGGCCTGGAGTCGGTGGACGAGTCGCTCATCCGCCAGGGCGACTTCCTGTACGAGTCCGGTTTCGCCGGCGGCATGTCGCTGCTGGAGATGGACGACCGGCCGACCGCGATCTTCGCCTCCAGCGACACGATGGCCCTCGGCGTGTACGAGGCGGCCCGGCACAAGGGCCTGCGGGTGCCCGACGACCTGAGCGTGGTCGGCTTCGACGACCTGCCAGAGGCCCGCTGGGCGTCCCCGCCGCTGACCACGGTCCGCCAGCCGCTCGCCGAGATGGGCGGGCTGGCCGCGCGGACGGCCCTGCGGCTGGCCCAGGGCGAGGAGATCCAGACGCCCCGGGTGGAGCTGGCCACCGAGCTGATCGTCCGCGACAGCACCGCACCTCCGCGGGCCGCCGCCCAGGATTAGGGCGGCGGCCCCGGCTCTGCGTCAGTCGGTCACGCGCGGCGCCGTACGGGCCGCTTCCTTCAGCGCCGCAGCCGCGCTGGAGTACGGGTTGTACGTGTACGACCGCGACAGCGTCCCCGGCACGGTGAAGTACTCCGCCGAGAGCTTGGCCGGGTCGGTGGCGAGCTCGCCGCGGCCCGGCAGGTCGTCGCCGTCGTCCCAGCCCCAGGGCGCGTTCGCCGAGTTGGTGCCGCAGGAGAACGTGCCCACGCCGCAGTCGCCCGACGTGTCGCCGGCGAACGTGCCGAGGTTGGCGAAGAGGTTCGCGTTGGCCCGCTGCGCCCACAGACCGCCGTCGGCGAACACGTCGATGAGGGCGTACTGCACGTCGCGGTCGTTCGTGCCGGACGGGGTCTCCGCGGTGGTGGACGGGTAGTAGACGAGCCCGTCGCCGACGATGTTGTACTGCGGGTACGCCTTGAGCCCGTGCCCGCGGGCCTCCTGGGCGGTCACCGGGTGCTGGAACGAGTCGTACGGCGAGCTCTGCATCTGCAGGGTGCCGTCGATGCTCTCCCGGCCGCTCGTCCACGTGCTGCCCGCCGGCGCGTACGAGTAGAAGTTGGTGTGCGCCACCGTGACCGCCGAGCGCAGCACGCCGTAGTCGGTGCCGTTCTTCTCGACGGCGAGGAGCACACCCTCGCCGTCGTTCTCGTGCTCGGTCTCGAAGAACGGGTGGTCGATCCAGTCGCGCGGGTGGAAGAAGAAGTACGTGATGTACCAGTGGCTGCCGGTCTCGACGACGGAGTAGTAGACGTTCGCCGCGAACGACACGCCGGACCGGGCGGCGTTGTCCCAGTTGTTGCGCCCGTTCAGGTCGCCGTCGAAGTCGATCCTGGTGACGTAGTCGGACTTGCCGCCCAGCGCGTGGCTGCCCGTGGCGTCGACGTCCTGGTAGTGGATGGGGGCCCAGCGCAGAGCGAGCTCGGCCCGGCTGACCGCCGCATGCGCCGGTGCCGGCGCGGCGAGGCCGGCGGTGACGAGCGCCGTGGTCAGCACGGCCGCGATTCTGCCCGTGACGGACATGTGTTCTCCCGCGATCGAAGAGATAGACCGCGAGCAATCTATGAGATCAGAGTCGGCCCGTACATGTCCGCTGGACGACGTACGGATGGAGGCCCGCCGACAAGTCCGCGGCGGCCGCCGCACCGAGGTCCTTGCGGACGAGATGCAGGCACAGCTCGAGGGCGGCGCGCTGGTCCGGCGCGGTGAGCACCGGGTCGTCGTCGACGAACCGGACGCCCGCCGCGACCCGTACCCGGGGGAACCGCCGGGCGAACGCGGCCGCCTGTCCCTCGTGGACGGCGACCCGCCGGCCGTCGAGCAGGCCGGTCGCCGCCAGGCCGGCGACGGCCGGCCCGGCGGCGAGCACCCGGCAGCCGCGCCCGGCAGCCGCGCGCAACCGGGCGGCGAGCCCCGGCGCGCAACAGCCGGCCGGGGCGACCGCCACGATGTCCGCCTCCTCCAGCACCGCCGTGGCGGTGAACAGCGGTCCGCTGAACACCCTCCGGTAGGCCTCCACGAAGGACGCCCTGGTGGCCGGCGGCGCGAGCACCGCCACGGTGGTGGTCATCGGCCGTACGCCCGGCTCTCCGGCGGGCCCAGGTAGCTGTACTTCACCCCGCCGGTGTCGACGACCAGCCTCTGCAGGATCACTGTCGGGTCCACCATCCAGAACTTCAGGGTGTGCGTGCCCGCGCGGTCGATCGCGTGCGTGGTGGTCGTGACGTTGACGTTGTCGGACGTGTTGCGCTCCCACTGCCGGTTCATCGTGGTGGCGTTGGCCCCGGTGGCGGCGATGACGTCGACGGTCTGCGGCGCCTGGTCGTCGACCGAGATCGCGTACCGCAGGCCCGGGGTGGGCAACGTGTCGTTGCGCGGCGAGAGCACGGCGGAGACGCGTACGGGGCCGGTGGTGGTCAGCGTCATCGCGTACTCGAGCCGGGCGCCGTCCCCGCCCAGCGGCGTGAGGCCGTCACCGGTCTTGCCGATGCGGGGCAGCACCTGCCAGTGGCCGACCTTGCGGGTGTAGTGCGGCGCGTCCATCGCCACGTACCCGTTGGCCTCGGCGAAGCCGGAGGGACGCAGCGCCGGCTTGCGGATCGGGGCCTGCACCACGACCTGCTCCCCCGCCCCGCTGACCGTGATGGGCACGGTGGTCGTGCCGGCCGGGGCCCGCGACCAGTCGACGCGCACGGTGGCCCGCACCTCCTTGTCCACCCGGCCCCCCGCCGGCGTGACGTGCACCCACGGCTGCCCCGCTGTGATGCGGTACGCGTACGGCGTGGCGCCCTTGTTGAACACGTCGATGTACTGCTGGGGCTGCGACTGCCACGGGCTGAACTCCGGCAGCACCTGCGCGTCCCCGCCGTCGAGGGCCACGCCGAGCCCCGCCGCCGCGGGCACCTCGATGCGCTTGAGGTACGGGTAGATCTCGTCGGGCAGCGCCACGTTGTCCTTCTCGGGCTGCTGCCAGGGCGCGTTGGGGCCGTACCGCTCGACGTTGCCGTACCCGATCTTCGGTTGCAGCTGCCAGTTCTTCCACTTCCCGCCGGCCAGGCGGGTGTTGTAGTAGTCGTTCATCGCCTGGTCCTCGGCGAAGCGCGCCTCGGCGACGCCGGCCAGGTCGTTGGTGGAGGCGCGGCCCTGGGTGGCGTAGAGGATGTTGGTGAACTCCGCGCGCCGCAGCGCGTAGAGGTTGGCCGTGGCCTTCACCTGGTAGTAGACGAGCTGGTAGAAGGCGTCCTGCCAGGCGGCCGGGACGAGCCTGCGGATCCGGTCGGCCCGCGCGCCCATCGCCTGCCACTCTGCGGTGACGCGGTCCATCTCGCGGTAGTCGGTGAGGCTGAAGGGGGTGGCCTGGTCGTCGTACACGATCTCGTTGGTCGTGGGGTTGATCGTGATCCGCCGGTTGAGCAGCTCGGGCTTGCGGCGCGACTGCAGGTAGCCGTAGTCGGCGAGCAGGTCGGCGATCGCGGGGGCGAGCGCAGCGCCGAAGTTCTGGGCGGCGTAGCCCCGTTCCCACTCCCCCAGCTCGTGCAGCGGAATCGCGGCCGGGTTCCAGGCGTAGTCGAGGAAGAACTGCGTCGGTTCCTCTTCGTTCTTCAGGTCACCCACGTTGACCATCCACAGCCGGTCGATGCCGGACGTGTACGCCCGGTGCAGCTGCTCCCAGGTGTTGGTGAGGTTGACGGTGTCGACCCACTTGTAGTTGCGGCCGCCGCCGACGTAGTCGAAGTGGTAGTACATCCCGTACCCGCCGCTGCGCTCCGGCAGGGAGGCGTCCGGGAACTTGCGCATGTTGCCCCAGTTGTCGTCGCAGAACACGACCGTGACGTCGTCCGGCGGCCGGTAGCCCTGGTCCCAGTAGCGCTGGACCTCCTTGTAGAGGGTCTGCACCTGGGGCGCGCCGATCAGCCCGGTCTCCCGCAGGATCTGCCGCTGGGTGTCGATGATGGAGCTCATCAGGTCGATGCCGTCGCCGTCGGGCAGGCTCACGTCACCGTTGCCCCGCATGCCGAGCGTGATGACACCCTCGATCTTCTCGCGCGCCATCCGCTCGGCGCCGTCCCGCCAGTACGCCTTGATCGCGTCGGCGTTGCGGCGGAAGCTCCACTCGCCGTTGCCGCCGTACGGGTCGGTGCCGTTCTTCGCGTGCCGGTTCCACTCCTCGATGCCGCGCATCATCGGCGCCTCGTGCGAGGTGCCCATGACCACGCCGTAGTACGAGGCGGTCGCGTGGTTCTGCGGGTCGTCCTCGGCGAACGCTCGGCCCCACACGGCCGGCCACAGGTAGTTGGCACGCAGCCGCAGCATGGTCTCGAACACCTGGGCGTAGTACGCGGCGTTGAGCCCGCCCGGGTAGCCGGGGGCCTTGCCGGGGCCGAAGTACCCGGGCGCCCAGGTGCCGGTGGCGGGGTTCTCGTCGTTGATGAAGAAGCCCCGGTACCTGACCGCGGGCGTGCCCTGGGTGTGCCGGCCGGGCAGGGCGTACAGGGCGTCGCGGTGGCGCACCGGCACGTCGTCCCAGAAGTGCCAGGGGCTGATCCCGATGCGCTTGGACAGGTCGTACGCGCCGTAGATCGTGCCGCGCTGGTCGCTGCCGGCGATGACGAACGCGCGCCGGACGCCGGGCAGCGGATGGTCGACGATCTGCTCGACCGTGGTCTCCCACTTGCCGGCCAGGCCGCGCACGTCGAGCCGGCCGGACGCGGCCATCCGGTCGATGAGCGGGCTCTTGCCGAGCGTGCCGAGGATGATCGGGTCGCGGCCGGTGGGCAGCGTGTCGTGCCCGACGGCCGGCCGCACGCCGGTGACCTTCTCGAGGTCGGTCTGCAGGTCGTCGGCGACGCGGATGACGCCCGCGTGGTCGCCGGCGCTGACCACGATCGAGGCGACCCGGCCGCGGTCGGCGATCGGGAAGCGGCCGGGGCCGGGGTGGGTGGAGACGTAGCCGCCGAGGTCGTCGGCGGCGGGCTTCGCGGCGGCGGCCGCCGACGGTACGGCCAGCACCGGCAGCAGCAGGGCGGCGAGGGCGAGGAAAGGTCTCATGGCGCGTCCTATCGGAAGAAGCGCAGGGGCACGGCCGCGGCCATGGCCGCCATGCCGGCGTCGTTGGGGTGCAGGTGGTCGCCGCTGTCGTACGCCGGGTTCAGCCGCAGCGGCTGGGCGGGATCGCGCATGACCGCGTCGAAGTCGACGACGCCGTCGTACTCGTGGCCGTGCCGGATCCAGGCGTTGAGCTCCGCGCGCTTGCGCTCGTTCTCCGGGGTGTAGAAGCCGAACGTGTCGCCCTGGAACGGCAGGATCGTGCCCGCGTACGCCCGCAGCCCCGCCTGGTGCGCGCGGGCGATGAGCTGACGGTGGCCGGCGACGAGGTCGGCGGCGGACACGGTCTCCGAGGCGGGCGCGGTGGTGCCCGGGTGCCCGAGGTCGTTCACGCCGAGCAGCACGACGAGGTACCGGGCGCCGGGCTGGGCGAGCACGTCGCGGTCGAAGCGGCGCAGCCCGCTCTGACCGAAGTACGCGGCGTACGCCTCGGCGTCGCTGCCGGCCGGCGGGTTCGGGTCGTGCAGCAGCCGGTTGCCCGACACGCCGAGGTTCACGACGCCACGCTCGAGCCGCGCGGCGCGCAGCCGGGCGGCGAGCAGGTCGGGCCAGCGGTGGTTGGCGTTGGTCTGCGTGTTGGCGCCGTTCGTGATGGAGTCGCCGAGCGCGACGATCGCCGCGGAGCGGCGGCGGACGCTGACACCGGTGAGGAACAGGTCCTGGGTGACCGTCGCCTGCGGCGTCACCGTCCGCGCCGCGGTGACGTTGCCGGCGGCGATGACGTTCTCCTGGTACGAGAACGCCGCGAGCGTGGTGACCGGCGTGCGCTGCGGCAGGTAGATGCTGATGACGAGGTCGGAGCCGTCGTCCACCCGCAGCGTCACGGGATCGCTGACGAGCGGCGCGCCGGCCGGCACGGTGGCCGAGGGGTGGCCGCTGAACGTGACGCGGCGGTCCGTGCCGGGCACGGTGGCGGTGCTCGCGCCGGTCCCCTGGCGGCGGGCGACGCGGACCTCGCCGATGACCAGCGGCGTCGTGCCGAACTCGTTGGACAGTCGGATCCGCAGCTGATCACCGCCGAGGCTGAGGTGCGCTACGTGCCGGACGGTTTGCCGCTCCAGCACGACCGGGGCGCCGGGCGGGATCGTCGTCGGCACCGCGGCCCAGCTGGCGGTCCAGCCGCCGGGTGCGGAGCTGTCGTGCGCTTGCGCGGCCCGGGGAGCGGCGGCGACGGTGGCGGCGCCGGCGGCCGCCACGAGGACGGTACGGCGTGAAGCGCGACCGCCGATGTCGGGTGTGGGCATGGGGTCTCCTACCTCGGCACGCCGGAACGGACCGGCTGTCGCGGTCGTAAGTTTCGGAAATGAGGTGGCAACTTCCCGAAAGATAGACGTCCATCCAAGTCCGGTCAAGAGTGTCGGCGACCTGCTGATCAGCGGTCTTGAGGCGTTATTTCGCGCATCAATGGTCCACATTGTTGCCCGTTGACCGCTCCGGCATCGCTGGCCTATGTTCCGGGCACGTAACGGAAACTCCCGAAAGTTTCGGGGCCGAGCCCGTGAGGACATCAATGATGATCAAACCTTTACCGGCCCTCGTGTCCGCCGCGCGCCCCGCGGCCCCCACGGCAGCGACCGGGTCATGATCGTGGACGACAACCGGCGGGTCACGATCTCCACCATCGCCCGTGCCGCCGGCGTCTCGGTGCCCACCGTCTCCCGCGTCCTCAACGGGCACTCCGACGTCTCGGCGCAGACCCGGGCCCGGGTCGAGCAACTGCTGCAGCAGCACGGCTACCGGCGGCGCAACTCGCGCCAGCAGACCGGCCGCACCGGGCTGCTCGACCTCGTCTTCAACGATCTCGACAGCCCCTGGGCGGTGGAGCTGATCCGCGGCGTGGAGGACGTCGCGCACGCCTCGGGGGTGGGCACGGTCGTCTCGGCCGTGCACCGCCGGCCGATGGCGACCCGCCAGTGGCTGCAGAACCTGCGCGCCCGGTCGTCGGCCGGCGTCATCTTCGTCAACTCCGAGCTGACCGCCACGGTCTCCACCGAGCTGACCCGGCTGGGCATCCCGGTCGTCGTCGTGGACCCGGTGGGCAACTCCGACTCGGACGTCCCCACGATCGGGGCGACGAACTGGGCCGGCGGGCTGAGCGCCACCGAGCACCTGGCGAAGCTGGGTCACCGGCGGATCGGCTTCATCGCCGGCCCGCGGCACGTGATGTGCAGCCGGGCCCGCTTCGACGGCTACCGCGCCGGCATGGAGGCGGCCGGGCTGCGGGTCGACGAGGACCTGATCCGGCAGGGCGACTTCTACCACGAGTCCGGCTACGTCCGCGGCGCCGAGCTGCTGGCCCGCCCCGACCCGCCCACCGCGATCTTCGCGGCCAGCGACCAGATGGCCCTCGGCGTGTACGAGGCGGCGCGCCGGCGCGGCATGCGCGTGCCGGACGACGTCAGCGTCATCGGGTTCGACGACCTGCCCGAGGCGCGCTGGTCGTCACCCCCGCTGACCACCGTGCGGCAGCCGCTCGCGGAGATGGGCGGGCTGGCCGCGCGGACCGCGTTGCGGCTGGCCCAGGGCGATCGCGTGTCGGCTCCCCGGGTCGAGCTGTCGACCGAGCTCATCCTGCGCGACAGCACGGCACCTAACCGAAAGTTTCAGCGGCCGACCGAGGCCTGAGAGAGACCCGTTCGTGACCTGGGCGAGACCAGCCGTGGGAGCGATCCCACCCGCGCTGGAGTCGTCTTTCATGTTCCGGGACGAAGGGCTTTGAGACCCTTGACACACCACAGCTGAAACCCTACGTTAACGAAATCTCTCGATAACTTACGAGCTCTTTTCGAAACTTCCGGTGCAGGTCGGCAAGCCGTGTCAGAGCGGCTCAGGAGTATGGAGACAACCGTGGAGCGCAGTTCGCTATCCCGTCGCAATTTCCTCAACCTCGCCGTCGGCGCAGGCGCCGCGTCGGCGCTCGCCGCGTGCGGCAGTTCCGGGCCCGGCACTTCCGGCGGGGGCAGCGCCGGCGCCGCCACCTACTGGTACCTGACCGGCCAGCCGGGCGAGGGGATCCGCAAGAACACCGTCGACCGGTTCAACAAGGCGAACCCGGACAGCAAGATCACCGGGACGGCGTACCAGAACGACGCGTACAAGACGAAGATCAAGACCGCCATCGGCGCCGGCCAGGCCCCGACCATCATCTGGGGCTGGGGCGGCGGCGGTCTCAAGAGCTACGTCGAGGCCGGTCAGGTCGAGGACCTCACCGACTGGTTCGGGCAGAACGCCGCGGTCAAGGACAAGCTCTTCGAGACCTCCTTCGGCCCCGCCACGATCAACGGCAAGATCTACGCGATGCCGGCCGAGACCGTCGCGCCGATCGTCCTCTTCTACAACAAAGAGGTCTTCCAGAAGCACGGTGCCACGCCCCCGCAGTCCTGGGGCGACATCATGAACCTGGTGACGCTGTTCAACAGCAAGGGCGTCGCCCCGTTCTCCCTCGGCGGGCAGTCCCGGTGGACGAACATGATGTGGATGGAGTTCCTCTTCGACCGCATCGGCGGCCCCGAGCTGTTCCAGGGCGTCTTCGAGGGCAAGCCGAACGCCTGGTCCGCGCCGGGCGCCAAAGAGGCCCTCGTCGAGCTGCGCAAGCTGATCGACGCCAACGGCTTCGTCAAGGGCTTCTCCTCCATCACCGCGGACTCCAACGCCGACCAGGCGCTGCTCTACCGCGGCAAGGCCGCCATGATGCTGCACGGCACGTGGACCTACGGCAGCATGGCCAACGACGGCGGCAACTTCGTCAAGGACGGCAAGCTCGGCTGGATGAACTTCCCGGGGGTCGACAAGGGCAAGGGCGACCCGAGCAACACGGTCGGCAACCCCGGTCAGTACTACGCCATCTCCTCCAAGGCCACCGCGGAGCAGAAGGAGACGGCGAAGAAGTTCTTCAAGGACGCCGTGCTCTCCGACGCCGAGGTCAAGGAATGGGTGGACTCCGGCGCGATCCCGGTCGCCAAGAGCAGCCAGTCCATGCTCGGGGCCTCCAAGGACGCCGAGTTCCTCAACTTCGTCTACGACGTCTCCACCAAGGCCAAGAGCTTCGCCCAGTCGTGGGACCAGGCGCTGAGCCCGACCGCGGCCGAGGCCCTGCTCGACAACATCGCCAAGTTCTTCCAGAAGTCGATCGGCCCCGACGAGTTCATCTCGAACATGAACGGGACCATCGGCAAATGACGACTGTTGCTCCGCCCCCGGTGCGGGTGGACCGGCCCACCTCCACCGGCGGGCGGAGCGGCGGCGTCGCCTGGATGGCGGTGCCGGCGCTCATCATGTTCACGATCTTCGGGGTCGTCCCGCTGCTGGGCGTGCTGGCACTGAGCTTCACCCAGTGGGACGGCATCGGCGAGATCAAGCCGGCCGGGCTGGACGCCTGGCGGTCGGTGCTCTCCGACCCCGGGCTGCCGCACGCGCTCTGGGTCACGTTCCTGATCATGGCGTTGTCCTGGCTGTTCCAGACGCCGCTCAGCCTGCTGATCGGGGTGTTCCTGGCCGGGCACGAGCGCTACCGCGAGTTGCTGGCCGTGCTGTACTTCATCCCGCTGCTGCTGAGCTCGGCGGCGCTGGCGATCACGTTCAAGGCGCTGCTGGACCCGAACTTCGGGCTCGGCTCGGGCCTGGGTGTCGACTTCCTCAACCAGGACTGGCTGGGCGAGAGCAAGCTGGCCGTCGGCGTGGTCGTGTTCGTGGTGTCGTGGCAGTTCATCCCGTTCCACTCGCTGATCTACCAGGGCGGCGTCCGGCAGATCCCGCGCTCGATGTACGAGGCCGCGCAGATCGACGGCGCGGGCCGGGTGCGGCAGTTCTTCAGCATCACGCTGCCGCAGCTCAAGTACACGATCATCACGTCGTCGACGCTGATGGTCGTGGGCTCGCTGACGTTCTTCGACCTCATCTTCGTGCTGACCGCGGGCGGACCGGGCGACGCGACCCGGGCGCTGGCGCTGGACATGTACCAGCGCGGCTTCATGGCCGGCCTGATGGGCCCGGCGAGCGTGATCGCGGTGATCCTGGTCCTGGTCGGCCTGGGGCTCGCCCTGGGGCTGCGGCGCCTCGGCGGCCGCGGTGACGAGAGCCAGCTGGAAGGGGCCTGACATGACCACGCTGACCACCGGCGCCCGCACCGCGGACGCCCAGCAGCAGCAGGAGCAGGCCCCGCGCCGGCGCGGACGCCGCGGGGTGACGCGCAACTGGCTCGGCGGCGCCCTCGGGTGGTTGTGGCTGCTGATCGTGCTGGTGCCGATCTACTGGATCGTCATCACCAGCTTCAAGACGCAGAGCACCTACTTCGTGGAGAACCCGCTGGTGCCGGCGAAGGAGCCGACGCTGGAGAACTACCGGCTGGTGATCGAGGCCGGCTTCATCCGGTACTTCTGGAACAGCGTGATCATCACGATCGGCGCGGTCGTGCCCGCCGTGGCGATCTCGTTCATGGCCGCGTACGCGATCGTGCGCGGCAGCGGCAAGCGCTTCCTGCGCTGGACGAACTCGCTGTTCCTGATGGGGCTGGCGATCCCGCTGCAAGCGGTGATCATCCCGGTCTACCTCATCATCATCAAGCTGCAGATGTACGACACGCTGGGCGCGATCATCCTGCCGTCCATCGCGTTCGCGATCCCGCTGTCGGTGCTGGTGCTGACCAACTTCATCCGCGACGTGCCGAAGGAGCTCTTCGAGTCGATGCGGATGGACGGGGCCACCGAGTGGGGCACGCTGCTGCACCTGGCGTTCCCGCTCACCCGCCCGGCGCTGGTCACCGTGACCATCTATCACGGCCTGACCATCTGGAACGGGTTCCTGCTGCCGCTGGTGCTCATCCAGAGCCCGGACAACCGGCCGCTGCCCCTGGCGCTGTGGAACTTCCAGGGACAGTACGGCACCAACTTCCCGGCGATCCTCGCGTCGGTGGTGCTGACGACGCTGCCGATCCTGGTGATGTACGCGGTCGGCCGCCGCCAGCTCCTCAGTGGTCTGACGGCCGGCTTCGGCAAATAGGGACCACCTCAGCCGCACCTGGGGCAATCGGGTGGGCGCGGCGGGGTGGCGGCTCCCGGGGCGGACCGGGACCGAAGTCGCGGGCCGTGCGGTGGGCGCACGGCCCGCGGCGCCGTCAGGCGTTCGCGGCGACGGGCCGGTCCACCCGGGCCGGCTCGCCGGCCTCCTCGTGCTCGTCCAGCATGGTGGCCTCGTCGAACGGGTCCTCCCCGGCGAGGACCGCCCGGGCCCGCTCCCGGTCGAACTCCTTCGTCCACGTCCCGATCAGCACCGTCGCGACCGCGTTGCCGGCGAAGTTCGTCAGGGCCCGCGCCTCCGACATGAAGCGGTCGATGCCCACGATCAGGCCGACGCCGTCGAGCAGCTCCGGCCGGTGGCTCTGCAGCCCGCCCGCCAGCGTCGCCAGGCCCGCGCCGGTCACGCCGGCCGCACCCTTCGACGCCACGATCATGAACAGCAGCAGCGACACCTGCTCGCCGACCGACAACGGGTCGCCCATCGCCTGCGCGATGAACAGTGACGCCATCGTCAGGTAGATCGCCGTCCCGTCGAGGTTGAACGAGTAGCCGGTCGGCACCGTGATGCCGACGACCGGCTTGCTGACCCCGGCGTGCTGCATCTTGGCGATCAGCCGCGGCAGCGCCGACTCCGACGACGAGGTCGACACGATCAGCAGGAACTCGCGGCCCAGGTAGCGCAGCAGGCTGAGGATGTTGATCCGGGCGACCGCCCAGAGCAGCGCGCCCAGCACCACGAAGACGAAGAGCCCGCAGGTCACGTAGAAGCCCAGCATGATCTGCGCCAGGCTCTTCAGCGCGTCGATGCCGGTGGCGCCGACCACCGCCGCCATCGCGCCGAACGCGCCGACCGGGGCGAGCCACATGATCATCGCGAGGATCTTGAACACCAGGCGCTGGATGATGCCGACCGCGCGCAGCACCGGTTCGCCGCGCGGACCCATGGCCTGCAGGGCGAAGCCGACCAGCAGGGCCACCAGGAGGGTCTGCAGCACCTCGCCGTCGGTGAGCGCGGACAGCAGCGAGGTGGGGACGATGCCGAGCAGGAAGCCGGCCGTACCCTCCGCGGGGGTGTCGCCGACGGCCTTCTGGCCCTGCGCGGCGGCGGCCGCGTCGAGGTGCAGGCCCGAGCCGGGGTGGATGAGGTTGCCGACGACCAGGCCGATCGCCAGCGCCACCGTCGACATGACGAGGAAGTAGCCCAGCGCGAGGCCGCCGACCCGCCCGACCTTGGCGGCCTGGCGTACGGAGCCCACCCCGAGCACGATCGTGCAGAAGATGACCGGGCTGATCATCATCTTGATGAGGTTGACGAAGCCGGTGCCGATCGGCTTGAGCTCGACGGCGGCGTCCGGGAAGAGGAGACCGACGGCGATGCCGAGCAGAACGGCGACGATCACCGCCAGGTAGAGGTAATGGGTGCGGTCCCGCCTGGCCCGCGGGACGGTCTGGGTGTCCATGCCGCTGACTGTGGCCTGCGTCTCACCGGCGGGGCACCATTACGTTCATTCTGTTCACCGCGCCCGACTGGTGGGAGCCCATGACCCGACGCTGGAGCATCGCCGGGCAGCTGTTCGCTCTGCAGGTGCTGGTCGTGACGCTGCTCGTCGCGAGCGCCACCGCGGGCGCCGTGCTGCTGGCCCGGCGCGACGCGCGTACCGCCGCGATCGCCAAGGTGACCGGGGTGGCCGAGGCCATCGCCCGCTCCCCCGCCGTCGCCGACGCGCTGCGCTCGGCCGACCCGGTCGCGGTGCTGCAGCCGTACGCCGAGTCGACGCGGCGCGCCACCGGGACCGACTTCGTCGTGGTGATGGCCCCCGACCGGACCCGCTACACGCATCCCACCCCGGCGCTGATCGGGCAGCGCTTCGCCGGCTCGGTCGCGGGCGCGCTGGCCGGCGGCACCGTCGTCGAGGAGTACCGCGGCAGCCTCGGCGACTCCTGGCGTACGGTCGTCCCGGTCCGGGCCGCCGACGGCACGGTGATCGGCCTGGTCGCCGTCGGCATCACCACGGAGGCCATCAACCGCACCCTGCTGCGGCAGCTGCCGACCGTGGCCGCCGCGACCGGCGTCGCCCTGCTGCTCGCCGCCGCGGGGTCGTGGCTGCTCAGCCGCCGGCTGCGGCGCCAGACCCACGGGCTCGGCCCGGCCGAGATGACCCGCATGTACGAGTACTACGACGCGGTGCTGCACTCCGTCCGCGAGGGCCTGGTGGTCGTCGACCGCGACGGCGCGGTGGCGCTCATCAACGACGAGGGCCGGCGCCTGCTCGGCCTGGCCGGCGACGCGCCCGCCGAGGGCCGGGCCGACCGGCTCGACCTGCCGCCGGAGGCCGCCGAGCTGATCCGGTCGCGGCGCCCCACGCTGGACGAGCCCGTGCTCGCCGGCGACCGCGTCCTGGTCGCCAGCCAGCGCGAGACCCGCTTCGAGGGCCGCACGCTCGGCACGGTGCTCACCCTGCGCGACCACACCGAGCTGCGCGAGCTCACCGGCGAGCTGGACTCGGTGCGCGGCCTGACCCAGGCGCTGCAGGCCCAGGCGCACGAGGCCGCCAACCGGCTGCACACCGTCCTCACGATGGTCGAGCTCGGCCGTACCGAGGAGGCGATCCGGCTCGCCACCGGCGAGCTCGCCGCCGCCCAGCAGCTCACCGACCGGGTCGTGGCCGCCGTCGACGAACCGGCCCTCGCGGCCCTGCTGCTCGGCAAGTCGGCCCAGGCCGGCGAGCGCGGCGTCGAGCTGGTCGTGGACGAGCAGTCCCGGGTCGACGGCGAACCCCTGCCCAGCCGCGACCTGCTCACGGTGGTCGGCAATCTGGTCGACAACGCGCTCGAGGCGGTGGCCGGCACCGAACCGCCGCGCCGGGTCCGCGTCCTCGTCCGCCAGGACGACACCGAGCTGCTCGTCCGGGTCAGCGACACCGGCCCGGGGCTCACCCCGGACCAGGCCACCGCGGCCTTCCGCCGCGGCTGGTCCACCAAACCCGGCCCGGGCCGCGGCATCGGCTTGTCGCTGGTCCGGCAGGTCGCCGAAAGGTACGGCGGCAGCTATGCGATCGCGTCCGGAGGCGACGCGGGTGGCGCGGTGCTGACCGTCCGGCTGCCGGTGCATTCATGAGCCTCATCCGGGTGCTGGTGGTCGACGACGAGCCGCTGATCGCCGAGGCGCACCGCGCGTACACGGAGAAGATCGACGGTTTCACCGTGACCGGCGTGGCGCACACCGCCCGCGACGCGATGGCGGCGCTGCGGGCCGGCCCGGTCGACCTCGTCCTGCTCGACCTCAACCTGCCGGACAAGCACGGCCTGGAGATCGCCCGGGCGCTGCGGGCGGCCGGCAGCGGCACGGACGTGCTCGCGGTGACCTCGGCCCGCGACATCGCCATGGTGCGCCAGGCGGTCGCCCTCGGCGTCACCCACTACCTGCTGAAACCCTTCACGTTCGCGGCCTTCCGCGACAAACTCGACCGGTACGCCCGCTACCGCAGCCAACTCCTCGCGGCGGCCGAGGTCTCCGCGCAGCACGAGATCGACCGCGTCCTCGCCACCCTGCGCGGTGCCCCCAACGACACCCTCCCCAAGGGACTGGACGCGCGCACCCTGGACCTGGTCGTGCAGGCGCTGCGCGAGGCCGCCGCGCAGGGCTTGTCGGCGGCCGAGGTGGCGGCGCGGATCGGCGCCTCGCGGGTCACGGCCCGGCGGTACCTGGAGTACCTGGCGGACGCGGGCCGGGTCGTGCGCAGCCCCCGGTACGGCGGCCCGGGCCGCCCCGAGGTCGGCTACCGCCCGGCGAGCACCGGCGGCGAGTGACGCCGGCTACGGTTCGAGGTCACGCAGGCCCCGTTCCCAGCGCTCGCGGCGCTCATCGGGACTTTGCTCCCACCAGGGGGCGCCGCGCTCGCCGAGCGCGACCTTCGCCGCCTGCACCCGGGCACGGGCCGGCGCCGGGTCGTCGCCCGCGCGCAACGCCGCGCCGACGTCCCGTCGCGCCGCCATCAAGGCCCGGCGCAACCGCGCCGCCTCGTCCTCGGGGATCGCCGGGTCGGTGGCGCGCCAGCGACGGCCCTTGATGACCACGAAGTGGCCGTCCTCGGTGGTCTCCATCGGGCTCCTTCCGCCGCCGGGGTACGACCGTGGTCCGACCTCGTTTCCGGACCGTCGGCAGACGCGCGCAGGCGACGTCCCCTGACACCGTTTCCCCATGATTGCGGTACGCGAACTGACCAAGCTGTACGGACACACCCCGGCCCTGGACCGCCTCTCCTTCGAGGTACGGCCCGGCGTCGTCACCGGCTTCCTCGGGCCGAACGGCGCGGGCAAGTCGACCACCCTGCGCATTCTCCTCGGGCTGCACCGGCCGACCAGCGGCGAGGCGCTGATCGGCGGGCGCCCGTACCGCCGGATCCGCCGGCCGCTGCACGAGGTGGGCGCGGTGCTGGACGCCGACGCCGCGCATCCGGGGCGGACGGCCCGGCATCACCTGGACTGTCTGGCGCGCACCAACGGCATCGGGCGGGCGCGCGTGGCCGCCGTCCTGGCGGAGGTGGGCCTGGCGGCGGTGGCGGACAAGCGGGTGGGTGGGTTCTCGCTCGGCATGCGCCAGCGCCTCGGTATCGCGGGCGCGCTGCTCGGCGATCCGGGCGTGATCGTGCTGGACGAGCCGGTGAACGGGCTGGACGCCGCCGGCATCCGATGGATCCGGTCCACCCTGCGGTCGCTGGCGGCGCAGGGCCGTACGGTACTGCTGTCCAGCCACCTGATGAGCGAGGTGGCGCTCACCGCCGACCGGGTGCTGATCCTCGGCCGGGGGCGGCTGCTCGACGAGATCTCGGTGGCGGATCTGCCGGTGCGCGGTGCCACCCTCGAGGATGTCTATCTGCGGCTGACGGGCGAGGCCGCCGAGTTCCGGGCGGTGCCGCGATGACCCTGTTCCTCGACGTGGCCGCCGCCGAGTGGATGAAGCTGCGGACGGTGCGGTCGACGTACGCCTTCCTCGCCGGCGCCGTGACCGCGACGCTCGCCGGCATGCTGATCCTGCTGCTCATGGTCCGGGCTTTCGACGCGGACACCCTGGCCGATCGGGCCGCCTACGAGACGGCCGATCCGACCGTGGTCGTCATGCCGTTCGTGGCGTTCTTCGTCGGCGCGATCGGCGCCATGATGGTCACGAGCGAGTTCACGACGGGCTCCGTCGGCCCGGCCCTGCTGGCCGTCCCGCAGCGCCGTCTCCTGCTGGGTGCCAAGGCGGCCCTGGCCGGTGCGGTGGGCGGCGTGGGCGGGCTGGTCTTCGCGCTGCTGGCGGTGTCCGGGGCGATGCTGCTGCTGGGTGACCGTCCGGCGCCGCTGAACCCGTGGCACGCCTGGACCGACGCGGTGCCCACGGTGCTCACCGCGGCGGCCGGGGTGCTCGTCACCGCCTGCGTCGGCCTGGGCCTGGGCGCCGTGCTGCGCTCGACCGCGTCGGCGCTGCTGACGCTGGGCGGCCTCGTGCTGGTGGCGCCGGTCCTCGCGCATTTCCTGCCGGTGACGTGGCAGCTGCGGTTCGGGTCGGTCCTGCTGCCCAACCTGCCGGCTCAGCTGGCGGGCGCCGATCATCCCTACCTGCTGTCGCCGGCGGGTGCGGCCGCCGTCATGGCCCTGTACGTGGCCGCAGCCCTCGGCGCCGGCGCGGCCGCCTTCCGGCAGCGCGACGCAACATGAACGTCAATTCAGACATGTAAATTCTTCACTTCATGGCTGTTCAACCTTCAAGCTCTCCGCAAAGCTATTGAGATCAATGGATGCGTTGGCATCCGGGATCAGGGGAGGAACACCGTTGAGAAGAGCTCTCGCACTGGCCTGCACCACGCTGCTGGCCAGTAGCTGCGCAGCGGTCGCCGCCACCAGTGCGTCCGCCGCGCCACCGCCCACACCGTCCGCCTCGCTGCCGGCCCAGGCCACCGCAGCCCTCCAGCGCCACCAGGCAGCCGTCGAAGGCTCGCCGCAGGACAGGTACACCGTCTACAGCAGCAAGAAGGACGCCCGGGGCAACGGCGTCGTGCGCTACACGCGTACGCATCAAGGCCTGCGGGTGTACGGCGGCGACATCGTCGTCCGGGTCGACGCCCGCGGCGAGTTCACCGGCAGCTCCAGCGGTCTCGCGGCACCGTTGTCGCTGAGCGTCACCCCGAAGGTCGGCGCCGCCCGGGCCCGCGCCGCCGCCGAGCGGGCCTTCTCCGGAAAGGTCACCTCGGTCGGCGCGCCGGAGCTGTTCATCGACGCCGGCGCCGGCACGCCCGTGCTCGCCTGGGAGACCGTCGTCAAGGGCTGGGCCAAGGACGGCCAGACGCCGTCCCGGCTGCACGTCGTCACGGACGCGGCCACCAACGCGGTCCGCGGCTCGTTCGACGAGATCGAGACCGTCGACGGCACCGGCAACAGCATCTACTCGGGCACCGTCCACCTCGACACCACCGCGTCCGGCTCCGGGTACAGCCTGGTGGACTCCGAGCACGGCAACGGCCGCACCTGCGACCTGAACAACGGCACCTCGACGTGCACCACGTTCACCGACGCGGACAACGTCTGGGGCACCGGCACCAACGCGGACCGGGCCTCCGCCGCGGTCGACGCGCACTTCGGCGCCGCCACCACCTTCCGCTACTTCCGGGAGGTGCACGGGCGCAACGGCATCTTCGGCACCGGCGCCGGGGTGCCGTCGCGGGTGCACTACGGCAACGCGTACGTCAACGCGTTCTGGGACGGCTCCCAGATGACATACGGCGACGGGTCGGGCAACGCCAAGCCGCTGGTCGCGCTGGACGTGGCCGGGCACGAGATGTCGCACGGCGTCACCGAGAACGTGATCCCCGGCGGCCTGACGTACTCCGGCGAGTCCGGCGGGCTCAACGAGGCCACCAGCGACATCTTCGGCTCCATGGTGGAGTTCTACGCCGGCACCGGCAGCGACCCCGGCGACTACGACATCGGCGAGAAGATCGACATCCGGGGCACGGGCGCGCCGCTGCGCTACATGTACAACCCGGCCCTCGACGGCGTCTCGCAGGGCTGCTGGTCGACGAGCACCAACAACGTCGACGTGCACTACTCCTCCGGCGTGGCCAACCACTTCTTCTTCGACCTCGCCGAGGGCACCGGGGCCACCGCGTACGGCACCTCCCCGGTCTGCGGCTCGGCGGACCCGGTCGTCGGCATCGGCCGTGACAAGGCCGAGAGGATCTGGTTCCGGGCGCTCGACACGTATTTCGTGTCCAACACCCGCTACGTCAACACCGCGACGCCGGGCAACACCGCGCGGGCCCACACGCTCGCCGCGGCGGCGGACCTCTACGGCCTCTGCGGCACGGAGTACAAGACGGTCCAGGCCGCCTGGACCGCCGTCAACGTGGCCGGCACCGACTACTGCCCCACCGGGGACGACTTCTCCCTCGCCACCTCTCCGGCGACGGCGACGATCGACCGCGGCCAGACCCTCACCACGACGCTGTCCACGACGGTCACCAACGGCACCGCCGAGACGATCGCCCTCACCGCCACGGGCACGCCCCCGGGCGTCACCGTGTCGTTCAGCCCGGCCGAGATCACCGCGGGTGAATCCGCCACGGTGACCGTCAGCACGCCGGACACCCTCGGCACCGGCAGCTATCCCCTCACCCTGACCGGCACGTCACCGTCGGTGGCGCACTCGACCCAGCTGACGCTGACCGTACGCAGCCCCGAAGGCTGCACGGGGGCCGACGACACCGACGTCGCGATCCCCGACAACACCACCGTGACCAGCACCGTCGCGATCAGCGGCTGCACGATCACGCCGTCGTCGACCAGCGCGGTGGAGGTGCACATCGTCCACACGTACATCGGTGACCTGGTGGTCAGCCTGGTCGCGCCGGACGGCACGGCGTACACCCTGCACAGCCGGGCCGGCGGCAGCACGGACAACATCGATCAGACGTACGCGGTGAACCTGTCCGGCGAGGCCCCGGACGGCACCTGGACCCTGCGGGTGCAGGACGCGGCGTCGATCGACACCGGATACATCAACAGCTGGAAGCTGTCCCTCTAGCCGAACCCGTGGATGGCGCCGGCCGGTCAGCGTGGACCTGCCGGCGGCTTCCGCGGCCCGCGGCGGGCGCAGCTCAGCGGGCGGCTTTGCGGTCCGCGGCGGCGTAGGACGCCGCTGCCGTGAGCGCCGAGACCGCCAGCACGGACGGCCAGGAGCCGATGCGCTTGGCCAGCGGGTGCGACAGCCCGAACGCGCCGACATAGGTGGCGACCAGTCCCGCCGTCACGGCCGGGCTGGTGCGCCGGGCCCACTCCCGGCCCGCCAGCACACCGCCCGCGGCCAGGACGACGCCGCCCAGCGGACGGATGCCGGTCCGGCGGGCGAGCTGCCAGCCGCCGATGAGAGACCCTGCGGTGACCGCTGCAGTAGGAACGCGCATGCGGCGACCGTACACCGCGCCGGCGGACGCCGGGCCCGTCCGGGCACCCCCGCGGCGGGTCTCACGCGGACGGTGGAACGCGCAGTCCCTCGGCCCGCCGGCCCGGCTGGTCATCGACGCAGGCGACCGCCGGCCGCCGCACGTCGGGGAACGACCCGTCACCGAACAGGATCCGGGCCGCAGCCACACGACCGGCCCGGCTGCGGAGCACGGCGAAGGCCGCCTCCGCCGCGGCCGGTGAGCGCAGGCCGGCCAGCACGCGCCGCATCGCGAGCCGCCCCCGGAAGCGGGCCCGCAGCTCGCCGCCCGAGTACCGGCGCAGGATGCACTGGTCGCCCGTACGCAGATAGCCCTCCGTGACCGCCGCGGCGAGCTCGGACATCCGCAGGCACGGGTCCAGCCCGCCCGCGGTCAGCGGCGACACCGCGCCCGCCGCGTCGCCGACGAGCAGACCCTGCGGGCACGCCAGCCGGCGCAGCACGCCGCCGACCGGGATGGGACCGCCCCGGCGTTCGACGGGGCCGGCCGGTGCCACCCGGCCCGGGGCGTCCGCCGCGAACTCGTCGAGCAGACGGCGTACGCCGGCGCCCATGGCGTGCGGGTATCCGGCGACGCCGACGTGCGCGTTCCGCCCGTCCGCGATGACCCAGCCCAGGTAGCCGGGGGCGACCCGGGGATCCAGCACGCAGTGGAACGCCGGGACGCCGGCGGCGGAGGTGACCGGGTGGACGATCTCGGCGCCGACGAGGAAGTGCCGGTTCACGTCCAGCCCGAGGTCCCGCGCCACCCGCGACCGCGCGCCGTCCGCGCCGACGACGAACCGGGCGCGGACCGCCTCCGCGCCCTCGAGCCGGACGACACCCCCCGACAGCCCGGCGTACCGGACCCCCAGCAGGATCCGGGCACCCGCGGCCTGCGCCGCACGACGGGCGTGCTCGTAGACGCCGGCCATGTCGGCGACCCGGTACTCGTCACGGTCACTGGTGAGATGCACCGGCGAGCGGCGCGACGGCGGGTAGAGCAGGACGTCGCGGACACCCGGGCCGAGCAGATGCCCCGGTAGGTCGAAGTCGTCCAGGGTGCGGCGGACGAAGATCCCGGTGGTCCGGATGCCCGCCGCCAGGCAGCGGCGGCGGTCGACCACCGTGACGGTCAGGCCCCGGCCGGCGAGGAGGCGGGCGGTGTGCAGGCCGGCCAGGCCCGCACCCACGACGAAGACGTCAACTGTTTGCACAGCCGCGACGGTAGGGGCGATTTCCCGGCGCGGCGGCGGGTCGCACATGACCTGCCGCGTACCTTCACATTCCCGCCACACCCCGGTCGCGGACGTTCACGCGGTGGTCAGGCCGCGTTGCCTTGCGCGACCATCGGGTTCGCGATCGTGAAGGCCGATGCGAATCCCTCGATGAAGCGGTGGCCATGTTCGTCCCCGTCGTGATCGTCCTTGCCGCCTGCGTCGGCGTGTTGCTCGCCGCACTGGAGAGCCCGCACGCCGCCGACGCCCGCGTCGTGGAGTGGCTCAGCCGGGGCGTGGTGGCCGCGGGCGCGGCGACCGCCACCCTCGCCGTGGCGCTGGCCGTCCTGCCGTGATCCGGCACCGGAGGGGAGACGTCGCGGCCCGCAGCAGGGAGAGTCGCCGCGGGCCGCGACGAGAAGGGGTGGCGGTCAGGCCGGCTCGACGACCACCGGGGTGTGCAGGACCCGGTCCGGGCCGGCCGCGCGCCGCTCGCCGGTCAGCCGTACGGTCGCCCGGCAGGGCAGGTCCGTGGCCGAGGAGCCGACGTGGATCTCCACGTCGCCCGGGTCGACGATGCGGCGCAGATCCCGGCCGACGAACGCGGTGCGGTCGGCGTGCAGGGTGAACTCGACGCGGGCCGCGGCGCCGGCGGCGAGCGGGACCCGGGCGAAGCCGGCGAGCTGCAGCAGCGGCCGGGTGACCTCCGCCTGAACGTCGTGCAGGTAGAGCTGGACGACCTCGGCGCCGTCGCGCGGGCCGGCGTTGCGGACCTGCACGGAGACGGTGAGCGTGCCGTCGGTGGGCAGCTCGGTGGCGCTGAGAGTCAGATCGCTGTACTCGTACGAGGTGTACGAGCGGCCGTGGCCGAACCCGAACATCGGCGTCGGGTCGAGGTTGCTGACGCCGTCGCTGTTCGCGCCGTACGGGGGCTGCAGGTACGTGCCGGGCTGGCCGCCGGGCAGCCGCGGCACCTGGACGGGCAGCTTCCCGCTCGGGTTGATCCGCCCCGAGACGACCCCGGCGATCGCCGCGCCGCCCTCCTCGCCGGGCATGAACGCCTGGATCATCGCGGCCGCGCCCTCGTAGTCGCCCAGCGCGTACGGGCGGCCGGAGACGACCACGACGACGACCGGCGTACCCGTCTCCAGCAGCTTGCCGAGCAGCTCGCCCTGCAGGCCGGGCAGCGCCAGGTCGGGCGCGTCGCAGCCCTCGCCCGACGTGCCGCGGCCGAACATGCCGGCGCGGTCGCCGACCACGGCGATGCAGACGTCGGCGGCGCGGGCGGCGGCGACCGCGGCGTCGAAGCCGGAGCGGTCCTCGTCGCGGATCGGGCAGCCGGTCTCGAGGGTGAAGTCGTCGTCCGGTAGCTCGGTACGCAGGGCGGCCCACAGCGAGGCCGCCTCCAGGCCCATGCCGTACTCGGGGTAGTCGCCGAGGACGTGGTTCGGGTACGAGTAGCAGCCCATGAACGCCTGCGGGTCGTCCGCGCACGGACCGACGACCGCGATCCGGCGCGGCGCGGCGCCCAGGCTCAGCGGCAGCACCCCGGAGTCGTTGGCGAGCAGCACCACCGAGCGCTCGGCGACCTCCCGCGCGATGCCGCGGTTAGCGGGCGAGTCGAAGTCGATGCCGGCGCCGGCCTCGACGGACCCCTCCGGCGTCCAGTCCGGGTCGAGCAGGCCGAGCTCCGCCTTCTGCCGCAGCACGCGGCGGGCGGCACGGTCGACGAGCTCCTGCGGTACGCGCCCGGAACGCACGAGCTCCACGAGGCCCTCGCCGTAGCCGATGGTGTCGGGCAGCTCGACGTCGATGCCGGCGGCCAGCGCGAGCGCCCCGGCCTCGGCGGGGGTGGCGGCCACCCGGTGCATCGTCTGCAGGAACGGCACCGACCAGTAGTCGGAGACGACGACGCCGTCGAAGCCCCACTCCTCGCGCAGCACGCCGGTGAGCAGGGACGGGTCGGCGGCGACCGGCACGGCGTCGATCTCGGAGTACGAGTTCATGACCGAGCGCGCGCCGCCGGTGCGGATCGCGGTCTCGAAGGTCGGCAGGATGTATTCGCGCAGCTCCCGCGGACCCATGGCGACCGGGCCGTGGTTGCGAGCGGCCCGTGACGCGGAGTACCCGGCGAAGTGCTTGAGGGTGGCGATGACGCCCTGGTTCTCCAGGCCGCGCACGTACGCGGCGCCCAGCGTCCCCACCAGGTACGGGTCCTCGCCCATCGTCTCCTCGACGCGGCCCCAGCGGTAGTCGCGGACCACGTCGAGCACGGGCGAGAGGCCCTGGTGCACGCCCACCGCGCGCATGTCGGCGGCGATCGCCGCGGCCATCCGCTCGACCAGCTCCGGGTCGAACGTGGCGGCCCAGGCCAGCGCGGTCGGGTAGACGGTCGCGCCCAGCGTGGTGAAGCCGGTGAGGCATTCCTCGTGCACGATCGCGGGCACGCCCAGCCGGCTGCTCGCCACGACCTGCCGCTGCATCTCGATCACCCGGGCCCGGCCCTCGTCGGCGGTCACCGGGCGGGTGCCGAAGGGGCGGGTGAGGTGCCCGATGCCGTCGCGTACGGCCGCGTCGAACGGGCGGGACCCGGCGGCGAAGACGTCCTGCATCGGCGCGACCTCACCGGTGCTCTCGACCGCGACCTGCTGCCAGACGCTGCCGAGCTGGGCGACCTTCTCCTCGAGGGTCATCTGCTCCAGCAACGCGTCGGCGCGCTCGGCGCTGGTTCGAGCGGTGTCGGTCCACGGTTGCGGGCCGGCCTTCAGCACGGTCATGACTCCTCCTGCTTCGCCGAAACTTCCGGTACTATTCCGGACGGCACAGGCAGTCTCTCCCGGCCCCTCTTCCCCGCGCAAGCCGGAAGTTGCGACTAATACCAGTTCTGCAGGCAGGACACACTTCGGAAAACCTCCGTAACTTTCAGCTGCTCCGGATACAACGATCCCGCCGCCTCCGCTCACGGAGACGACGGGATCGTGGGTGACGCGCGGGCTCACTCCCCGGGTTTCTTGAACTCCTCCTGGGGCTTGCCCTCCATGTAGTCGGCCACCGTCCGGTAGACCGCCGGGTTGACGATGCCGTGCTGCATCCGGTCATAGTGCCCGGCCCAGTCCGGGTTCACCAGGTAGCCGGCGACGACCAGGGACCGGGTGCCCACCACGAGCGCGGCGGTCTTGTCGGCGTCGGTCGTACCCGTCTTGCCGAAGATCGGGTGGCCCACCGCGTCGTGCGCGTTCGGCTCGGTGGCGCCGGCGCAGTTGCCCAGCTGGGCCTGGTCGCCGACCGGGCAACGGGCCGCGTCGAGCGCCCGGCGCGCCACGTCCTTGCTGGTCGCGCGGGTGCAGTCCGGCTGGCCCACGTCGAGCTTCGTGCCGTCGGCGGAGGTGATCCGCTGGATCGGCGTGGGCTTGCAGTACATGCCGTCGCCGGCCAGCGTCGCGTACGCGTTGGCGATGTCCAGCGGGGTCGACGCCGAGACGCCCAGCGTGAACGCGCCCCACTGGTGCGCCGAGGCCGGGTCGTTGGCGAACTCGGCGTCCTGCCGCGCCCGGAACTGCACGCCGAACCGCTTCGCCACGTCCACCACCTTCTCCGCGCCCACCTGCTCCTGCAGCGGCACGAAGTACGTGTTCACCGACTTGCCGAAGCCGGTCCACATGTTGAAGGTGCCCTGCTCGCTCTTGGACGCGTTCGACGGGCAGTAGAAGTGCGTGCCCGGGCAGGCCGCGTCCGAGCTGGGATTGATGATGTACCCCGACTTGTACGTCGAGCCCGACGTGATCGAGTGGTCCAGGCCGAAGCCGTTCTCCAGCGCCGCCACCATCGTGAACATCTTGAAGACCGAGCCGGCCTGGTAGCCGACGATGTCGCCGCCGCCGGTGATGATCGGGTTGGTGGTGTTCGGGTACGTGCCGCGGATGCCCTTCTCCGCCAGGTCCGGGTTCGAGCTGAGCTTGTTCTTCGGGTGCTCGGGATCGTCCAGCTTGTACTTGCGGTTGGCCGCCAGCGCGCGGACCCGGCCGGTGCCCGGCTCCACCCCGGCCAGCAGCAGCGCGTTGCGGTTCTTGTCGCTGATCTGGTCGGTGATCTCCTTGCGCGCCGAGGCCTGCGCCTTGATGTCCAGCGAGGTCACCACGCGGTAGCCGCCGCTCTTCAACTGGCGCTCACGGTCGTACGTCGTCGCGCCGAACTGCTCCTGGCTCAGCCACCAGCGGTAGAAGTAGTCGCAGAAGAAGCCCCAGTTGTTCTTCGCCACCGACACACAGCCGTTGCCGGGCCGCTTCGTGGTGCGGGCCAGCTTCACCTCCTTGGCCTGGGTGGCCTGCTCCGGGGTGATGTACTTCAGGTCGCGCATGTTGTCGATGATGTAGTTGCGCCGGTCCAGCGCCTGCGGGTAGCCGCTGGGCGTGGTCGGGTCGAACGACGTCGGCGCCTTCACCATGCCGGCGAGCAGGGCGGCCTCGGCGATCGTCAGGTCCTTCGGCTTCTTCTGGAAGTAGACCTGGCTACCGGCGTAGACGCCGTACGCGCCGTTGCCGAACGGGGCCATGTTCAGGTAGCGCTCGAGGATCTGCTCCTTGGTGAGCTCCTTCTCGACCTGCATGGCGTACTTCATCTCGGTGAGCTTGCGCTCCGGGCTGTCCTTCGTCGCGTCGATCGCCTGCTGCGGCGTCTTCGCCGAATACGCCAGCGTCATGCGCACGTACTGCATCGTCAGCGTGGAGGCGCCCTGCTGCGCGCCGCCCTGCTTGTTGTTGACGAAGGCCCGGGCGACGCCCTTGAGGTCCACGCCGTTGTGCTCGTAGAACTGATGGTCCTCGGCCGCGACGATGGCGTGCTGCATGTTGACCGAGATGTCCTTCAGCGGCACGTCGCTGCGGAACTCGTCATACATGACCGCGAGCTGCGTCTTGCCGTCGGCGGCGAAGATCCGGGTGACTTGCGGGGCCGACTGCTGCTCCAGCTCGCTGGGCAGCTCGGCGAAACCCTGCGAGCCCGCCTTGGCCGCCAGGCCCGACATGGCGACGGCCGGGAACGAGGCGGCCGCGACCACGACACCGGCGAGCAGGCCGCAGATCACCAGCGATCCGCCGTTGGCGAAGAGGGAGCGATCGCGTTTTCGGGTCCAGAAAGTCACCCGATCCACGTTAGCCACGGAGATCCAGCACCACCTCTCGAGGGTTGCCCCCTGCGTCCGCGTCCGCGGCCGCCGCCACGGGCTCCTGAACAGCCAGGTCATCCGTGCGGATCGGCCCGGCGGCGGGTCACACTTACCCAACGAAGCGGCATGCGTCACGCTCCTGGGTCGAGTGGACTGTGTCACACAAGCTGATCTTCGAGGGTGGCGACCCCGCCCGCGGCGGCCGCCTGCGGCAGGCGCGACCGGGCGGTGGCGTCGCCGTACAGGGCCCAGCGCAGGAATTCCGTCGAGGTGGCGGTGGTCGCCTCGAAGTCGGCGCCCGTCGTGACGTGCCCGCCGTCGGTGATCGACAGCATCGCGCGCGACCACGGCACCGCGGCGAAGACGGCATGCCCGGCCCGGTAGGTGACCGTGTCGTCCTTGCGGCCGTGCACGAACAGCATGGCCGCCGGCGGCCCGGTGAACGGCGTGCCCTGGAAGTCGGTGCCGGCCAGCATCACCCCCGCTTTCAGCCGCTCGTCACGGCGGGCGCTGAACAGCCCCGCGGTGGTGATTCCACCCGCCGAGTGACCGGCGGCGGCGAGCCGGTCCGGGTCGACGGCCGTGGCCAGCGGGCCGCCGGGCGCCAGCATCAGGTCGATCACGTGGGAGGCGTCCGCGGGCTGGTTCACGATGTCGAGCGGATCGAGGTCCGCGGCGCCGTACGAGGTGTTGGGGTACGTCGGCCCGGCCACCACGAATCCCGCCTGCGCCCAGCGGGCCAGCATCGCCTCGTAGTCCCCCGGCTGGGCGGTGAGGCCGTGGCTGAACAGCACGAGCGGGAAGCGCCCGGTGGCCGCGGGGGCGTCGGCGGCCGGCACCGGGGCGGCCGGGGCGGCGCCGGCGGCGGGATACCAGACCGTCGTGGGCAGAGCGCGGCCGTCCCGGCTGAACTCGAGGATGCGGCGGCCCACGGCGTACGCCTTCCCGGGCGCGTTGCCGGCCGGCGGCACGTACGGCGCGCTGACCGGCTGCGGCGCGAGCGAGGAGGCGGTCGTCGAGGCGAGGATCGGCGCGGCCGACGCGGAGGCGCTGGTGGCCCCGGCCATCCCGGCGCCGGTGTCGGCGGTGCACGCCGCGAGGCTCCCGGCCCCGGCGGTGCCGGCCAGCCCGAGCAGCAGTGTCCGTCTACGCATGGTGACATTGTCCGGGGCGTACCTGTGATGACCTTGAGAAACGCACGAGCCGAACATCACATCCGGTGATGGTGCGTCCGGGCTCGCGGTTCCCGGCCGCCGGCCGCGGAACCGCTTAGTGTTGGCAATCATGACGACCAGGCCTGTGAGGATCGGGCTGCAGCTGCAGCCCCAGCACGCGGACTACCCGACGATCCGGCGTACGGCCGCCGAGGCGGAGGAGCTCGGCGTCGACGTCCTGTTCAACTGGGACCACTTCTACCCGCTGTACGGCGACCCCGACGGCCTGCACTTCGAATGCTGGACGATGCTCGGCGCGTGGGCGGAGGCCACCTCCCGCGTCGAGATCGGCGCGCTCGTGACCTGCAACAGCTACCGCAACCCCGACCTGCTCGCCGACATGGCTCGCACGGTCGACAACATCAGCGACGGCCGGCTGATCCTGGGCATCGGTTCCGGGTGGTTCGAGAAGGACTACCAGGAGTACGGCTACGACTTCGGCACCGCCGGCGGCCGCCTCAACGACCTGGCCGACGCCCTGCCGCGGATCGAGGCGCGGCTCGGCAAGCTGAACCCTCCGCCGACCCGCAAGATCCCGGTGCTGATCGGGGGCGGCGGCGAGAAGAAGACGCTGCGCCTGGTGGCCCAGCACGCCGACATCTGGCACAGCTTCGGCGACGCCGCGACCGTCGCGCACAAGCTGGGCGTGCTCCGGCAGCACTGCGCCGACGTGGGCCGGGACCTCTCGGAGATCGAGGTCTCCGGTGGCCTGTCGGCCGAGGGCGGTCCGGAGGCCGCCGCGGCGCTGCGCGAGCAGGGCGTCTCGCTGTTCACCGTCGGTGTCGGCGGCCCCAAGCCGGATCTGGGCCCGCTGCGCGACTGGCTGGCCTGGCGCGACGAGCAGAACGCCTGATCCGCGGCGCCGCGGCCGGGCCCCCACCGGTACGGGGCCCGGCCGCGGCGTCGTCAGACGAAGACGTCCAGGATCAGCACGCAGGCGAACCCGACCACCGAGATGATCGTCTCCATCACCGACCAGGTCTTGATGGTCTGCCCGACGGTCATCCCGAAGTACTCCTTGACCAGCCAGAACCCGGCGTCGTTGACGTGCGAGAAGAACAGCGACCCGGCGCCGATCGCCAGCGCCAGCAGCGACACCTCGGGCTTGTCCAGGGTCGCGGCCAGCGGCGCGACGATGCCCGCCGCGGTGATCGTGGCGACCGTGGCCGAGCCGGTGGCGATCCGGATGCCGACCGCCGCGAGGAAGCCCAGCAGCAACGCCGAGATGTTGGCGTCCTTCGCCGCGTCCGCCACCACGTTGCCGACGCCGGCGTCGACGAGCACCTGCTTGAAGCCGCCGCCCGCGGCCACGATGAGCAGGATGCCGGCGATCGGCGGCAGCGCCCCGCCGAGCACCGAGGAGGTCTGGGCCCGGTCGAAGCCGGCCCGCTTGCCCAGCGTCCACATCGCGAGCAGCACGCCGAGCAGCAGCGCCACCACCGGCTCACCGAGCACCTCGAACGCGCTGCGCACGCTGTTGCCCTCGTCGAGGGTCAGCTCGGCGATCGCCCGCAGCAGCATCAGCACGATGGGCAGCAGGACCGTCAGCACCGCGGGCCAGAAGCCCGGGTTGCGCCGCCGCGCCGGCAGCCCCCGGTCGACCGTCTCGTCCGGCTCGCCGGTGCCCGCGTTGCCCAGGTCGTCGCGGTCCACGAAGTCCTGACCGCCGGCCGGGCCGGAGCCGGGCCGATCGCCGCCGGACCCGACGGCCGCCCGGTCGCCCGCCGCGACCGCGGCGCCCGCCATCGCCCGGGCCGGCACGGCGACCGGCACCCGCTTGGCGATGAAGTTCCCGAAGACGGGGCCCGCGATGATCACCGTCGGGATCGCGCAGATCAGCCCGAACGCGAGCGTCAGGCCCAGGTCGGCGTTCAGGTTCGCGATCGCCACCAGCGGGCCCGGGTGCGGCGGCACCAGGCCGTGCAGCACCGACAGGCCGGCCAGGGCGGGGATGCCGATCTTCAGCAGCGGCACGTCGGTCCGCTGTGCGACCAGCAGCACGATGGGCACCAGCAGCACGACGCCGACCTCGAAGAACAACGGCAGGCCGATGAGCGCGGCGACGCCCGCCATCGCCCACGGCAGCGCCGAGCCGGAGAACTTGCGCACGATCGTGCCGACGATGCCGTCCGCGCCGCCGGACTCCGCGAGCAGCGCGCCGATCATGGAGCCGAGGGCGATCAGCAGGCCGACGCTGCCGGCCGTACTGCCGACGCCTTTGGTGAAGGAGGTCACGGTGTCGCCGGGCGCGGCCCCGGCGACGATCCCGAGCACCGCCGCCCCGACGACCAGGGCCAGGAAAGGATGCCATTTCGCCCAGGCGATGAGCAGAATGACGGCCGCGATGCCCAGCACGGCGGCGAGGACGAGTTGGCCGGTACCGGCGGAGGTGATCGCCTCCGCGGCCAGCGAGGGAGCGGCGTGCGCAATCATGGGCGAGCCGTACCCCGATCCGCGGGAAACGAACCGCCCGTCGAAACCCGGTTCAGCCCTGCAACGCCGTCGCCGGACCGCGCTTGACGGATGCCGTGACCGGTTAGCGGGGGCCCAGCGGGAGCCCGGCCTGGAGCAGCTCGAGCGCGCGATCCATCGCGTCGAACTCGCCGCTGTCCAGGGCGGGCTCCTCGACACCGCGCGGCAGCGCGGCGAGCAGGGAGCCGATCACCGCGCCGGCCAGCACGCGGCACGGGAAGTCGTCGGCCGGCAACCCGGCCCGTTCCGCCACGACGGCGGCGAGCATGTCGACGGCGGCCGCGTACTGGTGCAGGGAACGGGCCCGCAGCTCGGGCACCGACTGCACCAGGCGCTGCCGCCGCCGCTCCTGCTCGCGCTGCTCGGCGCTGACCGAGGTGAAGACCTGCCGGATGCCCCGCTTGATCGCCTCGATCGGATGCAGGTCCGCCGGCTGGTCGCGGACGGCCTGTGCGAGCAGCGGATCGAGGTCGTCGGCGAGGACCACGTCCTCCTTGGTCGGGAAGTACCGGAAGAACGTGCTCTGCGAGACGTCCGCCGCCTCGGCGATCTGATCGACCGTCGTGGCGGCGTACCCCTGCTCGTCGAAGAGCCGCATCGCGTGCTCGCGGATCGCGGCGCGCGTCCTGGCTTTCTTGCGTTCCCGCAGTCCCGGCGGCGTCATACCGTCGATTCTGCCGCCGCCGGCGGCGAGGCGGGCGCGAGGGGGATGTCCGGCGCGTCGTCCGGTCGCGCCGGGCGGCCCGGAAGAAAGATCATCGATAGTACGGCGCCACCCATCGCAACCGCAGCGGCCACCAGCATCGTCACGGCCATGCCATCGGTGAACGCCGAGCGCACCACGTCCAGCAGCCCGGGGTCGCCCAGCCGCCGGGCCACCGCGACGCCCGCCGAGACGCTGTCACGGGTCGCGTCCGGCAGTCCGTACCCGTCGATACCGTCGCGGTACGCGGAGTTCAGCACGGTCCCCAGCACCGCCACCCCGATCGCGCTGCCGACCTGGCGCATCGCCTGGATCAGCCCGGAGCCCACCCCGCTGCGCTCGTGCGACAGGGCGCCCAGCGCGGCGTTCATCGCCGGGGGCATGGTCAGGCCGAGGCCGATGCCGGCGAGCGTGATCCAGACCGCGACGAAGCCGTACCCCGAGTCAGGGCCGGTGGCCGTGCCCACCGCCAGACCGCCGGCGATGAGCACCAGTCCGGCCGTCACGATGATCTTCGCGCCGAGCCGGCTCTCGAGCTTCCCGCCGAGCCGGGCGCCGACCATCAGCCCGCCGATGACCGGCAGCAGCCGCAGACCCGTGCCGAACGCGTCATTGCCGCCGATGTCCTGGAAGAACAGCGGCAGGGCGAAGAGCAGGCCGAACATCGCGAAGCTGGCGACCGTGGCGAGCAGCGCGCCCCAGGTGAACCCGCGTGAGCGGAACAAGGCCAGGTCCACCAGCGGCGTCTTCGCCCGGCGCTGCCACCACCCGAAGAGGACGAGCAGCACCACCCCGGCCACGGCCGTGAGCACGGCCCGGGCATCCGTCCAGCCGCGCTCGCCGGCCTCGATGACGCCGTACGTGACGGCCACCAGGCCGGACGTGGACAGCAGCACGCCGAGCGGGTCGAAGCGCCGGTTCCGGTCGCCGTGCGACTCGGGCACCCACAGCGCGACCGCGACGACCCCGGCGATCACCAGCGGCACGTTGATGAGGAACACCGATCCCCACCAGAAGTGGTCGAGCAGATAGCCGCCGACCAGCGGGCCCAGCGGGATGCCCAGGGTGTTGGCGGTGACCCAGACGGTCAGCGCGCGGCCGCGCTCCTGCGGATCGAAGATCACGGTGAGCACGGCCGAGCTGAGCGGCATGATCACCGCCGCACCGAGGCCGAGGACGGCGCGGGCGGCGACCAGCTGGCCGGAGGTCGTGGCGTACGAGCACGCCGCCGACGCCGCGCCGAAGACGACCAGGGCGCCGAGCAGCATCCGCTTGCGGCCGAACCGGTCGCCGAGCATCCCGGCGGGCAGCAGCGCGGCGGCGAGCACCAGCAGGTACGAGGTGGTGAACCACTGCAGGTCACCGGTCGACGCGCGCAGGTCCCCGGCGAGGGTCGGCAGGGCCACGGACAGCACGGTGCTGTCGAGCCCGATGGCGATGGTGCTGAGGGAGAGCGCCGCGAGCGCCCACCAGCGTGAAGTGGAAGTAGCCATGAAATGATGGTAACCATCAAAAGCTAGAGTCAGTCAGTTTGTGATGTAGGCCATCATCGGACGGTGACCGCCTTCGCCACCGCGCTCGGCCTGCCCGGGCTCGCCGACGTGCACACCCACTTCCTGCCCGACCGGATGCAGCGCCGGGTCTGGGCGCACTTCGACGAGGCCGGGCCGCTCATCGGCCGGGAATGGCCCATCCACTACCGCGGCAGCGAGACCGAACGGGTCGCCACGCTCGGCGAGCTGGGCGTGCGGGTGTTCACGGCGCTCGCGTACGCCCACTGCCCCGGCATGGCCGCCGACCTCAACGCGTGGACGCTGGACTTCGCCGCCCGCACGCCCGGCTGCCTGCCGAGCGCGACGTTCTTCCCGGAGCCGTCGGCGGCGCGGGACGTCCGTACGGCGCTCGAGCGCGGAGCGCGCATCTTCAAACTGCACCTGCAGGTCGGCGGCTTCGACCCGCGCACCCCCGAGCTGGACGAGGCGTGGGGCGTCCTCGCCGACACCGGGACGCCGGTGATCGTGCACGCCGGTTCCGGCCCGGTCGCCAACCGCTTCACCGGCCCGGGCCCGATCGGCGAGGTGCTGCGCCGTCACCCCCGCCTGGCGATGATCGCCGCGCACCTGGGCGCCCCCGAGTACGCCGGCTTCCTCGAGCTCGCCGAGCGTCACGACCGCGCCGGCCTCGACACCACGATGGCGTTCACCGGCTTCTTCGAGGACATCGCCCCGTTCCCGCGCGAGCTGCTCCCCCGCCTGCGCGACCTCGGGCTCGCCGGGAAGGTCCTGCTGGGCAGCGACTTCCCGAGCATCCCGTACCCGTACGCCCACCAGCTCGAAGCCCTCGCCGCCCTCGATCTCGGCGACGCCTGGCTGCGCGCGGTGTGCTGGCACAACGCGGCCCGGCTTTTCGATCTCTGACGGCGCGTCCGGCCCCGTGAGCTGCCGCGCTGTGTCACGATCGGTCTCGATCACTCACGCCGGGGAGGTGGGCGGCGATGAAGAAGGCCGTCGGCTGGATCGTGCTCGCGCTGGTCATCTTCTACATCGGGACGAACCCGGGCCCGGCCGCGGACATCGCGCGGGGCATCGGCGACGGCATCGCGGAAGTGTTCCGCAACATCGGCGTCTTCTTCTCCAACCTCGCGAGCTGAGCCGGCGTGCGGGTCGTCTGCGTCGGCCTGGCCACCGTGGACCTGGTCCAGCGCGTCGACCGCCTGCCCGGCCCGGACGACAAGGCGGAGGCCCTCTCGGCGGAGGTGGCGGCCGGCGGTCCGGCCACCAACGCCGCGGTCACCGCCGCGGCGCTCGGCGCGCAGGTCACCCTGGTCACCGCGGTCGGCGCCCATACGCTCGGCGACCTCATCCGGGCCGACCTGCGCGCCTGCGGCGTCACCCTGCTCGACGCGACACCGGAGGCCACGGAACCCCCGCCGGTCTCGGCCGTCACGGTGCTCGACGCCACCGGCCAGCGCACGATCGTCAGCCGTAATGCCCGGGACGTCGCTGTGGCCGTACCGTCAGATCTTGCGGAAACCCTGACCACCGCGGACGCGGTGCTCGCCGACGGCCATCACCCGGCACTGGCTACAGCGGCCACGCGCAGCGGGCGGCCGCTGGTGCTGGACGCCGGCACGTGGCGGCCGGTCTTCGCGGAGCTGCTCCCCCACGCGGCGGTCGTCGCGTGCTCCTCGGCCTTCCGCCCGCCCGGCGCCCTCCCGGTCGAGCAGGCGCTGCGTGACCTCGGCGTGGACCGCGGGGCGATCACGTCCGGGCCGGAGCCGGTCCGGTGGTGGTCCGGCGAGTCCTCGGGCGACATCGACGTCCCGCCGGTCGCCGCCGTCGATACCGCCGGCGCGGGCGACGCCTTCCACGGCGCGCTGACGGTCGCGGTGGCGCGAGGCGCGGAGCTCCCGGAGGCGCTCCGCTACGCGATCGGCATCGCCGGAATCAGGGTCCGGCACCGCGGCCCCCGCAGCTGGCTCGCAGCGCTGCGCTGACCGTCAGAACATCCCGACCTGACTGGGCACCAGGCAGCCGCTTGAGCACCCCGCGGCTCGACCCCGGATAAGCCTGGGACACCTCGGCCGCACCGACAACCCGGTCGTGCTCGATGTCGGGCCGGTCATGGCCATGACGCGGTTCGCTGCCTGGCCACGATGAAGCTCATGGTCATGCTCCGTGCGAAGCCCTCGTCGGATGTCCGGGCCCGCTGCGTCAGTCGCGGTCGAGGGCGGCCAGGATGCGCTCGTGGTGGGCGTCCAGGTCCTCGGCCGGGACGCTCGGGTTCGCGCGGGCGAAGTCGAAGTCGGTCATGTCGTGCGCCGGGAAGACGTGGACGTGGGCGTGCGGCACCTCGAAGCCCGCGACGATCAGCCCGATCCGCGGCGCGTCGAACGCCCGTTTGAGGGCGCCGCCGATGGTGTGGCTCACCGACATGACGTGGGCGTACAGGTCCGGGTCGAGGTCCGTCCACTGGTCGACCTCGGCGCGCGGCACGACGAGCGTGTGGCCGGGCGTCAGCGGCGCGATGGTGAGGAAGGCCGCGACCCGCTCGTCCGACCAGACGATGCGGCCGGGCAGCTCGCCGTTGATGATTTTCGTGAAGATGGTCGGCACCGTCCTATGAGATCACGCCGGCCCGGGCCCGCCGGCACGGCATGCCGCGCCGGCGGGCGCGCGTGACTCAGGACAGTTTCACGAGGGTCTTGCCGATGCCGTCGCCGCGCAGCATCGACAGGAACGCCTCCACGGCCTGGTCGACGCCCTCGAGGACGGTCTCGCGGTAGCGGATCGTGCCGTCGGCCACCTTCGGGGCCACCTCGGTGAGGAACTGGTCGCGCAGGTCGCCGTGGTCACGGACGAGCATGCCGCGGATGGTGAGGCGTTTGCCGATGACCTGGGCCAGGTTGCGGGGCGCCGGGACCGGTTCGGTGGCGTTGTAGACGCTGATCATGCCGCAGACGCAGACCCGGCCGTGGACGTTGAGCGCGGAGATCGCGGCCTCGAGGTGGTCGCCGCCGACGTTGTCGAAGTAGACGTCGATGCCGTCCGGGGCGGCCGCCCTGAGCTGGTCGCGTACGGGGGCCTCGTGGTAGTCGAACGCCGCGTCGAAGCCCAGCTCGTCGCGCAGGTAGGCGACCTTGGCCGCCGAGCCGGCGCTGCCGATGACCCGGGCGGCGCCCTTGAGCTTGGCGAGCTGGCCGACGACCTGGCCGACGGCGCCGGCCGCGCTGGAGACGAAGACGACGTCGCCGGGCTTGAACTCGGCGGTGCGGATGAGGCCCGCGTACGCGGTCAGCCCCGGCATCCCCAGCACGCCGAGGTACGCCCCCAGCGGCCCCCGGGACGGGTCGATCCTCGCCGCCGAGCGGGCCTCGACGAGGGCGTACTCGCGCCAGCCGAGCCCGTGCAGCACCGTGTCGCCGGGCTGGAAGCCGTCCGCCCCCGAGGCGACGACCTCGCCGACCGCGCCGCCCTCGAGCGCCTTGCCGAGCTCGTACGGCGGCACGTACGACTTGCGGTCGTCCATCCGGCCCCGCATGTACGGGTCGACGCTCATCAGCGTGTTCCGGACGAGCAGCTGCCCGGGTCCGGGATCGGGCACCTCGGTCCGCACGGTCTCGAAGTCGGTGGGCACGGGCGTCCCGTGCGGGCGGGCGGCAAGCCGGATCTCGGTCGAGGAGGTCATGCCGCCCACCCTAGGGGTCGTTCAGATCGTCCTGGCGAGGCGGTCCGCGAGGAGCTTCGCGAAGCGGGCCGGGTCGGCCAGGTCGCCGCCCTCGGCCAGCAGGGCCGTGCCGTACAGCAGCTCCGCGGTCTCCGGCAGGTCCGGGGCGTCGGCGCTCCGGGCGTACGCGTCGCGCAGACCCGTGACCAGCGGGTGGTCCGGGTTCAGCTCGAGGATGCGCTTGACCGGGGGCACCTCCTGACCCATCGCCTTGTACATCTTCTCCAGCGTCGGGGTGATGTCGTTCGCGTCGCTGACCAGGCAGGCCGGCGAGGTGGTGAGCCGGGTGGAGAGGCGGGCCTCCTTGACGTCGGCGAGGGTCTCGCCCAGCCAGGTGAGCAGCGGCGCGAACTCGCCGGTCTTCTCCTCGGACGGCTTCTCGTCGGCCTTCAGGTCGACGTTGCCACGGGCGATGGACTGCAGCTTCTTGCCGTCGTACTCGGGCACGGCCTCGACCCAGATCTCGTCGACGGGGTCGGTGAGCAGCAGGACCTCGTACCCCTGGGCCTTGAACGCCTCCATGTGCGGGGAGTTCTCGACCTGGGCGCGGCTCTCGCCGGTCATGTAGTAGATCGCGTCCTGGCCGTCCTTCATGCGGGACACGTACCCGGCGAGGGTGGTGGGCTCGTCGCCGGTCGTGGAGGCGAACGACGCGACGTCGAGGATGGCCTTCTGGTCGTCGGCCTCGCCGAGCAGGCCCTCCTTGATGGCCCGGCCGAACTCGCGCCACAGGGTGCGGTACTTCTCCGGCTCCTTGGCCATCAGGTCCTTGACGGTCGACAGGACCTTCTTGGCCAGGCGCCGGCGGATCAGCTGGATGTGCCGGTCCTGCTGCAGGATCTCGCGGGAGATGTTCAGCGACAGGTCGGCCGCGTCCACGACGCCCTTGACGAAGCGCAGGTAGTCGGGCATCAGCTCGCGGCTGTCGTCCATGATGAACACGCGCTTGACGTACAGCTGGATGCCGCGGCGGCCGTCGCGCTGGAACAGGTCGTGCGGCGCGCGGGACGGGATGAACAGCAGGGCCTCGTACTCGAAGGTGCCCTCGGCCCGCATCTGGATGATCTCCAGCGGGTCGGTCCAGTCGTGGCTGATGTGCCGGTAGAACTCGGTGTACTCCTCGTCCTTGACCTCCGAGCGCGGCCGCGCCCAGAGCGCCTTCATGGAGTTCAGCGTCTCCGGCTCGCCCTCGCCCTTGAGCAGGCGGATCGGGAACGAGATGAAGTCGGAGTACCGCTTGACGATCTCGCGGATCTTCCACTCGTCGGCGTAGTCGTAGAGCGCGTCCTCCTCGTCCTTCGGACGCAGGTGGACGGTGACCGCGGTGCCGGTGGGGGCGTCGGCGACGTCCTCGATCGTGTACGTGCCCTCGCCCGCCGACCGCCACCGGGTGCCCGCGTCCTCGCCGGCCTTGCGGGTGACCAGGGTGACCTCGTCGGCGACCATGAACGTCGAGTAGAAGCCGACGCCGAACTGCCCGATCAGCTCGGCGGACTCCGCCTCCTTGCTCTCCTTGAGCCGGCGCAGCATCTCGGCGGTGCCGGAGCGGGCGATCGTGCCGATGAGCCCGACGACCTCGTCGCGCGACATGCCGATGCCGTTGTCGCGCACGGTCAGCGTGCGCGCCTCCTTGTCGGCTTCGATCTCGATGTGCAGGTCGTCGGCGCGCAGGCTGTCCTCGGTGAGCCCGGCGAGGCGCCGCTTGTCCAGCGCGTCGGAGGCGTTGGAGATGAGCTCGCGCAGGAAGATGTCCTTGTTCGAGTAGATCGAGTGGACCATCAGCTGCAACAGCTGCCGCGCCTCGGCCTGGAATTCCAGCGTCTCGGTGCCCATGTCATCCCTCCGTGCGTAGGTACGTTCCGCCGCTGATCGTATGACCCTGCGCCGGTCTACCCGAAGGGGTTCCCCGGCGGCACGGACGGGGGCCAGGTCAGCGAGCCGGGGTCGGGCAGACCACCTTCGCCGGGCTCCCACGGGAAGTCGTGATCGTGGTCCTCGCCGCCCTGGTCCTGCGGCTCGGACTTCGCCGGCTCCGGTTCGGACGGCTCCTGCGGCGCCTCGGTGACCGGCGGGGTGGCCGGTTCGGCCGGCGGAGTCGTCACCGGGGGCGTGGTCGTTGGGGGCGTGGTCGCCGGCGGGGTGGTGACCGGCGGCCTCGTGGCGGGAGGCCGGCTGACCGGCGGCCGGGTGTGCGGCCGGGCCGGCGGCTTGGTGGCCGGGACGGGCTTCGAGGTGGCCGGCGTGGTGGGCCGGGCCGGCGTGGTCGGCGTCGGCAGCGGCGGCCGCACCAGCGGCGGCGGGCTCGGAACCCGCTGCGGCGTCACGCCGGGCGCGGTGGTGCGGCTGCCGGTGGCGCCGGTCGCCGTACCCGTCGCCGCCGGAAGGCCCGGCCACGGGCTCAGCGTGCGGATCTCGGACGGCGCCTCCGCCGCGCCCTCCTGCGCCGAGCCGGCGGGCCTGCCGGGCACCGGCAGCCGGGCCGGGCCCATCTCCGTCTCCGCCCCGGCGATGACCGTGCGTTCCGGCGGCGCCGTCGCCGTCCCGCCCGTCTCCGCGCTCTCGCCGCTGAGGACCAGCGCGCCCCCGCTCGCGACCAGGAGCGCCACCATCCCGCCGACGACCTGCTTGTCCCGCCTCGTCAACTCACCCATGAAACCGTCATACAGGTACGAACAGGACTTCCGTGTCGGATCAGGCGGATTTCCCTCCGTGTCGCCGGACCGTCAGGAGCACGGTCGCGGCTCACCCCGGTCAGCAGCCGGGGCCGGACGCCCGCCCACCCACGATCCGGTACGCGGACACATCGCCCTTCACGTACGGCCGGAGCTGCTCCATGCGGACCGGGGCGGCGCCGGACTGGGCGGCGTAGGCGACGATCGCGTCGTCCACCGCTCGGCAGCTCACCTGGTCGGCGACCTTGACCGTGGCCCCCGTAAGGCCGTGCGAGTTCACCACAGCGTAAGAAACACCGGCAACACTCACAGTGATGGCAGCAACCATCGCGACCTCGGTCAAGTTCACGAGGGCAGCATACGCAGTGACTCTGAGGCACCACACCGGCCGAACGGCCAGCCTAAGTTAACTCTATGTAATTACAGTCCCAGATCGAGGGCGGCCGTGGCGCCCGCGCCGGCCACGGCGGCCGTCGTCGCCGGGGTGGCGTTGATCGTCGTGCCGTCACGGCGGGCTCCGCGCGGCGTTGAGGACGGTGATGAGACGACGGACGCTGCTGGCGGGGGCGGGCGCGGCGGTGGCGATCGCAGCCGCCGGGGGCTACGCCCGGAACAGGTACGCCGCTGAGCCGGTGATCCCGGACGCCCCGCTCGGCGACGAGCGCCTGGAGACCCGGCGGTCGCGGGCGCGGGGCCGGGACGTCGACTTCTACACGGCCGTGCCGGCGGGGCACGGCGACGGGCGCGGGCTGCCGGTCTGCCTCGTGCTGCACGGCGCCTCCAAGACCGCCGCCGACTATCCCGCGCTCGGCCTGGGCCGGTTCCTGACCGATTCCGTACGCCGCGGCAACGCCCCGTTCGTGCTGGCCGGGGCGACGGGCGGGCGGCTGGCGTGGCGGCCGTCCGGCACCGACGACCCGCAGGCGATGGTGCACGAGGAGATCCCCGCCTGGTGCGCCCGGCGCGGCTTCGACACCACCCGGATCGCCGCCTTCGGCTGGTCCATGGGCGGGTACGGGTCGCTGCTGCTGGCCGAGACGTTCCCGGGTTTCGTCCGGTCGGTCGCCGCCTTCTCCCCCGCGGTCTCCCCGGGCGACGAGGTGTTCGCACAGGTGGACCGGTTGCGCGGCATCCCGGTCGGTCTGTGGTGCGGCACCGGGGACGGCCTGCTCCCCGAGGTGAAGGCGCTGGAGAAGGCGCTGCCCGAGGGCCGGGCGGCCGGCAGCTACCGCGAGGGCCGGCACAACTTCGCGTACTGGAGCACCTGCCTGCCGGAGGCGTGCGACCTCATCGCGCGGGCGGTGGCATAGGGCAGACTGACGGACCATGCGCCTGGTCTCGCTGCTGCCCTCCGCCACGGAGATCGTGTACGCCCTCGGCCTCGACACCGACCTGGTCGGCGTCACCTTCGAGTGCGACGAGCCGGCCCGGGCCCGGGCGGACAAGGCGGTGGTGGTCGGCGGCCGGGACACCCGCGGCCTGAGCCCCGCCGAGATCGACGCGTACGTGAAGTCGCAGCTGGCGGCCGGCGGCGACCTCTACACGCTGCACGAGGACGCGCTCGCCGGCCTCGAGCCCGACCTGATCCTCACCCAGGACCTGTGCCGGGTGTGCGCGCTGCCCTCCGGGCACGTCTCGGACGCGCTGGAGCACCTGGGCTGCCGGGCGGACGTGGTGTCGCTGGACCCGTACACGCTGGAGGAGGTCCTCGGCACCTTCCTGACGGTGGGCGAGCGGGCCGGGGTGCCGGAGCGCGCGACGGCTCTCGTCGCGTCGCTGCGCGCGCGACTGGACGCGATCGCCGCCGCTGTGGGCGGCCGTCCGCGTCCGCGGGTGGCCGTCGTCGAGTGGGTCGACCCGCCGTTCACCGCCGGCCACTGGGTGCCCGACCTGGTCACGGCCGCCGGCGGGGAGCCCGTCGCGGCCCGTCCCGGCGCCCGGTCGGTCGAGACCTCGTACGCCGAGCTGGCGGCCGCCCGGCCGGACGTCGTGCTCGTCACGCCGTGCGGGTTCCACCTCGACGGCGCCGCCGGGCAGGCCGAGCGGGTCGTGCCGCACTTCCCGGACGCGGCGGTGTGGGCGATCGACGGCGACGGCCTGGTGGTCCGGCCGGGTCCGCGGCTGGTCGACGGGATCGAGGCGATCGCGGCGGTGCTGCACCCGGACGCGGTGCCCGCCGCCCGGCCGGGGACCGTGCGGCGGATCTCCTGACGCGTCAGGCGCTGACCGAGGCCGGCCGGCGGGTACGCCGCACGCCGGGGACCATACGCGGCAGCACCCGGGCCCGGCGGGCGGCCACCGAGGCGCGGCGCTCCTGCTCAGCGCGCCACAACCAGGCGATGTCCTTGCCGAACGACCAGATGAGCGAGGCGAGGGCGGCCGCCACGGCGACCCGGGTGATCGCGTCCGGCAGCACGCCCGCGGTGGCCACGACCAGCACGACGCCCTGGGTGGCGGCGACGACCTTGCGGGAGAACCGGGGCGGCAGCGCCGCGAGGATCCACGGGGCGACCGCGGCGGCCGCGACGAACAGGTACCGGGCGGCGCCGATGAGCAGGGCCCACCAGCCGACGGTGCCGGCGACGTAGACGCTCAGCACCAGCGCGAGGAACGAGTCGACCTCCATGTCGAAGCGTGCGCCGAGCGGGGTGACGTTGCCCGTGCGGCGAGCGACCTGCCCGTCGACCCCGTCGAGGGCGAGCGCGACACCGACCAGCGTCACCAGGACCGGCAGCGCCACGGAATGTTCGAAGGACGTGACCACCAGCGCCGTCACCGCGCCGACGAGCGTGGCCCGGCCCAGAGTCACCGCGTTGGCGGGACCCATGGCGCGCATCCCGGCCCGGCGCATCCCGGAGCGGAGCAGGGCGCACAACACCACGGCGTACGCGAGGCCGGCCAGCCAGCCCGCCGCGCTCAGGCCCACCGTGGCGGCGAGCGCCGCCATGATGACGACCTGGGCGGCCACACCGGCGAGGGGGCCTCGGCCGGAACGGGCCGTCATGGTGTCGATGCTGAGTGTCACAGTGCCTCCGGGTGGGCAAGATCGGGTCCCGCGTATGGTTGCCGCTGTCCTAAACACGCTTCCCCAGCGCGTTCGGTTCAGTCACCGGAGGAGAAACACCCATGGCGGGTACGGCCGAAGCGTTCTGGCTGGCGCGCCCCGGTACGGGCGAGATCCGGCCGGTGGACGTGCCGGAGCCCGGACCCGGCGAGGTGCTGGTCCGCACGCTGCACTCCGGGGTCAGCCGCGGCACCGAGACGCTGGTGTTCCGCGGCGGCGTGCCGCACAGCCAGCACGGGATCATGCGCGCCCCGTTCCAGGAGGGCGACTTCCCCGCCCCCGTGAAGTACGGCTACCTCAACGTCGGCGTCGTCGAGCAGGGTCCGGCGGAGCTGCTCGGCCGTACGGTGTTCTGCCTCTTCCCGCATCAGACCCGCTACGTCGTCCCGGCCGACGCGGTGACCGTCGTGCCACCGCGGGTCCCGGCCCGACGGGCGGTGCTCGCCGGCACGGTGGAGACCGCGCTCAACGGGCTCTGGGACGCCGCGCCGCTGATCGGCGACCGCATCGCCGTGGTGGGCGCGGGCATGGTCGGCGCGAGCGTCGCCGCGATCCTGTCCCGCTTCCCGGGCGCCCGCGTCCAGCTCGTGGACACCGACCCGGACCGGGCGCGGATCGCCGCGGCGCTCGGCGTGGACTTCGCCCTGCCCGCCGACGCCCGCGACGACTGCGACCTGGTCGTGCACGCCAGCGCCACCTCGGCCGGGCTGACCCGGTCGCTGGAGCTGCTCGCCGCCGAGGGTACGGTCGTCGAGCTCAGCTGGTACGGCGACCGCGAGGTCAGCGTGCCGCTCGGGGAGTTCTTCCACTCCCGGCGCCTCGCCATCCGCAGCAGCCAGGTCGGCGGCATCGCCCCGGCCCGGCGCGGGCGCCGCTCGTACGCCGACCGCCTCGCGATCGCCCTCGACCTGCTCGCCGACCCGGTGTTCGACACGCTGATCACCGGCGAGTCCGAGTTCGCCGCGATGCCGGAGCTGCTGCCCCGGCTGACCCGCGGCGAACTGCCCGCCCTGTGTCACCTCATCACCTATCCGACGGGAGAGTAGATGTTCAGCGTCACGGTCCGTGACCACATCATGATCGCGCACAGCTTCACCGGGGAGGTCTTCGGACCGGCCCAGAAGCTGCACGGCGCCACCTTCGTCGTGGACGCCACCTTCAAGCGTCCCGAGCTGGACGCGGACAACATCGTGGTCGACATCGGGCTGGCGAGCCAGGAGCTGCACGCGATCTGCGGCGGGCTCAGCTACCGCAACCTGGACGACGAGGCGGACTTCGCCGGGATCAACACCTCGACCGAGTACCTGGCCAAGGTCATCGCCGACCGGCTCGCGGAGAAGGCGGCGGGCGGCGCGCTCGGCGCGGGTGCGAGCGGGCTCACCGGCATCGCGGTCACGCTGCACGAGTCGCACATCGCGTGGGCGACGTACGAGCGAGACCTGTGACCGGACCGCTGTACGCGGTGCTGCCGGGCGACATCGACGACCCGGCGGCGCCGAGCGGCGGCAACACGTACGACCGCCGGGTGCTCACCGGGCTGGCGGCCACCCGCGCGGTGCACGAGATCGCGGTCGCCGGGCCGTGGCCGTACCCGGGACCGGAGCAGGCCCGCGAGCTGACCGCCGCGCTGCAGTCGCTCCCCGGCGGCGCCACCGTGCTGATGGACGGCCTGGTCGCCGGCGCCGTCCCGGAGATCGTCGAGGCCCAGGCGGCGCGGCTGCGGCAGGTCGTGCTGGTGCACCTGCCGCTGGGCGACGAGACCGGGGCCGCGCCGGAGCTGCCCGAGCGGGAACGGCGGGCGCTGCACGCGGCGCACGCCGTGGTGGCCACGAGCGAGGGCGCCGCCCGCCGCATCGAGGCCCTGCACGGGCTGTCCCCGGGCACCGTGCACGTCGCGCCGCCCGGCGTGGATCGCGCGCCGCTCGCCGAGGGCAGCGCGGACGGCCGCCGCCTGCTGTGCGTCGCCGCGGTCACCCCGCGCAAGGCGCAGGACGTGCTGGTCGACGCCCTCGTCCGCCTCGAGGACCTGCCCTGGGAGTGCGTGTGCGCCGGCGCGCTCGACCGCGACCCGGCGTACGCGGCCCGCGTGACGGCGCGCAGCGACCGGGTGCGCTTCGTGGGCGCCAGGACGGGCGCCGCGCTCGAGGCCACGTACGCCGCCGCCGACCTGCTCGTGCTGCCCTCGCGCGCCGAGACGTACGGGATGGTCGTCACCGAGGCGCTGGCCCGCGGTATCCCCGTGCTCGGCACCCGGGTGGAGGGCGTGCCCGAGGCGGTGGGACGAGCCCCGGACGGCGCCGTACCGGGTGGGCTCCTCCCGCCGGGCGACGTAGAGTCCCTGGCCACGGCCCTGCGCCGGTGGCTGACCGACCCCGGTCTGCGCGCCGCCTGGCGCACCGCGGCCCGCGCCCGGCGGGACACGCTGCGCGGCTGGGACGAGACGACCCGACGACTGAGCGAGGTAGTGGACAGATGACCGGAGAGTTCAGCACCGAGTGGCTGTCGCTGCGCGAGCCCGCGGACGCCGCCGCGCGCTCCACCGACCTCGCCGGCCTCGTCCGGCCGGCGGGCGGCGAGATCGTCATCCGCGACCTCGGCTGCGGGACGGGCTCGCTGGCACGCTGGCTGGCTCCCCGGCTGCCCGGACCGCAGCGGTGGGTCCTGCAGGACCGTGATCCGGCGCTGCTGGCGTACGCGGCCGCGCACCTGCCCACCGCCGCGGCGGACGGCAGCCCGGTCACCGCCGGGACCGCCCAGGGCGACGTCACGGAGCTGACCGCCGCGGACCTGACCGGGGTGTCGCTGGTCACCTGTTCGGCCCTGCTCGACCTGTTCACCGCCGACGAGGTCACCGCGCTCGCCGAGGCCTGCGCGGCGGCGGGCGTGCCCGCGCTCTTCACGCTCTCCGTCACCGGCGAGGTCACCTTCGACCCGCCGCACCCGCTCGACGCCGAGGTCCGCGCGGCGTTCAACGAGCACCAGCGGCGCGAGACGGGCGGCCGCCGGCTGCTCGGGCCGGAGGCCGTCGGCGCCGCGGCCCAGGCGTTCGCCACCGCAGGGGTGACGGTCACCACCCGGGAGAGTCCCTGGTCGCTGGGGCCCGACACGCCCGCCCTGCTCGCCGAGTGGCTGCGCGGCTGGGTGGCCGCGGCCGCCGAACAGCGCCCTGAGCTGCGGCTCGACGGCTATCTTGCGGACCGGCTGGCCGCGATCGAGGCCGGCACGCTGCACGCGACCGTGGGTCACCAAGATCTTTACGCCCGCAAGGACTGAACCGCCCGGCGCCGCCGGGACGTATGAGTGTCAGGACGGCGAGCTACAAGGGGGCGGCATGAACCGATCGATCTGGGCGTGGGCGCGGCTGCTCGGCGGGGCAGGGATCCTCGCCGTGCTGCTCTGGCGCCTGGGCACCGGGGCGTTCGTCGACGGGCTGCGGGTGATCGACGCCCCCGCCCTCGGCCTCGCCTTCGCGATCGGGGTGACCACCACCGTGTTCAGCGCCTGGCGCTGGTGTCTGGTGGCCCGCGGCCTGGGCCTGCGGCTGTCGATGCGCAGCGCGATCGCCGACTACTACAAGGCCCTGTTCATCAACGCGGCTCTGCCCGGCGGCGTCCTCGGCGACGTGGACCGGGCCGTGCAGCACGGCCGGGACGCCGGTGACGTGGGCAAGAGCGTTCGGGCGGTGGTGCTGGAACGCACGGCCGGGCAGATCGTGCTCGTCTGCGTCGGGGTCGCCGTGCTGCTGACCGTACCGTCGCCGGTGTCGTCGCATCTGCGCGAGCACGGGCAGGCGGTCGCGGTGACCGCCGCGGCCGTCGCCGCGGTCGCGGTCCTGCTCGTCGTCGCGGTCGGCCGGCTGCGCAGCGGCGCGTCCCGCTGGGCCCGGGCGGCGCGGACCGCGGTCGCCGAGGTCCGCGCGGGGCTGCTCGCCCGCGGCAACTGGCCGGGCGTCCTGCTCGCGTCGACGGTCGTGCTGGCCGGGCACCTGGCGACCTTCGTGGTCGCGGCCCGCGCCGCCGGCTCGGACGCCTCGCTGCTGCGCCTCACGCCGCTCATGCTGCTGGCGCTGCTGTCGATGGCGCTGCCGGTGAACATCGGCGGCTGGGGGCCGCGGGAGGGCGTGACCGCCTGGGCGTTCGGCGCGGCCGGGCTCAGCGCCACCCAGGGCCTGACGATCTCCGTCGTGTACGGCCTCTTCGCCTTCGTCGCGGCGCTGCCGGGTCTTGTGGTCATTGCCACACGGGCCGCGAGCCGGGCCCGGGCGCGGGCGGCGGCACGGGCCCTTCCGATGGTGGAGATTGTCGAGATCGCGCCGGTACGTCCCACCGTCCGCCCGGTCCGGGAGTTGGTCGGCAGCGGTGCGTGAGGGTGCCGCCACCCTCGGCGCGGATTATGTTGGTGCGGTGGAAGATCGGCCGTACGTCCTGCTGAGCTGCGGCATGTCCATCGACGGATATGTCGACAGCGCGGACGACGAACGGCTGCTGCTGTCCAACGACGCCGATTTCGACCGGGTCGACGAGGTCCGCGCCGGCTGCGACGCGATCCTGGTCGGCGCCGGCACCGTACGCCAGGACAACCCGCGGTTGCTGATCCGCGACGAGACCCGGCGCAAGACCCGCGAGGCACGCGGGCAGTCACCGGACCCCGTCAAGGTCACCGTCACCAGCAGCTGCGACCTGGACCCGCGGGCGCACTTCTTCACCCTCGGCGAGTCCGCCAAGCTGGTGTACTGCGCCACCCCGGCGATGGCACCGGCCCGGCACAAGCTGGGTCACCTCGCCACGGTCGTGGACGGCGGCGACCCGGTCGACCTGCGCCGCGTCACCGCCGACCTGGCCGGCCGCGGCATCGCCCGGCTCATGGTGGAGGGCGGCGGCACCGTGCACACCCAGTTCCTGACCTCCGGGCTCGCCGACGAGCTCCAACTGGTCGTCGCGCCGTTCTTCGTGGGCGACTCCAAGGCCCCGCGCTTCGTCGGGGACGGCGACTTCCCGTGGTGCGCGCAACGCCGCGCGCAGCTCGCCGACGTCCGCCGCATCGGCGACGTGGTGCTGCTGCGGTACGCGTTGTCCGACCGGTTCCGGGACTGACACCCCCGCTGCCAGGGGTACGGGGAAAGACCGATCATCGAAAGTGGGGGGCCGATGTCCGAAGCGCCGGGCTGGAGGGACGTTCCAGGGGCCACCGTACGCACGCGCGTGACGGTGCCGCTGCGCTTCGCCGACGGCTACACGACCACCGCCCGCGTGCTCACCTTCGACGGGCTGCTCGACGGCCGGGAGCACCTCGCCCTGGGACTGGGCGACTGGGAACGGGCCGTGCTCGACGCGCCGCTGGTCCGCCCGCACAGCGAATGCCTGACCGGCGACGTCTTCGGCAGCCAGCGCTGCGACTGCGGGCCGCAGTTGCGCGAGGCGGTCGAGCGCATCGCGAGCGTCGGCGGGCTGCTGCTCTACCTGCGCCAGGAGGGCCGCGGCATCGGCCTGTACGCCAAGCTCGACGCGTACGCGCTGCAGGAGGCGGGGCTGGACACGTACGAGGCGAACGTGGCGCTGGGCCGCGGCGAGGACGAACGCGACTACACGGCGGCGGCGCAGATGCTGCTGGCGCTGGGCGCGGACAAGATCCGGCTGCTCAGCAACAACCCCGACAAGGCGGCGCAGCTGCAGGCGTGCGGGGTCGAGGTGAAGGAGCGCATCCCGACCGGGGTGCACCTGTCCCCCGCCAACCGGCGCTACCTCGCGACGAAGGCCACCCACACCGCGCACACCCTCGACCTGCCGGGCCTCTGAGGGCGGGCTCACCCGCCGGGCGACGTGCGGCCCCGGCGGCGGGGCACGATGATGGCCTGACAGCGGCACAGTGGGAAGCGCGGTGGGATGGGCGGAGAGCGGGCCGGTGACCCGGAGGCGGTCACGTCGGCAGTGGAGCAGATGCCGTTCATCCTCATCGTCTGCGAGGGCCCGGAGCTGCGCCTGGCGTACGTCAACGCGGCGACCCGGGCGCTGATCCCCGGCCGCGAGACGCTGGGCCGCCCGCTGAGCGAGGTGTTCCCCGACGTCGGCGGGCAGCAGTGGATCGAGCTGTACGCCGAGGTGCTGCGCTCGGGCGAGGCCGTGAGCGGCGTGGAGTGGCGGGCGACGCTCACCGGGCCCGACGGTTGCGTGCAGGAGGTCTACGCCACCTTCTCCATCAGCCCGTGGCGCCGCGCCGACGGCGGGATCCGAGGGGTCATCGGCGCCGGCTTCGACGTGACGCCGATGGTGCGGGCCCGGCTCGCCGCCGAGAGCCGCGCGGAGCACCTCCAGGAGCGCTACGAGAAGACGCTGGACGTCGTCACGGCCCTGCAGGGCGAGCTGCTCCCGCACGGGCTGCCGGTGCTGCCGGGCGCGCGGATCGCCGCGAGCTACCTGCTCGCCGACACCGACCGCGCCGCGGGCGGCGACTGGTTCGAGGCGGTCGCGCGCGAGGACGGCACGGTCGCGCTGGTCGTCGGCGACGTGGTGGGTCACGGCGTCACCGCGTCGGGCGTGATGGGCCAGCTGCGCGCGGTGCTGCAGGACCGGCTCGCCGGCGGCGCCGGCATCGCGGAGGCGATGGCCGCCGTGGACCGCTTCGCGCGGCGCAACCCCGCCGCGCACGCCACCACCGTCTGCCTCGCCGTGCTCGACCCGGGCAGCGGCGGGCTGGCGTACTGCACGGCCGGGCATCCGCCGCCGCTGCTGGTCGGCGCGGACGGTGACACCCGTTATCTGGCACCGACCGGCGCGGCGCCGCTGGGCACCGGCGGTGACTTCCCCGTACGCGAGGAGCGGCTCGGCATCGGTGACCTGCTGCTCCTGCACAGCGACGGCATCCTGGAACGGCCGGGCCTGTCCGTGCCCGACGGCCGCGCCGAGCTCGCCCGGGTCGCCGCGGCGGCGGCCACCGGACGGGCGCTGCACGCACCGCAGGACACCGCCGCCGAGCGCGTGTGCAGCCAGACCGTCGAGCTGCTGGTGCGAATCAGCGGGCACAGCGACGACATCACGCTGCTCGCCGCCCAGCGGGTCGCCCCGCCGCCCGAGCTGGTCCTGGAGCTGCCGGCCGAGCTGACCTCGCTGCGGGCCTCGCGGACGGCGCTCGCCGGGTGGCTCGCCGCCGCCGGCGCGACCGAGGACGATTCGTTCGTGCTGCAGCACGCGCTGAGCGAGCTGGTCACCAACGCGATCGAGCACGGGTACGGCGGCCGCGCCGGTGCCGGCGTCCGGATGACCGTACGGCTCACCCCCGCCGGCGAGGTCGTCGCCGAGGTCCGCGACCGGGGCTCGTGGCGCGAGCCGGCCCGCAAGTCCCTGCGCGGGCGAGGGCTCGCGCTGACCGCGCAGCTCGTCGGGGATCTGCGCGTGGAGCCAGGGCCGGCGGGCACGGTCGCGACGCTGCGGCACACGCTGACCCGCCCGGCCCGTACGCCCGGTGTCACCCGCCACTCCGGCACACGCCCGGCCCACGCCGAGGCGATGCGCCTCGAGGAGGCGGGGCCGGACGAGGTCCGCGTCGTCGGCCCGCTCGACGCCACCACCGCCACCCACCTGCGGCAGGACCTGCTGCGCCGCAGCCGCGGCGGCGCGCTCCCGCTCGCGGTGGACCTGACCGGGGTCACGCTGCTGGCCAGCGCCGGGGTGTCGGCCCTGCACCACGTCGCCGAGCGGCACCGGCGCCAGGGCTCCCCGCTGGACCTGCACGCCGGCCGCGGCAGCGCCGCCCAGATCGTCCTCGACCTGGTGGCGCTGCCGCACCGGGTGACTCAGGCCGGGCACACCGCCCCACGCTGAGGCACCACGAGCCTGGTCAGATAGGCGTCCACCGCTGCCCGCATGCACCCCGAGCCGCTGTTGTACGAGCCGTGCCCGGCGCCGGCGTACGTGAGCAGCACCCCCGACCGGCCGAGCTGGCGCGCGACGGACAACGCCCAGTTGTAGCCGCTCGCCGGGTCGTGGCGCGCGTTGATCTGCAGCAGCGGCGTACGGGTGTGTACGTGCAGACGGTGCTGGGGATTGGCCACGGGCTGCGGCCAGCCCAGGCACATGCCGACCGCCATGACGCCCGCCGAGTAGCGCAGGTCGCGGGTCTGCGCCCGCTCCAACTCCCGGGCGTACGCGCGGTAGTCGCCGACCGGCAGCGCCCAGTCGTTGCAGAACACGGCCGGGACGGGCGGAGGCGGCGCGGCTCGCTCCGCCGGCCGGTGGTCGAGCAGGGTCCGCATCGTCGCCGCGAGGGTGGCGTAGTCGGGGCCGTACAGATAGCGGTGCGCGGTGACGGTGAGGTCCCAAGCGGACAGGTTGATCGCGCCTCGGTCGGCGTCGGCCATGAGCCGCGCCCAGGCGGCGTGCGCGTCATGGCCCGGCAGGTCGCATGCGGTCTCGGTGCACCAGCGGGCGAACGCGTCGAAGGAGTCCTGCAGCGCCCAGGCCTGCGTACGTAGGAAACCCCTCGTGTCCCGGCTGTGGTCGACGGAGCTCTCGAGCACGATCGCGCGGACCCGGGACGGGTAGCGCTCGGCGTACTGCTCGCCGAGAAGGGTGCCGTACGAGCTGCCGTGAAAGGTCAGCCGCGACTCGCCGAGCGCAGCGCGCAGGGCGTCGAGGTCGCGGACGGTGCTCGCCGTGTCGGCGTGATCGAACAAGGCCCCGTACGCCCGGCGGCACCGGCTCCAGAGCGCGCGGTTGTCGCGGACCCGCTGATCGAATTCGGCCTGGCTGTGCACGACCGGATCGGCGTACGCCGGCTTGCACGGCATCGCGTGGCTGCGGCCCACCCCGCGGGGGTCGAAGCTGACGATGTCGAACCGGCGCTGCAGGTCCGCGCTGAACCGGCCGATCCCGGTCTGGACGCGGTCGGTGCCGGAGTCGCCGGGTCCGCCGGGGCCGAAGACCAGCGTGCCGACGCGGGCGGCCGGATCGGTGGCTCTGCGGCGCGCGACGGCCAGGTCGAACGTCGCACCGCCGGGATCGGACCAGTCGACGGGCAGCCGAAGCGTCGCGCAGTCCGCTCCGCTCGTCGCGCAGGGGTGCCACTCGATCGTCGGCGGCCGGGCGTGGGCGGGCGTGGCCACGAGCGCGCCGGCGGCCAGCGCGAGGACCAGAGGCCGGGCAATCATCATGCGTCGATGCTTCGCCGCGGCCGCCGGGTGGTCATCGGGGTGATACCCCGAGCCGCCCCCTAAGGTTGCGGCCCGGCCACGCCGTCCTGTTGACGCCCTTGGCTAATAGCAGTAGCTTTATGGCTATGAGACTTAAGACTTCGCTCGGCTCCCTTGCGTACGACGACACCGGCAGCGGGCCGCTCGTCCTCTGCCTGCCGGGGATCGGCGACAACCGCGACTCGTACCGGCACCTGACCCCGCTGCTCACGGGGGCCGGCCACCGCGTCGTCACACTCGACCCCCGGGGGCAGGGCGAGAGCGACGCCGTCTGGCCCGACTACTCCCCCGACGCGACCGCGGACGACGTGATCGCCCTGCTGCGGCACCTCGACGCGGGGCCCGCGCTGATCGTCGCGAACTCGTACACGGCGGCGTCGGCGGTGCGCGTGGCGGCGATCGCACCCGGCATGGTGTCGGCCCTCGTCCTGACCGGCCCGTTCGTGCGGGTCATGCCGCGGCCGAACGTCATGCTGCGGCTCGCGGTGGCCGCGGTGGGGCGCTTCCGGCCGATGTGGATGGCGTACTGGGCGTACTCGTTCAGGACGCGCCGTCCCGAGGACTTCGCGGCCGCGCGCAGGCGGCTGTCCGCCCAGATGGCCGAGCCGGGCCGGATGGCGGCGCTGCGGGCCCAGTTCGCCGCGGACGTCTCCGGCTGCGAGGCGCTGCTGGACTCGGTCCGCGTGCCCACGCTGGTCGTCATGGGCACCAAGGACGCCGATTTCCCCGATCCGGCCGCCGAGGCGCGACTCGTCGCGGACCGGGTGCGTGGCACCGTCACGATGATCGAGGGCGCCGGCCACTACCCGCACGCCGAGTTCCCGGCGGAGACCGCGGCGGCCGTACGGTCGTTGTCCACAGCCCCCGGAGCGGACGGCGGCGGGGTCACTAAACTCGCGGGGTGACTTCCGCTCCCCCGCTCGCGGGCCCCGCGTACGACGTGCTCAGCCGGGTGTTCGGCTACGCCGAGTTCCGCGGCGGGCAGCACGAGATCATCGAGCACGTCGTGGCCGGCGGCGACGCCCTGGTGCTCATGCCCACCGGCGGCGGCAAGTCGCTCTGCTACCAGATCCCCGCGCTGGTGCGCCCCGGGACCGGGGTGGTGATCTCTCCGCTCATCGCACTCATGCAGGACCAGGTGGACGCGCTGCGTACGCTCGGCGTGCGGGCCGGCTTCCTCAACTCCACCCAGGAGTCGCACGAGCGCCGCCGCACCGAGCAGCAGTTCCTCGCCGGGGAGCTCGACCTGCTCTACGTCGCGCCCGAGGGCCTCGGCTCGCCGGCCACCCAGCGGCTGCTCGACCAGGGCCGGATCGCGCTCTTCGCGATCGACGAGGCGCACTGCGTCGCGCAGTGGGGCCACGACTTCCGCCCCGACTACCTCAACCTGTCGATGCTGCACGAGCGCTGGCCCGACGTGCCGCGCATCGCGCTGACCGCCACGGCGACCAGCGCCACCCGCGAGGAGATCGCGACCCGGCTCGACCTGACCGGCGCGCGGCACTTCACCGCGAGCTTCGACCGGCCCAACATCCAGTACCGCATCGTGCCCAAGAACGAGCCCCGCCGGCAGCTGCTCGAGCTGCTGCGCACCGAGCACGCCGGCGACGCCGGCATCGTCTACTGCTTGTCGCGCGCCTCGGTGGAGAAGACCGCCGAGTTCCTCACCCAGCAGGGCATCGCCGCGCTGCCGTATCACGCCGGCCTCGACGCGCAGACCCGAGCCGCCAACCAGAGCCGGTTCCTGCGCGAGGACGGCCTGGTCATGGTCGCGACGATCGCGTTCGGCATGGGCATCGACAAGCCGGACGTCCGGTTCGTGGCCCATCTCGACCTGCCCAAGTCGGTGGAGGGCTACTACCAGGAGACCGGGCGGGCCGGGCGCGACGGGCTGCCGTCGACGGCCTGGCTGGCGTACGGGCTGCAGGACGTGGTCCAGCAGCGCAAGATGATCGAGACCTCGGACGGCGACGCGGCACACCGGCGCAATCTCGCCGCGCACCTCGACGCGATGCTCGCGCTGTGCGAGACGGTCCAGTGCCGCCGCGCGCAGCTGCTCGCCTACTTCGGCCAGGCCGCCGACCCGTCCTGCGGCAACTGCGACACCTGCCTGAACCCGCCGGAGTCGTGGGACGGCACGATCCCGGCGCAGAAGCTGCTCTCCACGGTGCTGCGGCTGCAGCGCGAGCGGGGGCAGAAGTTCGGCGCCGGCCAGTCCATCGACATCCTGCTCGGCAAGACGACCGAGAAGGTGACCCAGTTCCGCCATGACGAGCTGTCCGTGTTCGGCATCGGCACCGAGCTGCGCGAGCAGGAGTGGCGCGGCGTGGTCCGGCAACTGCTGGCGCAGGGGCTGCTCGCGGTCGAGGGCGACTACGGCACGCTGGTGCTGACCGACGCCAGCGGCAGCGTCCTGCGCCGCGAGCGGGAGGTCATGCTGCGCCGCGAGCCGGAACGCACCCGCGCGCCCCGGGCCCGGCGTGCGTCCTCCTCCGGCGGCAGCGCCGCGCCGGCCGCCGACCTGGACCCGGCGGGCGCGGCGGCCTTCGAGCGGCTGCGCGCCTGGCGGGCCTCGGCCGCGCGCGAGGCCGGCGTCCCGGCCTACGTGATCTTCCACGACGCGACCCTGCGCCAGATCGCCGCGCTGCGGCCGGGCTCGCTGGCCGAGCTGTCCACCGTCAACGGGGTCGGCGAGAACAAGCTCGCCAAGTACGGCCAGCCGGTCCTGGAGGCCCTCGCCACCGGCGAAGCGGCCGGATAAGCGGGCCGGGCCCGGGCGGGCCGGGGCGGCCGGGCCCGGGAACGATGACCGTGTCCGCCGGCCTGGGCTTCGCAGTCGTCCAGGACC
>NZ_JBFAQM010000039.1:0-72233 GCF_040677315.1 Actinoplanes sp. NPDC049316 | reverse complement strand
CCGGCGGCCGGGCCCTCGCGCCCGGCGGGGCGCCGTCGCCGCACTGGCACTGGGTGGCGGCCGGCCCTCACCCCGGCGCGGCGCCGTCGCGCCCGTGCCGGGTGGCGGCACCGGGCCGTCATCGCGCAAGGCACGGAGACGTCTGGTCAAGACTCGCGGCCCGGGAGGAGCCCGGGCGCGAAAAGCGCGGCGGCGGGAGTCCCCGTCTCCCGTCGTCGCTCGCAGGCGGCGGACGGTCGCTCGGTGGTCGGCGTCCGTCCGCCCCACCCCACCGTTGCGGTGGGATCAGGCCCGTCCGGCGGCTTGCGCAGAGGCTCCGGGCGGGCAGAAACCCGCCGGCCGCCGGCTCCGACGGCGAGCCGGCGGGCGGCACGCGGCCCGCGACGGGGCTCGGGGGCGCGCGGCTGGGCTCGGACAGCGTGCCGGCGGCCGGCACGTGGTCGTGCGCCGCGCGGTCGCAGGATGGGGCCGGCGCGCGGCGTGTGACCTGTGGGCGCCTGCCGCGGTGGCGCGCCGGACGGGCATGAACGACTCACTAGGGTGGTGCGGATGGAACGAGCGAGGCGAGCCGCGGTGACAGCCGACGCCGCCGGAATCCTGGCCGGGTACGCGTTGGACGCCGTCCTCGGCGACCCGCGCCGTTTCCACCCCGTCGCCGGCTTCGGGCAGGCGGCCGCGGCGTTGGAAGGTCGCCTCTACCGTCCGGCCCGTCCCGCGGGGGCCGTTTACGCCGTGATCGCCGCCGGCGTTCCCGTCGTCGCCGGAGCGGCCCTCGCGAGAGCCACCCGGCGATGGCCGTGGGCTCGTGCGGGTCTGGTCGCGGCGGCCACCTGGACCGTGCTCGGTGGCCGTACGTTGCGTCGCGAGGCCGCCGTCATGGCCGGGCACCTGGAGCGTGGCGGCCTCGATGCGGCGCGGGGGCGGCTCGGTCACCTGTGCGGGCGGGACCCGTCGGCGCTCGACGAGCCTGAGCTGGCCCGGGCCACCGTCGAGTCCGTCGCCGAGAACACGTCCGACGCCGTCGTCGCCCCGCTGTTCTGGGGTGGCGTCGCCGGACTGCCGGGGCTCCTCGGATACCGGGCGGCGAACACGCTCGACGCGATGGTCGGGCATCGCTCAGCGCGGTACGCCCGTTTCGGCACCGCCTCGGCGCGCCTCGACGATGTGCTCAATCTGGTTCCCTCGCGGCTGACCGGCGTTCTGACGATCGGCGCTGCGCCCATCGTGGGCGGCCGGCCCGCCGAGACGTTGCGGGTGTGGCGGCGGGACCGCAACGATCACCCCAGTCCCAACGCCGGGCAGTGCGAGTCGGCGATGGCGGGGGCGCTGGGGGTACGGCTGGGGGGACGGAACGTCTACTTCGGGCGTACGGAGACCCGGCCGTTCCTGGGCGACGGACCCAGGCCGACGGCGACGCACGTGCGTCAGGCCGCGCGGGTGTCCGGCGCTGTCGGATTCGCCGCTGCGATCATCGGCGCCGGCATCGCGCTGGCCCGAGCGGGGAGGGGATGTCGGTGAGCGGTGGACTGTTGGTGGCCGGGACCACGTCCGATGCCGGCAAGAGTGTTGTCACGGCCGGGATCTGCCGGTGGCTGCACCGCCGTGGCGTGAAGGTGGCGCCGTTCAAAGCCCAGAACATGTCGAACAATTCCGTCGTCGTGGTCGGCGCCGACGGGCGCGGCGGCGAGATCGGGCGGGCTCAGGCGATGCAGGCCGCCGCCTGTGGGATCGCACCGGACATCCGCTTCAATCCGGTGCTGCTCAAACCGGGCAGCGATCTGTCCAGTCAAGTCGTGTTGCTGGGCGAGGCGGTCGACACCGTGACGGCCGGTAACTACCGGACGATGCGGCCGCGGCTCGCGGAGGTCGCCCACGCCACCCTGGCGGAGCTGCGCGCCGAGTACGACGCCGTGATCTGCGAGGGTGCCGGCAGTCCCACCGAGATCAATCTGCGGGACGGCGACTTCGTGAACATGGGGCTGGCGCGACGGGCCGGGCTTCCCGCCGTCGTCGTGGGCGACATCGACCGCGGCGGCGTCTTCGCGGCCCTGTTCGGCACGGTCGCGTTGCTGAGCCCCGAAGATCAGGCGCTGGTCAGCGGCTTCGTCATCAACAAGTTTCGCGGCGACCCGGGTCTGCTGCGACCCGGTCTCGACATGATCACCGCTGCCACGGGACGGCCGGTGCACGGCGTGCTGCCGTTCGACCTGGACGTGTGGCTCGATGCCGAGGATTCACTCGCGTACGGCAGGGTGCTCGGCCGGCCGGGGCCGCCGCGCGGCACACAGTGGCTGCGGGTCGCCGTCATCCGCCTGCCCCGGATCTCCAACGCGACCGACGCCGAGGCGCTCGCCACCGAGCCCGGTGTGCAGGTGCGGCTGACCATCGAGCCCGCCGAGATCGCCGACGCCGACCTCGTCGTCCTGCCCGGTTCGAAGGCGACCGTCTCCGACCTCGCCTGGCTGCGCGAGACCGGGCTCGCCGACGCGGTCCGGGCGCATGCGGCCGCCGGGAAGCCGCTGGTCGGCATCTGTGGCGGCTTCCAGATGCTGTCGGAGACCATCCACGACGAGGTGGAGAGCCGCCGCGGCACCGTGGCCGGCCTCGGCCTGCTGCCCGTCGAGATCACCTTCGGGGCGCGCAAGACCCTGGCCCGGTCGCGCGGCGCGGCCTGGGCTCAGGTCCCGGTCAGCGGCTACGAGATCCATCACGGGTACGTCTCCAGCGGCGACCCGGAGCCGCTCCTGCGGTACGCGGACGGCACGCCCGAAGGCGCGGTGGTCGGCTCCGTCTGCGGTACGCACTGGCACGGCGCTTTCGAGTCGGACGAGTTCCGGCGCCGGTTCCTCACCGAGGCCGCGCGCCAAGCGGGGCGGCACGGCTTCGTGGTGGCGCCGGACACCCGCTTCGCGGACGTACGGGAACGGGCCCTCGACGCCCTCGGTGACCTGGTCGAGGAGCATCTCGACACCGATGCGCTGTGGCGTCTGATCGAGCAGGGCCCACCCGCCGGCCTGCCGTTCGTACCGCCGGGAGCGCCGGCGGCCCCGCCTGTCATCCGTCCCGGGGAACACGGTGGATAGCTTCGCGGATCTCGCCGCGCGGATTCTGGCGACCGAGCCGCGGCTCGGGCCCGTACGGCTCGTGGCGATCGACGGGCCCAGCGGCTCGGGCAAGAGCTGGTTCGCCGGCCGGCTCGCCAAGGCCGCCGACGTTCCGGTCGTGCACACCGACGACCTGCTCGACGGCTGGGAGGACCAGTTCACGTTCTGGCCGCGTCTCGAGGAACAGGTGCTCGAGCCGTTGCGGCACGGGCGTCCGGCCACCTATCGGCGTTACCTGTGGCATCGGCGGGAGTTCGGCGGGGTTCCGTTGACCTGCGAGCCTGCTGCGGCCGTACTTTTGGAAGGGGTGACGTCGGCACGCCGGGCGATCCGTCCGGAGCTGTCGTATTCGGTCTTCGTTACCGCGCCCGCCGATCTGCGGTGGCGGCGGGTTCTGGCACGCGACGGGGCCGATGATGTTGCCTACCGGGCGTACCTTGAGCGCTGGCGCGCCGCAGAGGACGAGCACTTCGCCGCCGAAGCGACCGCTGCGCACGTCGACCTGGTGGTCGACGGGGCGGCGGAAGGCTCCGGCGAGGGGTACGAACGGCTGTAGCCTCCCGGCGCCGCAATGGGCCACGATCAGCTGCGTGAGCAGCGGGAACGGGGACGGACGATGACGACCGACGACAACCGGCCGACGCGGCGACGGGTCACGCTGACCGGCATCAGTTCCCGGGCCTGGGAACACCCCGCCGACCGCGGCGCGCTGACCGCCCTGCGGGAGCTGCGCGGCTTCGACGACGTGGTGAAGGCGTTCTTCGGCATGTGGAACGAGCGCGGGTTCCGCCTGCAGTTCCTCGCCGGCTCGATCCGCGTCGACCACCGGCAGTATCCGCGCGTCTACCAGCGCTTCACCGAGGCCGCCGCCACCCTCGACGTGGCCGAGCTCCCCGAGCTGTACGTGACCCAGTCGCCGGTCATCAACGGCCAGGCCGTCGGCATGGACAAGCCGTTCGTGGTCATCACGACCGCCGCCGTGGAGAAGCTCGACGACGACGAGCTGCGCGCGCTGCTGGGCCACGAGATCGGTCACGTCCGCAGCGGGCATGCGGTCTACAAGACGATCATGATGATCCTGACCCGCTGGGCCGCGAACCTCAGCTGGCTGCCGGTCGGCGCGATCGCGCTGCGGGCGATCATCGCCGCGATGTTCGAGTGGTGGCGCAAGGCGGAGTTGTCGGCCGACCGGGCGGGGCTGCTCGCCGGTCAGGACCCAGCGGCGTCGACGCGGCTGCTCATGAAGCTGGCCGGCGGCGGTGACCTCTCCCAGATCGACACGGCCGCGTTCCTCGAGCAGGCCGCCGAGTACGAGAGCGGCGGCGACCTGCGCGACAGCATCCACAAGATCGGCATGACGGCGTGGAGCAGTCACCCCGTGCCCGTGGCCCGGGCCTCGGAGCTGCGCAAATGGATCGACTCCGGCGACTACGCGCGGATTCTCGGAGGGGACTACCCGCGCCGCGACTCCGACGGCAACGCCTCGGTCACCGACGACGTCAAGGCAGCCGCGGAGTCGTACCGGCAGACGTTCAGCACCTCGCAGGATCCGCTCGTCGGCCTGCTGCGCAAGCTCGGCGACGGCGCGGCCGACCTGGCCGGCTCGGCTGCGCGCGGCGCTCGCGACTGGGCTTCCGGCACCAGCCGGCGCCGGAGCGACGACACCCCGCCGCCACCGCCGTCCTCGCCCAGCTGAGTTGTCCACAGGCCGGGTCCTCGCCTGCTGAGTTGTCCACAGGCCGTCTCCTCGGCCCCGCACCGACCCGGCGCGCGGGCCTAGGATCGGCTCATGAGCCTCACTGAAGACGACCTGCGCGCCGCGATCGCGCGTGAGCTGCCCGGAGTCCGCGCCGACCTCGAACGGCTGGTCCGCATTCCCGGGATCGCGTTCGAGGGCTTCGACCACTCGCACGTCGAGCGGTCCGCCGAGGCGGTCGCCGAGCTGCTGCGCGGGTGCGGGCTCGAGGTGCAGATCGTCCGTGCCGGCGGTCAGCCCGCCGTCATCGGCCACCGGCCCGCGCCGCCCGGTGCGCCGACGGTCCTGCTCTACGCGCACCACGACGTGCAGCCGGCGGGCGATCCGGCGCTGTGGGAGAGCGAGCCCTTCGAGCCGGTCGAGCGCGACGGACGCCTCTACGGGCGCGGCGCCGCCGACGACAAGGCCGGTGTCATGGCGCACGTCGCGGCGCTGCGTGCCTTCGGTGACCAGCTGCCGGTCGGCGTGGTGCTCTTCATCGAGGGCGAGGAGGAGTACGGCTCCGATTCCCTCGACGAGCTGCTGCAGACCCACAAGGAGCTGCTGCGCTCCGACGTCATCGTCATCGCCGACTCCGGGAACTGGGACATCGGCACGCCCGCGCTGACCACCTCGCTGCGCGGCCTCGTCAACTGCTTCGTCGAGGTGAGCGTGCTGCAGAGCGCCGTGCACAGCGGCATGTTCGGCGGCCCGGTTCCCGATGCGCTCACCGTCCTGGCCCGCCTCATCAGCACGCTGCACGACGAGCAGGGCGAGGTGGCGGTCGACGGGCTGGTCGGGCGGGAGGCCGCCACGGTCGACTACCCCGAGGAGCGGCTCCGCCACGAAGCGGGCGTCCTCGACGGGGTCAAGCTCATCGGCAGCGGACGGCTCACCGACCGCATCTGGACCAAGCCCTCGGTCTCCGTGCTCGGCATCGACGCCCCGAGGACCAACGAGGCACCCAACGCGCTGGTGCCCAAGGCGAAGGCCAAGCTGAGCGTGCGGCTGGCGCCCGGCGACGACCCCTCCTCGGCGTACGCGGCCATCCGCTCCCACCTCGAGAAGTACGTGCCGTGGGGCGCGCGGGTCGAGGTGACCTTGGAGAGCGGCGGCATGCCGTGCGTCATCGACGCGACCGGCCCGGCGTACGACGCGGCGCGCTCCGCCTTCGCGACCGCCTGGGACGGCGTGGAGCCGGTGGACATGGGCGTGGGCGGCTCGATCCCGTTCATCGCCACCTTCCAGGAGCTGTTCCCGCAGGCGGCGATCCTGGTGACCGGCGTGGAGGACCCGTACGCGGGCGCCCACGGCCCCAACGAGAGCCTGCATCTGGGCGAGTTCGCCCGGGTCTGCCTCGCCGAGGCGCTCTTGCTGCACAATGTGGCCGCGCTGGGCGCGGGCGCGGCTGCTTCCGGGAGTGCGGCGGCTGCCAGCGGCGCGGCTGCTTCCGGTGGTGCGGCGGTTTCCGGAGACGGCGTGTGACATGACGGCCCCGGACCCGGGCGCGTCCCGGCACAGCTGCGACGTTCTGGTGGTCGGCGCCGGACCGACCGGTCTGATGCTGGCCAACTGGCTGGTGAAGCTCGGCGTCCGGGTCGTCGTCGCCGACGGCAAGCAGGGCCCGACCCGCGAGTCCCGCGCACTCGTCCTGCAGGCGCGCAGCATCGAGGTGTACGACCAGCTCGGGATCTCCGACAAGGTCCTCGAGACTGCGCGCCGGGCCGAGGCGTTGGCACCGGGCTTCCGCGATCGCGTCTTCGGCCGGATCCCGCTCGGGCCCCTGGGCAGCGGCGTCACGCCGTACCCGTGGATCCAGGTTCTCGAGCAGAGCCGGAACGAAGAGATCCTCCACGACAACCTGCAAGCCCTCGGCGGCTCGGTCCGGTGGAATTCCCCGGTCACCCGGCTCACGCCGGGGCCGGACGGCGTGGAGGCGGTCGTCGGCGGCGAGACGGTCACCGCCCGCTACTGCGTCGGTGCGGACGGGGCCAACTCGATCGTGCGCAGGTCCCGCGACATCGCCTTCGACGGGGTCACCAACCCGCACCTGTTCTACGTCATCGACGCGACGGCCGTCGGCGGGCTGGTCGACGGCTCGGTCAACGTACGGCCGGGCGGCGACGACTTCCTGCTCGCCTTCCCGATGAACGGCCGCGGCAACTGGCGGCTCATCGGCCTCGTCCGCGACGACGACGGCGACGGCAAGGTGGGGGAGGACGACGCCCGCGTCCGGATCCGCCGCGAGTTCGCCGTCACGTACGCCGACTCGCGCTGGTTCGCGACCTACCGGGTTCATCACCGCGTGGCGGCCACCTTCCGCGACGGCCCGTTCTTCCTCGCCGGCGACGCCGCCCACGTCCACTCGCCGGTCGGCGGCCAAGGCATGAACACCGGCCTGCAGGACGCGCACAACCTGGCGTTCAAGCTCGCCGACGTCATCCACGGCCGGGCCGGCGAGGCGTGGCTCGACCGCTATGCGGCCGAACGACGGCCGGTTGCCCGTACGCTCGTCGCCACCACGGACAGGCTGTTCGGCTTCGTCACCTCGCAGAAGCTGTGGCTCCGTGCCGTACGCCGCGCCGCCGTGCCGTTCGTCGCCCCGGTCGCCGTACGCCTCCTGCCCCGCGCCTCGGGCGGCTCCCGCCTCTTCGAGTACGTGAGCCAGATCCGCATCCGCTACCCGATGCTGCCCGAGGAGCCCCGCGATCCCGTGGTGGGACGACGGCTGGCGTGGACCGGCGACAACTTCCCGGCTCTGCGGGCGCTGGAATGGCAGGTGCACGCGTACGGCGACGTGAGGCCACCACCCGATCTCGGCTTGCCGGTGCACGTCTTCGACGCGGCGCCGCAGACTCATCTGAGGCCCGGCATCCTCTACCTCGTACGCCCGGACGGGTTCGTGGCGGCAGCCGCCCCGCCGGACAAGGCGGCCGAGGTGTTCCGCCGCGCCATGCCGCCGCCGGCTGAAGGGGCAGGCAGTGCCGTGGCTCGGGGGACAGGGGCGCCCGGAAGTGCCGTGCCGCCACCGCCCACCGCGATGTCTGTTGGTTCCGTGCCGCCCGCGGGCGAGGGCCCCGGTGGTGTCGTGCCGCCGCCGGGGAGGGCGCCCGGTGGTGCGGTGCCGTCCGTGGGCGAGGCGCCCGGTGGTGCGGTGCCGCCGACGTCCTCCGAAGGGCGGGAAGTTCCGAACGGGTGAGTCTGCTGCGGCGCGGAGATCATTCCTGTTAGGATTCGAACATGAGTTCGAATAACGCCATCGAGGCGCTCCGCGCCGCCGGCAGTGCTCTGGGGGACGTCGACGTCTCCGGGTGGGACGACACCATGCTCACCGACCAGCTGGCGGAGCTCTCCGCCGTTCTGTGCCAGCTCGACGCGCAACTGAGCCGCGTCGCCGACGCCGTACGGGCCCGCGGCTTCCGCATCGCCGAGCCGGTGGCCGCCTGACTTCTCCGTCCCCTCCCTGCCGCGTTGCCCGAGCCTTCGCCCCAAGGTTCCCGCGCCGAGGCAGGCGCGCCACCCGCCCGGGCCGCAAAGCTCGGACGGTGGCGCAACGCCCGCATCGCCCGGAAGGCTTGTCGCCACAAGACTTCCGCGGAGATGGCGGGTGCCGCTGCCGGGTTCTCCCCGACCCGGCGGCGACCGGGCCGGCCCCATGTCCCTGGATGGCCGGCCCGGCAAGCTTCAACCGGCAGCGGCCCGGCGCCCGCTCCGATCGTCGCGCCCGCGGGTCGAGTCGGGCGAGCCGCAGCCGGCAGCGGTTCGGCGCCTGCTCGGTGGGTGTGCGCGTGGGACGAGTTGGGTGGGTCGCAGCTGCGGCGGCCGGCGCGTCCGGTTCGATCGCCGCGTCTGCCGGGGCGAGGCCCGCAAGCCTCAACCGGCAGCGGCCCGGCGCCGCCGATCCGTTGCCGGCACCCGCGTCCCTCCGCCACGACGCGCCCGGCACGCGTCCTGGCGGAGGGAGCCGGGCCGTGGCGACCGCTTCACGGGGGAGTGCGTCTCGACGGCCCGGAAAATGTCGGAGGTGGCTGCCAGGATGGGTCCGTGCAGTTCCTGGATCTGGCAGCCACCTCGGCAGCCGTCGCCGCCGTGCCGGGCCGCAAGGCCAAGGTCGACTTGCTCGCCGACGCCCTGCGCCGGTTGGAGCGTGATGAGATCGCCCCCGGTTCGGCCTATCTGGCGGGTGAGCTTCGGCAGCGGCAGACCGGTGTCGGTTACGCCGCCCTGCGTGATCTGCCCGCTCCCGCCGCCGAGGGCAGCCTGACCGTCGCCGAGGTGGACGAGCGCATCGCCGCCATCTCCGTCGTTTCCGGGGCCGGGTCGCAGGCTCGCCGTCGGGAGCTGCTCGCCGATCTCTTCGGGCGGGCCACCGCAGAGGAGCAGCGCCTCCTGGTGGGCCTCTTCGGTGGTGAGCTGCGTCAGGGCGCCCAGGCCGGCCTGCTCGCCGACGCGATCGCCCGGGCGGCCGAGGTCCCCCTCACCGCCGTGCGGCGGGCGCTGCTGCTGTCCGGTGACCTCAAGCAGGTGGCGGTGGCGGCGCTGACCGGCGGGGCACCCGCGCTGTCCGAGATGAGCCTTCGGGTCGGCACTCCACTCACTCCCATGCTCGCCAGCAGCGCACCCGACGTCGGCGCTGCCCTGCTCGCGACCGGGGCGCCCGCGACCGTCGACGTGAAGCTCGACGGGATCCGCATCCAGGTGCACCGCTCGGGCGACGACGTGGCCGTCTTCACCCGCAGCCTCGACGACATCACGCCCCGGCTGCCGGAGGTGGTGGCCGCCGTCCGGGCCCTTCCCGTCCGGGATGTCGTGCTCGACGGTGAGGCGATGGCCCTGGACGCCGACGGGCGGCCGAGGCCGTTCCAGGAGACGTCCAGCCGGGCTGCCACCCGCGGTGCACGGCGCGGGGGAAAGGCAGGTCCGGTGGCCGGACCGGCGCTCGTGCCGTACTTCTTCGATCTGCTGCATCTCGACGGCGCCGACCTGCTCGACGAGCCGGGCCGGGCGCGCTGGTCGGCGCTCGCCGACACCCTGCCGGGGTCGCTCGTCGTCGGCCGCCGCACGGTCGAGACCGAGGAGCAGGCCAAGGAAGCGTTCGCCGCGGCCCTTGCCGCCGGTCAGGAGGGCGTCGTCATCAAAGCCCAGGACGCCCCGTACGACGTGGGCCGCCGCGGCGCCGCCTGGGTGAAGGTGAAGCCCCGCCACACGCTTGACCTGGTCGTGCTCGCGGTCGAGTGGGGCCACGGCCGGCGCAAGGGCTGGCTGTCCAACCTGCACCTGGGCGCGCGCGACCCGCGCACCGGCGGCTTCGTGATGCTCGGCAAGACCTTCAAGGGCCTGACCGACGAGCTGCTGCGCTGGCAGACCGAGCGCTTCAAGCAACTGGCCCTCGACGATTCCGGCTGGGTCGTCACCGTACGCCCGGAGCAGGTCGTCGAAATCGCCTTCGACGGCGTGCAGACATCCCCGCGCTACCCGGGCGGCGTGGCGCTGAGGTTCGCCCGGGTCCTGCGCTACCGAGACGACAAACGAGCCGAGGAGGCCGACACGATCGACATGGTGAGGGCAATCGGCCTGCCGGCGCGGCCGGATGAGCCCGGCCCGCCGGTGCGGCCGGATGAGCCCGGCCCGCCGATGTGACCCCCGAGGCCACCACCCGGCCTGTCAGCTGGCCGGGCCGCGTGCTGGCCGGACCGGAGGTGGCCGGGCCGGGTGCCTGCGCCTGCCGGGCCGGGTGCTGGCGGGGCCGGGTGCTGGCCAGGCCGGGCCGGGTGCTGGCGGGGCCGGGTGCTGGCGGGGCCGGGTGCTGGCGGGGCCGGGTGCCCGCCAGGCCGGGTGCAGCCCGCGCCGCGTGCCCGCCGGTCGCCCGGCCGCCTGCCGCCCGGCCGCCTGCCGCCCGGGCCGCCTGCCGCCCGGGCCGCCGGTCGACGGGAGCCGTCTGCCCGAACGCCATCTCGTCCGGCGGCCGGCTCGGCCCGAGATCGGCTCGTCCGCGGATATCTCGAGCCGGCTCGTCCAGCGCCCCCGCACCCCTACAAAGCCGCCAGCGACCGCACGTAATTCACCTGCTGATGGACGAACGTGACCTGGCCATGGTCGGTCACCGGGATCCGAGCGACATACTGCCGCGTCCCGTTGGTCACCGTCACCTGCACCGTCCCGCGTGGAATCGTCACCTTGACCAGCAGGAACAGCAGGCTGAACACCGTCAGCACGCAGAACCCCGCGATCGCTGCGACGACCGCCCAGGTGGGGATCTTCGTCTCGTTGTGCCAGTAGTCGTGGACGGTCCACGTCGAGCCCGCCAGCGGGATGTCGCCGGCCGGGGTGTGCACGACCGTCGAGGTGACGCCCATGTCCCCGATCTGAACGATCACCGGTCCCGCGGTGGCCGGTACGTCCGGCGGCGGCACCGGCGGCAGGGGCACGCTCCACGGGTCACTCGGGTTCGCATCCTGGGGAAACGTCACCTGCAAAACCCTAGCCGGGCCCACAACACCACGAAAACCCCGAGCGGTGAAGGCAGAGGAAGCCGACTCGAAGCCACGAACTCCCCGCCGGGAAGGCCGAGGAAGCCCTGCGGGAAGCGTCAGAAAGCCGAGGAAGCCCTGCGGGAAGCGTCAGAAAGCCGAGGAAGCCCTGCGCGAAGCGTCAGAAGGCCAAGGAAGCCCCGCGAAGCGTCGGAAGCCCAAGGGAATCCCGCGCGGAACAGCCCACGCCGGCAAGGCGACGAGCCGCGGTCAGTCCGGCTTCCGATCGACCGGCACGGCCGCGACCCGCTCGTCGGCTTCCGCCACCCGATCCACCCGCCCCTTCGCCGGCGCGTCCCCCCGCGCCTCCTTGCGGGCCTGCAGGCCGAACACCACCAGCGCCATGACCGCGAACAGCCACCACTGGATCGCGTACCCGCCGTTCTGCCACGCGTCCTCGTGGTTGATCGAGATCTTCGCGTACCCCGGTTCCGGCTTGCTGACCAGGACGTACGCGCCGTACACCGGGTATGGGAGCTCGCCGGCCAGACGTGGCAGGGAGATGCGGCGGGTGTCGATGCGGCCGTCGCGGCGGGCGATGGCGGAGGGGTGGCTTTCCGAGAGGTGGAGCTGGCCGACCACCGTGACCTCGCCCGTGGGGGGTGGGGTGGCGACCGGCGGGGAGATGGCGTCGCCGTTGGAGGACGGGACCCAGCCCCTGTCGATCAGCACCGCGGTGCCGTCGGCGAGGATGAGGGGGGTCACGATCTCGAAGCCGACCTTGCTGTCGACCGTACGCCCGCGGGCCTGGATCTCGTGCGTGGCGTCGTACCGTCCGGTGACGGTGACCTTCGTCCAGGCCTTGTCCTTGCCGGGTTGGTCGCCGAGCTTGCCGGCCGCGGTGGGCTTGGCCAGCGCGGAGGTCAGCGGCACCGCGGGGGCGGAGTCCGCCGCGTCGATGCGTTCGTTGATCGCGGAGCGTTCGTGGTACCGGTGGAGCTGCCAGTTGCCGAGCATGACCATGATCACCGACGCGACCACGGTCAGCGCCGCCGCGGCGAGCCAGCGTGGGGTCAGCAGGAACCGGTACACGGTCCGAGGCTACCCGGGTGCCGACCGGCGCTCGCGGCTGGCAGGTAGGGTGCGACATCCGGGGCGTCAATATCATGTCGCCGCCGTTTTCCGTATCCCCGAGGGAGCCACTGATGACCAGCCAATCACGCCTGGTGGTGAGCGCCCCCTCGTCCGGGCACGGCAAGACCGCCATCGCGGTGGGGCTGCTGGCCGCCTGCGCGGCCCGGGGGGTGCCGGCGGCCGGCTTCAAGGTGGGACCCGACCACACCGACGCCGCGTACCTGGGCCTCGCCGCCGGCCGGCCCGGCCGCAACCTGGACCCGCGGCTGGTCGGCTCGCACCGCATCGCCCCGCTGTTCGCGCACGGCGCGGCCGGCTCGGAGATGGCGGTCATCGAGGGCGCGATGGGGCTGTTCGACAGCCTCACGGGTCAGCCTGAGATCGACGGCACCGCGGCGGTCGCGGCCGCGCTCCGCGCCCCGGTGCTGCTCGTGGTCGATGTCGCCGCGATGGGGCATTCGCTCGCCGCGCTGGTGCACGGCTTCCGCATGTTCGACGAGATGGTGCACCTCGGCGGTGTCGTGCTGAACCGCGTCGCGTCGCCACGGCACGAGGAGATGCTGCGTACCGCTCTCGACGACATCGGCATGCCCGTCCTGGGCGCGCTGCGCCGCGGTGATCTTCCCGCGGTCCTGCCGGCGCGGGCGCAGGGCCCGGTCCCGGTCGCGCACCGCACGGTCGAGGCGGTCCGGGCCGTACGCCGTCTGGGTGAAGCCGTCGCCGGCGCGCTGGACCTGGACCGGATCATGGCGCTCGCCGACACCGCCCCGGCGCTGCCCGGCCCGGCCTGGTCGCCGGCGGACGCCCTCGCCGAGGCCACCGGGGAGCCCCCGGTCCCGCCGGAGCACCGTCCCGTCATCGCGCTCGCGGGCGGCCCCGGCGCGCCTTACACGTACGTCGAGACAGCGGAACTCCTGACGGCCGCGGGAGCGGACGTCGCGGTGATCGACCCGCTCCGCGACGAGGCGCTGCCGCCCGGCACGCGGGCGGTGATGATCGGCGCGGGCCTGCCGGAAAGCTACGCGGAGGAATTGTCCGCCAACCGCCGCCTCAACGCGGCGGTGGCCCGCCTCGCCCACGACGGCGGCCCCATCATCGCGGAGGGTGTCGGCCTGCCCTGGCTCGGCCACGACTTCGACGGCCGCCCGATGTGCGGCATCCTCGACGCGACGGCGACGACCGCGGCCCAGACGGTGGCCGGCTACCGCGAGGCCACGGCCCCGTCGACGTCGGTCCTGGCCCCGGCCGGGGCCCGCATCACCGGCTACAAGCAGCACCGAGCGATCGTCGCGCCGCGCTCCGGGAAGGTTCCGGCCTGGACCTGGTCCGGCGGCAACCCCGAAGGCTTCGTCTGGCGACAGGTCCACGCCTCGCAGCTGGGCCTGCACTGGGCGGGCGCCCCGGAAATCGCCCGCCGCCTGGTCGCGGCGGCCATCCCCGCGGCGGCCGTCCCGGCGGCCGGCGGTCATCCGGCGGGTCACGCGGCGGCCGTCTCCCCGGCCGGCGGTCATTCCGCGGGTCACGCGGCGGCCGTCTCCCCGGCCGCGCCGATCCCCGGCCACGCGGCCGTGTCGCCGGTCGCGGGCCACGCCGCGGCCGTCCCGCCGGTCGCCGGCCACGGGGCCGGCGCGTCGTCGATCGCCGCCCACGCCGCCGTGTCGCCGGTCGCGGGCCACGCGGCCGCGGTGCCGGCTCAGCCGCCGGGCCCGCCGGCGGACTCGGACGACGACCCGGGCGAGGCCACGGTGTCGCTCTCGACCGCGGCGATTCACAACCAGGACCAAGGTACGGCCGCACCCGCGCAGTGACACCGAAGCTCGCGACCGCCCGGCTGCCTGAACGGGGCGAGGACGTCATCCGCCGGGCCTCGTGTGGCGATCAGGCGGTGGGCAGCTCACGCATGCGCGGCACGGGAGAGAACGCGACGAAGAGCACCCCGGCCACCGCACCGACCGCGCCGATCCACAGTGTTTCGTGCACCCCGATCAGCTCGCCGAGCAATCCGCCGAGCAGGGCCCCGATCGGCCGTACCCCGTAGTTGACCGTGCGTTGCGCGCCTTTGACCAGCGCCAAGCGGGACACCGGAGTGGCCGCCGTCTGCAGCGAGCCGACCCCGATGTCGAGGATCATCACGCCGAGCGCGGAGAGGAACTCCGCGGCCAGCAGCATGCCGACGACCACCGGCCGGGAGCCGTCGGCGAGCGGGATCAGGACGAGCGGGAGCGGGAAGGCCACGTACCCGAGGACCACGACCGGGCCGATGCCGAACCGGCGGGTGAGCGTGCCGGTGACCGCGGCGCCGACCAGCCCGCCGAGCGAGGCGATGCCGAGGATCGTACCGAGCAGCCCGGGGGAGACGCCCAGCTCCGTGGTCACGTAGAAGATCAGCATGGCGTGAAACACGTAGTTGAACAGGTTGATCACGGTGACGCCGAGCAGCAGTTGCCGCAGCACCACGGACCGGGCGACGAACGCCAGCCCCGAGCCGATGCCCGGGCGGCCGCCTTCCGATGCCGGGGCGGCGTTCTCCGGCGGTGCGATCCGGGTCAGCAGAACAGCGGATCCCAGGTACGAGAGCACGTCCGCCACCAGCGCGAAGGGCGCGGTGAGCACCTGCACGAGGACACCGCCGACGCTCGGTCCCGCCACGTACGACATGGCCCGGGCGCCGTTGGTCAGCGAGTTCGCCGCGATGTAGTCCGGCCGCCGCACCACGGACGCGAACAGGCTGCCGTCGGCGACCTCGTAGAAGACGGTGAGCGTGCCGATGGCCAGGGCCACCGCGCAGAGATGCCACAGCTGCAGCACGCCGGCGAACGCGAGCACCGGCACCACGGTGAGCAGGGCGGCGCGGCCCAGGTCGGCGCCGATCATCACCTTCCGCTTGGCCGCCCGCCGGTCGACCCACGCCCCGGCGAGCAGCGACAGGAAGAGGTTCGGTATCAGAGCGGCGGCGGTGAGGTATCCCATCTCGGCCGCTCCGGCGCCGATCGTCAGCACGGCCAGCAGCGGAACGGCGATCAGCGAGATCTGGTCGCCGACCAGCGAGACGACGTGCGCGGACCAGTAGCCCCGGAATTCCCGGTCGCGGAGCAGCGCGGCTGCGGGCCTCGGCGGGACCTCGGTGGTCATGGCGTGCCGGGCTCCGGCGCCGGAATCATCAACTGCACGATGGCGACCGGGCGGGACCCCTTCACTCGGGCGGAGGGGTCCCGGTACGGCTCCAGCAGCGCCTCGATCTGCTGCGTGAGGGTGACCAGTTGCTCAGGAGTCACGTAGACCATGTCGTCGCCGAAGCCCGCCGCGCTGCGCCACTCGGCGGACTCCTCACCGCGCACCGCGAGATAGGCCTGTGCCCGCCGCATGTACTGCCCGAGGATCGCCGCGTTCAGCTGGTCGGTCGCGGCCCGCAGCTCCGCGTCGCCCGAGTCGTCGGTCCAGGAGGTGCTGCTCGCGGTGGCCTGCCACGGGCGTTCGCGTCCGTCGGCGGCGGGTGCCCGCTCCACCAGCCCGTATTTCGCGAGCTGCCGCAGGTGGAACGAGCAGTTCGGCACGTTCTCGTCCAGCTCGGCGGCGCACTGGGTGGCGGTCATCGGGCCGTTGCGGCGCAGCATGCCGATCAGGCTCAGCCGCAGCGGGTGCGCGTACGCGCGCAGGGCTCGTGGGTCGTTCAGCCGGATCGTTCCGCGCTCGTCGGGGGACACACCCTAGAGATTGCTTTAGAAACATTCCTTTAGCAATGTCGGACGGCGGCTGGTCGGCGCGTCGCCGGCGGACACGCCGGACGGCAATTGTCGTAGGGCGGCTTTACGGTGAGGGGGTCCCGCGCGAAGGGAGAACAGCCGTGGCCGACCGTGTGCCCCTGGACTTCGACCCACCGGTCCGTCGGATCCGGGCACTGTTGCTGGGCATCACCGACGACCATCTCACCGCGCCGACCCCGTGTCCGGATTGGACGGTCGGCGACCTGCTCGATCACATCATGGGTCTCGGCTGGGCGTTCACCCAGGCGGCCCAGAAGAGAACGGACGCACCCGGCACCGGCACGGCCCCGCCGCAACCCTCCGCGGCCAACCTCTCACGCCACTGGCGCAGCCGGCTCCCGGTGGTCCTGGAGGATCTCTCCACGGCCTGGAAGCACCCGACGGCCTGGGAAGGCACGGCCCGGGCCGGAGGCGTCACCATGCCGGCGGCCGCCATGGGCACCGTGGCGATCAACGAGGTGACGATGCACGGCTGGGACCTGGCCCGCGCCACCGGCCAGGAATACGCGGCCGATCCACGCATCCTCGAGACGCTCATCGAGTTCCTGTCGCAGGGCCCGGCCGAGGGCACCCCCGGCCTCTTCGGCCCGGTGATCCCCACGGACGGCGAGGCGACCCTGCTGGAGCAGGCGGTGGCCCTCGCCGGCCGTAACCCGCACTGGCGCCCGCTGACCGCCCCGCACTGACCCGCCCACCCACCCGGCGAACCGGACCGGCCCGGCCGCGGACGGCGATCGACGGCGGCCCCGCCGTGGTCGGACGCCACCGGCGATCGGGCCGGGCCGCCCACGGCGACCCGGCCCGATCCGGTCTCTCAACCCCCATGCACCATGTAGTCCGGCGGAGGGTTGAACTTCTCTTTCGGCTTCCCCTTGAGCGCATCCTTCAGGGTCTCCGCCACGGTGTACTTCGAGATGGTCCCGCGGCTCGACCCGACCGTGTTCTTCGGATTATCGGGATCCGCAACGAACGCCGCCGCCGCCAGCTGCGGCGTGTAGCCGCAGAACCACGCGCTCCGGTTGCTGTCGGTGGTGCCGCTCTTGCCGGCGACCGGCCGGTGCAGGGTGGCGTGGACCATCGGCGACGTCTGCCAGCCTCCGCAGTTGCCCTTGGCCGCTCCGTACCCGGTCACGCACCGTGCGGCGTCGGTTGCCGCCTGGGCGACCTCCGGGCGGAGTTCCTGGCGGCAGCGCGGGCCGGCCACCTTCTTGCCCTTGTACACGAGGCTCGCCCCGTCACGGGTGTTGATGAGGCGGACCGGGATGGGTTCGCAGTATTTGCCTTCCGCGGCGAGGGTGGCGAAGACGTTGGCCATCTCGACGGGGGTGGCGTCGCTGACGCCGAGGGTGAAGGCGCCCCAGCCGCTGGCGCGTTCGGGGGTGGCCAGTTCCCGGTCGACGTCGGTCCGCCATTTCAGCCCGAGCCGTTCGGCCATCCGTACGGCCTTCTCCGCGCCCACCTTCTGTTCGAGCTGCACGAAGTACGTGTTGACGGATTTGCCGAAGCCGCTCCACATCGTCTGCCGCCCGGTCATCGAGGCGCTGGAGTTCTTCGGGCACCAGTGGATGCCGCAGGTCGCCGGCCCGGGTGCGGTGATGTATTTGGTGACGTACCGCTGGGGCGAGTCGAAGGCCGTGTCGAGCGGCATGCCCTCGTCGAGGGCGGCGAGCATCGTGAAGATCTTGAAGGTGGAGCCGGCCTGGTAGCCCGCCATGTCACCACCGCCGAGCAGCGGGTTGACGGTGTTCGGGTAGTTGCCGCGGATCTTGTCGCGCTTGCGGCGGTCGCTGTGCTCGCCGTTGTTCTTCTGGTCGAGCGAGTAGCGACGGTTGACGGCCATCGCCTTGATGCGGCCCGTGCCGGGCTCGATCACGACTTCGCCGTGCGCATAGACGCTCTTCTTCTTCTCCTTGTCGAGGATGTGTTCCATCGCCGAGGCCTGGATCTTCGGGTCGATCGTGGTGACGACGCGGTAGCCGCCGCGGCGCAGGTTCTCGAGGCGTTCCCGCGGGTCCGCGCCGAAGGCCGGCTGTTCCATCCACCAGTTGCGCATGTAGTCGCAGAAGAAGCCCCAGTCGTTGTGCTTCTTCGGTACGGAGACGCAGTCGTTGGGCGGGCTGGTCAGCTTCAGCTTGATCTTCGTCTTGCGCGCGGCGTCGGCCTGCGCCGCGGTGATCGAGCCCATCTTGCGCATCTGGTCGATCACGTAGTTGCGCCGTTCGGTGGCCGCGCTCCGGTCGTTGACGGCCGGGTCGTACGCCGTGGGCGCCTTGACGAGCCCGGCGAGCAGCGCCGCCTCGGTGAGCGTCAGCTGCTTGGGCGTCTTGGAGAAGAACACCTCGGAGGCGGCGAAGATCCCGTACGCGCGATGCCCGAAGTACGCCGAGTTGAGGTACCGCTGCAGGATCTCCTGCTTCGACACGCGCTTCTCGAGCTCGATGGCCAGGCGCATCTCCCGCAGCTTCCGCGCGGTGGTCTGCTCGGTGGCTTCCAGCGCCTCCTTGGGCGTCCGGGCGCCGTCGCGCAGCGCCATGCGGACGTACTGCATGGTCAGCGTGGAGGCGCCTTGGGAGACGCCGCCGGCCTGCTGGTTGGCGACGAACGCGCGGGCCACGCCCTTGGGGTCGACGCCGTTGTGCTCGTAGAACCGGGTGTCCTCGGACGCCACGATCGCGCTCGTGATGTACGGCGACATGTCCTCGATCTTCGTCGGCTTGCGGTGCTCCTCGTAGAACATGGTGAGCAGCGTCTTGCCGTCGCTCGCGTACACGTAGGTGGTCTGCGCGGAGGGCACGACCGTGAGCTGTTCCGGCATGCTCGCCAGCGCGTCGGCCCCGGTCTTGGCTCCGACGCCCGCCAGGGCGACCAGCGGGAAGACGAGACCGGCGATGGCGACGCCGGCGATCAGTCCGGCGCGGATGAGCGGGGCGAGTCGTCCAGCTTTGGCGAGTCCGGTCTTCGTCACCCCTCGAAGGTATGACAAAACGGCCGAAGTGAACTCCGGTTTCGCATCCGTCATGCTGACCCGGTGGAGAAGCACGGTCCCGATGAGCCCGTGGAGCTGGATCTGCACCATCACGGCGACGCGGAGGTGGCACCCGGCCTGGTCGACCTGGCGGTGAACGTACGGCGGCAGCCCCTCCCGGCGTGGCTGGCCGAGCCGATCAAGGCGTCCCTGAGCGACCTCGCGGCCTATCCCGACCCGACGCGCGCCACGGCGGCGACCGCGGCGAAACATCGGCGCGATCCCGCGGAGGTGCTGCTCACCGCGGGCGCGGCGCAGGCCTTCGTGCTCATCGCGCGGGCCGTCGAGGCGCGCCGGCCGGTGGTCGTGCATCCGCAGTTCACCGAGCCGGAGGCGGCCCTGCGCAACGCCGGCCGCGAGGTCGGTCGCGTGCTGCTGCGCGAGGAGGACGGCTTCCGGCTGGACCCCGCGCTGGTCCCGGAGGACGCCGACCTGGTGATCGTCGGCAACCCCACGAACCCCACCTCGGTGCTGCACCCGGCCGAGGACATCGTCAAGCTGGCCCGGCCGGGCCGGGTGCTGGTCGTCGACGAGGCCTTCGCCGACACGACGTGGGGCGAGGGGGAGGACGGCGAGCCCGAGTCGCTGGCGGGCCGCGCCGACGTGCCCGGCCTGATCGTCCTGCGCAGCCTGACCAAGACGTGGGGCCTGGCCGGCCTGCGGATCGGGTACGCGCTGGCCGCGCCCGGCATGATCGATCGGCTCGCGCGGGTCCAGCCGCTGTGGGCGGTGTCGACCCCGGCGCTGGCCGCCGCCGAGGCCTGCGCGTCGCCGCTGGCCGTGACAGCCGAGCGGGAGATCGCGGCGGCCCTCGCCGCCGAGCGGGCCCACCTCGTCGCCGGGCTGCGCAGCGTGCCGGAGGTCACTGTTGCGGGCGTCCCGGCCGCCGCCTTCGTCGCGCTGCGCCTGCCCGGCGCCGACCAGGTGCGTCTTGAGCTGCGCAAACGGGGGTACGCGGTCAGGCGCGGCGACACTTTTCCCGGGCTGGGCGCCGACTGGCTGCGAGTCGCCGTGCGCGACACTGCCACCAGCGACGCCTTCCTCGCGACGCTGACCGATGTGCTGAAGGAGCGACAGTGACCCTGGAGACGACCCTCGCCGCCATCGCGCCCCCCGATGAGCCGGCCATGGCCGCCGCCCGTGACCTGCAGTCCCGGCTGACCAAGCCGGCCGGCTCGCTGGGCGCTCTCGAGGAGCTGTCCGTACGCCTGGCCGGCCTCGCCGGATCCTGCCCGCCGCCGATCCCCGAGCCCGCGGCCATCGCGGTCTTCGCCGGCGACCACGGCGTGCACGCCCAAGGGGTGACGCCGTGGCCGCAGGAGGTCACCGCACAGATGGTGGCGAACTTCGTCGCCGGGGGAGCGGTGATCAACGCGTTCGCCCGGCAGACCGGCGCGTCGCTGATGGTGGTCGACGTCGGCGTGGCGATCCCGCTGCACGGCGGCGACAACCTGCTCGACGCGAACGTGCGGCGCGGCACCCGGGACCTGACCGTCACCGCCGCGATGACCGAGGACGAGGCGCGGGCCGCGCTGGAGACCGGCGTCTCGGTGGCCACGGCGCTCATCGACGGCGGCGCGAAGTGCCTGGTCACCGGCGACATGGGGATCGCCAACACCACCCCGGCGGCGGCGCTGGTGGCGGCCTTCACGGGCGCCGCGCCGGCCGGGGTCACCGGGCGCGGCACGGGCGTCGACGACGACACGTACGCGAAGAAGGTCGGCGTGGTCACCCGCGCCCTCGAGCTGCACCGGCCCGACCCGTCCCGGCCGCTTGCGACCCTGGCCGCCGTCGGCGGCCTGGAGCACGCGGCGCTGGCCGGCTTCATCCTCGGCGCGGCCGCCCGGCGGGTCCCGGTGGTGATCGACGGGGTCATCGCCGCGTCCGCGGCGGTCGTGGCGGCGGCTTTCGCGCCGCACGCGGTGGCCGCGATGGTCGCCGGGCACCGGTCGGTCGAGCCCGGCGCCACGGTCGCGCTGGCCCACCTGGGCCTCACCCCGCTGCTGGACTTGGGCATGCGCCTCGGTGAGGGTACGGGCGCCACGCTCGCCCTGCCCGTCGTCGCCGGCGCCGCCCGGGTGCTGCGCGAAGTGGCCACCTTCGACTCGGCGGGGGTCTCGGAGAAGTGAACCTCTACCCCTTGGCGCTGCGGCTGGAGGGCCGCCGGGTCCTCGTGGTGGGCGGCGGCGCGGTGGCGACCCGCCGCATGGCCGCCCTGTTGGCGACAGGCGCGCGGGTCGACGTGGTGTCGCCCGTGCTCACCCCGGCGCTGCGCGCTTACGTCGACGCCGGCCGCCTGACCTGGCACGAGCGCCGTTTCGAGCCCGCCGACGTGGACGGTGCCTGGCTGGTCCAGGTCGCGGTCGACGATCCCGGGGCGGCGGCGCAGGTGAGCATCGCGGCGGAGGAGCGCCGGGTCTTCTGCGTACGCGCGGACGACCGCGACGCCGCCACCGCCTGGACCCCCGCGGTGACCCGGCAGGGGCAGATCACGGTCGCGGTGACCGACGGCGGCGACCGGCGCAACGCGATGGCCCTGCGCGACCTCATCGCCGCCGCGCTGGAGAACAACGAGCTGACCGTGCGCGCGGCCGGACCGGGTCAGGTCTTCCTGGTCGGCAGCGGCCCCGGCGACCCGGAGCTCATCACGGTCAAGGGTCGCCGGCTGCTGAACCGGGCCGACGTGGTGGTCACCGACCGGCTCGTGCCCGGGATGCTCCTCGACGAGCTGCGCCCGGAGGTCGAGCTGGTCGACGCCGCGAAGATCCCGTACGGGCCGTCCGCCGCGCAGGAGGAGATCAACCGCATCCTCGTGGACCGCGCGCTGGCGGGCAAGTTCGTCGTACGGCTCAAGGGCGGCGACCCGTTCGTCTTCGGCCGGGGCGGAGAGGAGGCGCTGGCGTGTGCGAAGGCCGGCGTACCCGTGACTGTCGTGCCCGGGGTGACCAGCTCGATCGCCGCACCCGCGCTGGCCGGCATCCCGGTCACCCACCGCGGCGTGGCCCACGAGTTCACCGTGGTCTCCGGGCACGTCCCGCCGGAGAGCGACCAGTCGCTGGTGGACTGGGCGGCCCTCGCCCGGCTGCGCGGCACGCTGGTGGTGCTGATGGGTCTCAAGAACCTGCCGAAGATCGCGCAGCGGCTGCTGGCCGAGGGGCGGGCGGCGGACACGCCGGCCGCCGTGGTGCAGGAGGGCTCGACGACGTCCCAGCGGGTCCTGCGCAGCACCCTGGGGGAGGTCGCCGCGGCGACGGCCGCCGCGGGTCTGCGCCCGCCGGCCGTCGTGGTGATCGGCGATGTCGTTCCCGTGCTGGGATAGTCACCCTACGGATGGGGTAACGCATTCACATGAGTGAGCGACCGCAGATGACACTGGCGGGGGTCACGCTGGACGCCCCCGATGCGCGCGAGCTGGCGGCGTTCTACCAGCGGCTGCTGGGCTGGAGCGTCGTCCAGGACGAACCGGACTGGGTGACGCTCGGCGCGCCGGCCGGTGGGGCCGCGCTGTCGTTCCAGACCGAGAAGGCGTACGTGCGCCCGGTGTGGCCGGCCGGCCCCGGCGACCCCCAGATGAGCATGCACCTCGACGTCCACGTCGAGAATCTCGACGAGGCCTGCGCGCACGCCGAGAAGGCGGGGGCCACCCGGGCCGACTTCCAGCCGCAGGAGGACGTCCGGGTCTATCTCGACCCGGCCGGCCATCCCTTCTGCCTATTCCTCTGACGGCTGATCCTCGTCGGTCTCCGGCACGCCGAGCTCGTTGAGGAACGAGCGGGCCCACTCGGCGACGTCGTGCGTCCGCAGGTGCCGCTGCATGACGCGCATCCGGCGCTTCAGCTCGGCGGGCTCGGCGGCCACCGCCCGCAGCAGGGCGTCCTTGACCCCGTCCGGGTCGTGCGGGTTGCACAGGAACGCCTGACGCAGCTCGGTGGCGGCGCCGGCGAACTCGCTGAGCACCAGCGCACCACCGCGGTCCGAGCGGCAGGCGACGTATTCCTTGGCGACCAGGTTCATGCCGTCGCGCAGCGGGGTCACCATCATGACGTCGGCGGCGACGTACATCGCCGCGAGCTCCTGCTTGCTGTACGACTGGTGCAGGTAGTGCACCGCCGGCATGCCCACCTTGCCGAACTCGCCGTTGATCCGGCCGACCTCGCGCTCCACCTTCACCCGCAGGCTCTGGTAGTGCTCGACGCGCTCGCGGCTGGGCGTGGCGACCTGCACCATCACCGCGTCCGGCACCTTGAGCTTGCCGTCGGCGAGCAGCTCGCGGAACGCCTTGAGGCGCAGCTCGATGCCCTTGGTGTAGTCGAGCCGGTCGACGCCCAGGATGATCGTCTCCGGGTCGCCCAGCTCGGCCCGGATCTCCTTGGCGCGCGCCTGGACCTTCGGGTCGGCCGCCATCCGCTCCATCTCGGCGGTGTCGATGCTGATCGGGAACGCGCCGGCCTTGACCTTGCGGCCGTCGACCTGGATCGACTGGCCCTCGTAGCGCAGCCCCAGCAGGTGCCGGGCGAGGCGGACGAAGTTCTGCGCGGCGAGCCTCTGCTGGAAGCCGACCAGGTCCGCGCCGAGCAGCCCGCGCAAAATCTCGGCCCGGAACGGCATCTGCATGAACAGCTCGATCGGCGGGAACGGGATGTGCAGGAAGAACCCGATCCGCAGGTCGGGACGCATCTCCCGGAGCATCGCCGGCACGAGCTGGAGCTGGTAGTCCTGCACCCAGACGGTCGCGCCCTCGTCGGCCACCTCGGCCGCGGCCTTGGCGAAGCGCTGGTTGACCACCCGGTACGCCTCGCGCCAGCGCCGCTTGTAGACGGGCGTCTCGACGGCGTCGTGGTACAGCGGCCAGATCGTCGCGTTCGACTGGCCCTCGTAGTAGCGTTCGAGCTCCTCCGCGCTCAGCGGCACCGGGTGGATGTTGATCCCCTCGAGCTCGAAGGGCTCCGGCGCCTCGCCGTCACCGCCGGCCCACCCGATCCAGGTGCCGCGGTGCTGGACGAGCACCGGATGCAGGGCGGTGACGAGGCCGCCGGGACTCGGGCGCCATTGCCGCTCGCCGTCGACGATGACCTCGTCGACGGGCAGCCGGTTGGCGACTACGACGAAGGAACTTCGTTCGGCCACGCTGAGAGCACCTCCGGGTCGGTTTGGTTCCCCGTTGCCGAGCCTACTGTGCGTAGCCAGCCGGGGCGTGTTGAGGCATGTACCCGCCGCGCGGCACCGCTCTTGGCGGGCAGGTGCCATCCTTGGCCGGTGAGCCTGTCCGACGATCTTCCCCCGCCGCGGCGACCACTGTTCTTCCCTGTGGTCATCGCCACCGTCTTCCTGAGCATCATCGGGATGTCGGCGGGCTTCGCCCTCGGTACGCGCCACAACAACGCCCGCGACATCCGCGGCGTCAACAACGTCCCGGGGGACTACACGCCGACCGCGGACACGGGGATCGACTGCCCGCCGGAGATGCACGACACGGCCCGCCGGCTCGGCTTCGCCGGCACGCTCACCCAGGTCCTGCGGGTACGCGCCGCCGACACGGGCACCACCGTCTGGATCTGCCGGGACCCCGACGGCAAGCTCTTCTACCAGGCCAACCGCGGCGGCGAGGCGGCCAAGTGGATCGAGGGCGAGACCGCTCTGTTCCTGAGCGACGTCCGTCAGGACGGCGACACGTACACCGCGGTGGCGCACGACGGGAACACGTTCAGCGTCAACGACCACGAGCTCACGGTGGTCACCAAGCGCGGCACGGAGACGCACGACGTCGAGCCGGAGTGACGCCCGGCGGGGAATCCTTGTGCGCCGGGCGGGGTTGTTGTAAGCGGCCGGGGAGCGACCTGGAAAGATTGAGCTCCCATTCCGGCACCGGAAATCACGATCACGGAGGTAGGCCGCACCGTGGCCCAGTTCATCTACACCTTGGAGAAGGCGCGCAAGGCGCACGGCGACAAGGTCGTGCTCGACAACGTGACGCTGAACTTCCTGCCCGGGGTCAAGATCGGTGTCGTCGGTCCGAACGGCGCCGGTAAGTCCAGTCTGCTCAAGATCATGGCGGGCGTGGACCAGGTGAGCAACGGCGAGGCCCGGCTGATGCCCGGCTACACCGTCGGCATGCTCGCCCAGGAGCCCCCGCTCAACGACGCGAAGACGGTCCTCGGCAACATCGAGGAGGCCGTCGCGGAGACCAAGGCCAAGCTCGAGCGGTTCAACAAGATCGCCGAGCAGATGGCCACCGACTACAGCGACGAGCTGATGGAGGAGATGGGCAAGCTCCAGGAGGAGCTCGACCACTCCAACGCCTGGGACGTCGACTCCCAGCTGGAGCTCGCGATGGACGCGCTGCGCTGCCCGCCGCCGGACGCCGACGTCACCCAGCTCTCCGGTGGTGAGCGCCGCCGCGTCGCGCTGTGCAAGCTGCTGCTCGAGGCGCCCGACCTGCTGCTGCTCGACGAGCCCACCAACCACCTGGACGCCGAGAGCGTGCAGTGGCTGGAGCAGCACCTCGCCAAGTACGCCGGCACGGTCATCGCCATCACCCACGACCGGTACTTCCTGGACAACGTGGCCACCTGGATCCTCGAGCTGGACCGCGGCCGGGCGTACCCGTACGAGGGCAACTACTCCACCTACCTCGACAAGAAGGCGCAGCGTCTCGCGGTCGAGGGCCGCAAGGACGCGAAGCTCAAGCGGCGCCTCTCCGAGGAGCTCGAGTGGGTCCGCTCCAACGCGAAGGCCCGCCAGACCAAGAGCAAGGCCCGCCTCGACCGCTACGAGGAGATGGCCACCGAGGCCGAGAAGACCCGCAAGCTCGACTTCGAGGAGATCCAGATCCCGCCGGGCCCGCGCCTGGGCAACACGGTGATCGAGGTCAACGACCTGGTCAAGGGCTTCGACGGCCGCACGCTCATCGACCACCTGTCGTTCTCGCTGCCGCGCAACGGCATCGTCGGCATCATCGGCCCGAACGGCGTCGGCAAGACCACGCTCTTCAAGACCATCGTCGGTCTCGAGCAGCCGGACGAGGGCTCGGTGCGCATCGGCGAGACCGTGCAGCTCTCGTACGTGGACCAGAACCGTGAGGGCCTCGACGGCAACGAGACGGTGTGGGAGGTCGTCTCCGACGGGCTCGACCACCTCATGGTCGGCAAGGTCGAGATGCCCTCCCGGGCGTACGTGGCCGCGTTCGGTTTCAAGGGGCCCGACCAGCAGAAGCCGGTCAAGGTGCTCTCCGGTGGTGAGCGCAACCGCCTCAACCTCGCGCTGACGCTGAAGATCGGCGGCAACGTGATCCTGCTCGACGAGCCGACCAACGACCTCGACGTGGAGACGCTCGGCAGTCTGGAGAACGCGCTGCTCGAGTTCCCCGGCTGCGCCGTGGTGATCTCCCACGACCGGATGTTCCTCGACCGGGTCGCCACCCACATGCTCGCGTGGGAGGGCACCGAGGAGGACCCCGACAAGTGGTTCTGGTTCGAGGGCAACTTCGAGGCGTACGAGAAGAACAAGATCGACCGTCTCGGCGCCGAGGCCGCCCGCCCGCACCGCGTCACGTACCGCAAGCTCACGCGTGACTGAGTCGCAGTGACGAAGAGGTTCACCTACGAGGTGGCCGTGCGCTGGTCCGACATGGACGCGTACGGCCACGTCAACAACGCGCGCTTCCTCACCCTGTACGAGGAGGCGCGCGTCGCCATGTTCTTCGTCGGCGCGCGGGCCCAGGGGCTCACGTCGTTCGAGGACGGCATCGTGATCGCCCGGCACGAGATCGACTACCTGCGCCCGGTCGACTACGGCGACCCGGTGCGCATCGAGCTGTGGGTGTCCCAGCTGCGCACCGCCGCCTTCACGGTGTCGTACGAGCTGTTCGACGGCGACGTGCTGGCGAGCCGGGCGAAGTCGGTGTGCGTGCCGTACAACCTGGCCGAGGGGTTCCCGCGCCGGCTGACCGAGCCGGAGCGTGCCTTCCTCGAGCCGTACCTGGACGTCTGAGCCGTGGCCGAGCACGGCATCGCCGGGGTCGCGGACGCGGGCGCCTTCCTCGCCCGGCTGACCCGCCTGGACCGCGCGGTCCCGGTGCGCCTGCGGTCGGGAAGCCCCGGGCGGGTTGCCCTGTGGGCCCGGCTGCCGTGGGGCGTGCTGGTCACCCGGAACGTGGCCGGCCCCGGACCCGGTGACGCCACCGTCTCCGCCGCCGGCCTGCTGTCGGCGCTCGCCGAGGGCAGCACCGAGCTGCCGCCCCGGCGCGACGCGGACTGGCGCTGGCCGCTGCCGCCGGCCCGGGCGCAGGCCGTCGAGTCGGTCGCTTCCACCGAGCTGAGCCGTCTGGCCGCCGCGGCCGCGGGAACCCTGCGCGAGGTGACGGCGGGCGGGCTCGCCGGCCGGGCCGTGGGGCAGCGGGCGGTCCGCGACGCGTTGCTGGACCATGTCGCGCTCGTGGTGACTCCGGCCGGCGGGTCGGCTGTGGAGGTCCCGCAGCGCCTCGTGCAGGCGGTCTCGCGGATGGGCTTCCTCGGTCCGGCCGATGTGGACAACCCGGGTACGCGCGTGTGCGTAGCGGGACGCTGGGTGGGTCTTTCTGCACCATATGGAGTCGCGTGGCTACAGCCGGTCCAGAATTTGACTGTTATGTCTATAGGGGATCACCCGAAAGGGTGATGCTGCCTCGGTCGTCCGGTTCCGCCCTCCCTTTGAGGGGATGACCTCCGCGACCTGTACGGGTACCGTCGCCCCCGGGTCCACCGCTACGTCCGGCGGCTGACCTGCTGGGGAGTGAGGTGCACAACGATGCCGTGGTGGTCATGGCGTCCCGGTTCGTCCGGAGACAACGAACCCGACAGCGGCGGCGAGGTCGCGCTGCAGAGCAGCGTCCGTGTCGGCGTGCCGGCGCAGCGTGAACCGGAGCGGTCCGCGATGTCCTCCGCCGACCTGTCCTCGATCGACGAGCACGACCAGGTCGTCCCGGTCGACCTGGGCCGGATCGGCAAGGCCCTCGACCTGCTCGACATCCGGTTCCTCGCCGACGGCGGCGGAAGTCTGCTGGCGATGTGGGAACGGCACGCGGTGCTGTTCACGCTCGAGGGGCCCGACGACGAGATCCTGGTGATGCGGGCCCGCCCGCACGCGACCGTCCCGCCGGACTGGGCGGACCGCGCATACCGGGTCGTCAACGAGTGGAACCACACCCGCCGCTTCTGCAAGGCGTACGTCGGCGATCCCACCGAGCGGGGCCAGCTGCCGATCTACGCCGAGCTGCAGGTGCCGCTCGCGTCCGGGGCACACGACGCGCTTCTGGTGGAGATGCTCGACTGCGGTGCCGCGGTCGCCACGTCGTTCGTCGACTGGCTCCACGACGAAGGCGCCTTGTTGTAGCCGCGCACAGGAAAAGGCCGGGCCCGCAGGCCCGGCCTTCCTTGTCTTAGCAGCTCAGTTGCTCGGGAACATCCCGATCCGGCCGTGGTACTCCTTGCCCAGCTGGTCGGTGTCCGAGCCGACGATCAGACCCTCCGGCACCGCCTGGAACGCCCGCACCCCGACGCCTCGCTTGCGGGTCGGGTTCCACGCGAGGGCGCGGCCCGTCGTCGGGTTCAGCGCGCCGATTCCCTTGCGGGACACCGCGCCCGGGCCGGGGCCGTCCGCGTCGCTGCCGTACGGGTTGTCGAGGTAGCGCTGGTGCCCGCCGACGTACACGGCGCTGCCGGTGACCGCGACCGCGTAGAGCGAGTCGCCGCCGGTGCGCTGGACCCACGTCGGGTTGTGCTTGCCGCCCCCGGCGGTCTCGAAGCGCGCCGCCGAGTCGCAGAGCTTCGTGGGGGAGGAGGCGCGGCCGGTGGCCACGACGACGAAGTAGCGGCCGTCGGGGGAGAACTTCACCTGCCGCAGGTACGTGTCGAAGCCCTTCATGCACTCCGGCTTGTACGCGTCGGTGTACCAGCTCAGCACGCTCGCCGCGGCGCCCGACGTGTTGAACATGGCGATCTGCGTACGGCTGACCGAGCCGACCTTGAGCAGCGCCCCGATGATGACCAGCCGCTTGCCGTCCGGGGTGAGGTCGAAGTGTTCCACCCGCGTACGGTTCAGCCCCGGCGCCGACAGCTTGGCGTCGAATCCGGCGTCCACCTTGCCTGTGGCGGTGTCGAGGCGGGCCAGGCCGACCCGGCTGACGCCGCTGATGGCCGAGAACGTGCCGCCGACGTAGAGGCGGTTCCCGCGGACCGCCATGGCCCGCACGTCGCCCCAGTTGATCCGCGGGGTGAACCCGGCAACCCGCGCGCCGTTGCCCAGCCCGACCCGGGCCAGACCCCGCTGTGCCGCCCCGTTCACGGTCTTGAAGGCGCCGCCCAGGTAGACCGAGTTGTCCGCGGCGGGCGCGAGCGCGTAGACGGGCGCATCGACCTCCGGCGCGAACGGGCGCACCACACCGTCGTTCAGCCCGTACGCGAAGATGTTCCTGCGGTTGTAGGTCAGCTTGCCGGTGCTGTCCTGGACCTGGGTGAAGCTGCCGCCGACGACCACCGTGTCACCGACGACGGTGATGGCCCAGACGGTGCCCTCGACCACGTGCGGGGTGAAGTCGACCGGGTTGGCGGAGACCACCGACGGTTGGGCGAGGTCGGCCGCCGCGGGCGTGGCGCCCAGCAGGGCGGCGCAGGTCATGGCGGCGGCGGCGAACAGGCGGCGCGGCATCGAGGGCAGCTCCTGGGATCGGGACGGGAGTCACTCGATCAACGAGCGGCCGGCCCTCAGGGATGCGCCTCCATCGTGTTGACCATGAAGTACGCCGCCCGTTCGAGATACTCCCAGAGCGCGGTGTGCTGCGGCTCCGGCAGGTCCAGCGAGTCGACGGCCTCGCGCATGTGCAGCAGCCAGGCGTCGCGCTCCTCGGGGCCCACGCGGAAGGGCGCGTGCCGCATGCGCAGCCGGGGGTGGCCACGGCTGGCGGAGTAGGTGTTGGGACCGCCCCAGTACTGCATGAGGAACAGCGTCAGCCGCTCGGCGGCCGGCCCGAGATCCTCCTCGGGATACATCGGGCGCAGCAGCGGATCCTTGGCGACACCCTCGTAGAACCGGTCGACGAGCCGGCGGAAGGTGGGCTCGCCGCCGACCGCCTCGAAGAAGCTGACCTCGCTCACCCGTCCAGTCTGCCAGCCGCCGAGTGCCGGCCCCGGGCCGGTGTGACGCGCATTGCGGTCCCGCCGGGGTGCGCGTCGGTCGGGCGTACCGGAGTGCCCGCCGAGGGGCCCTGCGACGAGGCCGGGGGCTCGGTGGCGGCCTGCGCCGGGGCCGGCGCGGCGTCGGCCTCGGTCGGCGCCGGGGGCTCGCTCTCCGGTGCCGTCGTCCGGCCCTCCCACCGTACGGTCAGGGCCGCCATCAGCAGGAGGCCGCCGAGGCTCCACAGGCCGACGACCCGCGGGATCGAGGAGTGCTGGGCGAGCGCGCCGCTGACCATGACGGCGGCGCCCTGGGTGAGCTGCATCCCGCCCTGCATGACCCCGAAGGCCCGCGCACGGTAGCCGTGCGGCAGCGCCAGCACGAAGATGCCGTTCAGTGTGGGCATCAGCACGCCCTGGGCGATCCCGGACACCACGACGAGCGCGGCCGCGGTGGCGGCGTTCGGCGCCCACATGGTGACGATGAGCGCCGCCGGTGCGAGCAGCGCGAAGGGCCGTACCAGGCGGCCCTTGCGGGACTGCTGGACGAGGCGGCCCGCGGCGAGGCCGCCGATCACGAAGCCGACCGGCGCCGCGGCCATGAGCAGGCCCTGGTCGAAGCCGCGGCCGGCGGGGTCGTCGCGGAACAGTGCGGCCCAGCCGGCGGCCAGGCCCTCAGGAAGGATCGTGAAGGTGGTGAGCGCGAAGACCATCAGGGCGATCGACCGCAGCAGCGGCGTGCCGAAGACCAGCCGGAACCCTTCGCTGGTCTCCCGCAGCAGGTGCCGCCGTTGTGCCGCGCTGGTCGCCGCGGGCCGGGGCCGGACGCCGGCGGCGATGACGGCCGCCGAGACGAGGAACGAGAGAGCGTCCAGCGCGAGACCGAGCCGTGCGTTGAAGCCCGCCGCCAGCGTGGCGCCGGCCAGGTAGCCGAAGACCTGCGCCGCCTGGGACGTCGAGGCGTTGAGCGCCAGGCCGGTGACGACCTGCCGGCGCTCGAGGATCAGCGGGACGAGGGCGGACCGGGCCGCCTGCGTCGGCGGCGCGCCCAGCATCGCCACGAACATCAGCACGAGTATCGCGGGCACGGGCATCCCCGGCAGCGCGATCAGGGCGATCGGCACGGCGCGGGCCACGTCGCAGAAGATCAGGACCCGACGGTACGGATATCGCTCCGCGACGGCCGCCAGCACGGGACCGCCGACCACCCAGGGCAGATAGCTCACCGCGAACGAGGCGGCGGACAGCATCACCGACTGGCTCTGCTGATAGACGAGCACGATGATCGCCGCGCGCGCGAGATAGTCGCCGACCCAGCTGACGATCAGGGAGACGTACATCGCGCGGTACTCGCGGACCGCGAACACGTCCCGGAAGGTCACCAGGCGTTCCGGCTCCGCCGCGCCGCCGGCATCGGCGGACTGCGCGGCGGGTCGGTCGTCGGACACCAGGGCCCTCCATCGATCGCGACGGCCGGCGGGATCGCCGACGGCGGCCCGTCACGAACGCCTCCGGCCGGGTGGTCACCGCCGCCGCGTACGTGACGCTGCATGTGCAGATGCTTCTTGCACGATTCTGCCCGATCGTCCGAGCCGTGGCTAGGGCGTACGGGGGGAATGTCGGCCATTCGGTCGAGGGCGGACATCCCCCACTATGCCGTATCAGCAGCTCAGGTGGCACCTCCGGGTGCGCCGGAGGAGGAATCGGTCGACGGCTGCGAATACGTCGGCGGTACGGCCGAGCGGGGCAGCATCCGCGACACGGCGATGCGTTCGGCGATCCCGGACGTCTCCAGCGCCTCCGTGAGCCGGCGGCGCAGCTCGCGCTGGAGCACCGGCTGACCCTCCGCGGTGGTCTTCGCGATCGTCCGGATCACCGCGCCGTCGACGGTCAGCTGCTCCACGCCGACGACGTCCGGCTGCTCCAGGAACTCCGTCGAGTGCTCCGGCTCCTCGGCGAGCGCCAGCGCGGCGGTACGCAGCACGGCGATGGCCTCCTCGGAGTTCACGAAGCCGATCGGGATGTCGATGACCACCATCGCCCAGCCCTGGCTCTTGTTGCCGACCCGGACGATCTCGCCGTTGCGGATGTACCAGAGCACCCCGCGCATGTCCCGTACGGTCGTCACCCGCAGCCCGACCGTCTCGACCACGCCCACGGCGTCGCCCAGATCGACCGAGTCGCCGACGCCGTACTGGTCCTCCAGCAGCATGAACAGGCCGGCGATGAGGTCCTTCACCAGGCTCTGCGCGCCGAAGCCCAGCGCCACGCCGACGATGCCGGCGCTGGCCAGCAGCGGCCCGAGGTTGAAGCCCAGCTCGCCCATCACCAGCAGCGTGGCCATCGTGAAGACCACCGCCGTCACGAAGCTGCGCAGCACCGACCCGATCGCCTCGGCCCGCTGCCTGCGGCGCTCCGGGATGAACTGGTTCTCCGCGGCCTCGCCCTTGGCGGCCCGTTCACGCAACGGCTTGAGCAGTGCGGGCATCTCCGCGCGTGACGTCGAAGTCGTCAGCCGCCGGATCGCCCGGTGCAGAGCCCACCGCACCAGCATCGCGATCAGGACGATCGCGAGGATCCGCAGCGGCTTGACGATGAAGACGTAGCTGCCGTTGGCGAGCCACTGGATATCGGTCTTGTTGAAGATCCACGTGCACAAGGCGTCCGTCTTGCAGCTCTCCGAGACGTCCGGAGTGCCGTTGAAGAAGGGTTCGGTGCTGCTGGACGGTCCTGGGGTCGGTGGCGCGAGCGGAATCACGGGTGACCACCGTACCGGCCGCTCGTCCCCGGCCGAGAACCGGACATCTTCCCACGAGACCTCAGACGTTTACGCCCCGGCCACAGATTGTGCTCGCCAATTCGTCATTCATCAGGGACTATTGGCGCACGAGGACTCGCTCTCCGCGGGCCCCCGGCGAACTCTGCTGAGACGACAAGCACATCGGGAGCGGTACAAGCACCTACACCGAAGGGTGATCGCGATGCCTGACATACGACCCACAGTGGGCTCTTCCGCGTTGGTTCTGAACGCCACCTACGAGCCGCTGTGCGTCGTATCGGTGCGTCGAGCGACCATCCTCGTGCTGACCGCCAAGGCCGAATGCGTCTCCGACGGGGACGGCATTCTGCACAGTGCCCGCCACACCCTCCCGGTCCCGTCCGTCGTCCGCCTCACCCGGTACGTGAAGGTGCCGTACCGGACCCATGTCGGCCTTTCCCGCCGGGCCATCTTCGCCCGCGACGGGGGTCGCTGCGCCTACTGCCGGGGCTCCGCCGAGACCATCGACCACGTCTTCCCGCGCAGCCGCGGCGGCCTGCACGCCTGGGAGAACGTCGTCGCGGCCTGCGCCAAGTGCAACCACAGCAAGGGCGACAAGACCCCGGCCGAGCTCGGCTGGCGGCTGCACGCCGCGCCCCAGGCGCCGCGCGGGGTGGCGTGGCGGGTGCTGGGTCACCGCACGCCGGACCCCCGCTGGGCCGACTGGCTCGACCTGCCCACCCCGGTCGAGGCCGAGGCCGCCTGACCTACAGCTCCTTGGCGCCGACCAGGGACGCGAAGACGATGACGTTGTCGGAGTAACCCTTGCCGCCGCCGAGCCACGTGCCACCGCAGGTGACCAGGCGCAAGGACGGCCGGCTGTAGTCGCCGTACACCCGCTTGATCGGCAGCTTCTCCTTGCCGAAGTGCTCCACCGAGTTCACCTCGAACACCGCGGTCCGGTCGTCGGCGCGGACCACCTCGATCTTCTGACCGGGCCGCAGCTCGTGCAGGCGGTGGAAGACCGAAGGCCCCGTACGCGTGTCGGCGTGCCCGACGATCAGCGCCGGCCCGAACTGGCCCGGGGTGGGTCCCAGCTCGAACCAGCCCGCCTCGTTGTGCCGGTTCAGCGGCGGTACGGCCACCGACTCGTCCTTCGCCAGGCCCACGGTGAGCACCGGGGCCTCCACCTTGATGGCGGGGATGACCAGCCGTTGCGGCCGGCTCGGCTCCAGGACGGGGAACGCCCGCGGCGGCGGCTTGTCCGGTCCCTTGAACAGGTCGCCGAGGTCGAAGCCGGTCGCCGCCCCGACGCCGGCGCCCACCGTGAACAGTCCGACGAAGACGAGCAGCACCGCGAACAGGCCGAGCGGCATCGGACGGCGCCCGCGCACCGGCGGGGGAGCGGGTGTCCGGCGAGGGCCCGGCACGCGTGGAAGCGGCCGCGCGGAAGCACCAGCCGGGACGGGTGACGGCTTGACGACCACGTCGGCGGGGCGGCGCCGGACGACCGACTCCGGCATCCGCGGGCCGGCGGCCACCGGCTGCGGGCGTACCGGGCGGGACATCGGCGAGGCCTCAGCCGAGCCGGCGGCGGCGCAGCGCCACCAGGCCCAGGGCGATCCCGGCCGCGACGGCTGCCGCGCCGCCGCCGATCAGCATCGGCGCCGAGCGGCCCCCGGCGGTGCCACCGCCCCCGGTGGCCGGGCCGCGCGCGGGCTCCACTTTCGCCACCACGTGCAGCGTGTTCTTCGCCGTCTTGCCGTCCGGGCAGCGCAGGTTGATCGGGTAGTCGCCCGCCTTGGTGGCGGCGGGCACCCGGGTGGTCGCCGTCAGGAAGCCGTACCGGGGAGAGACCGTGACCGTCCCCAGCGGCCCGGACGTCACCGTCGCGGAGGTCAGGTTGTCCTCGCAGCTGGCGCGCAGGCCGACCTCGTCGCCGGCGCGGACGGTGCTGGGGTTCGCCTCGACGAAGACCGCGGCCGCCCGGGCGGGGGCTTGGGTGAGCAGAACGGCCGGCGATGCCAGGGCCAGCGCGGCCAGCGCGGCCGGGACGGATGGACGCATGACCTTCCCCCCTCCTGCCGTCCGCCGCGGTGGGGCGCGGACGACGCGTGAGGGTGATTTTCGCACCTCGCGACCGTTTTCGCGTGGCCGCGGAGATCCCACGTAGTGGGTCTTGACACCCGGCGGTCCGCCGCGGCCCGCATTCCGCTACCGTGATTGACGTTCGGATCACTGGGAACCACAGTGACGTAGCCCGGTCCTTTTGACGCCTGGGGGCGTTGAGGTTGTCGATATTCAGCACCATTCTGATCTTCGCGGTGATCCCGCTCGCGGCCATCGCCGTGATCTCGGCGCTCGCGGCGGCCGGTGGCCGGCGCACCCGGCGTGATCGCCGCTACCGGCCCGGCCGGCCGTACGACTTCCAGCCGATCTGGTTCCTGGCGTCACCCTCGCAGGTGAGCCCGGCATTCGGCGGGCGCACGTCCGGCGGCGCCGCGCAGCCCCCGGCGCTGGAGACCGGCGCCGTCGAGGTGCAGTCGGGCCGTCCCGTGCCGGCCGGAGTGGTTGGAGGCGCAAGTGACCGTTGGTGAGCAGCAGGCCATCGCGACCGGCGGCGGCGAGCAGCCGCTGACCGCCCTCGACGAGCCGGCCGGCCCCACGCTGACCGAGGCGCCCGAGCTCACCATGAGCGACGAGGGCGCCGCCGCGCTCGACGGGCCGTTCACGACCCGCCAGCTGTTGCGCCTGGACGAAGCGCTGCGGGTGGCCGACCAGCAGACCGGCCTCACGTTCAGCGTCTACATCGGCGACCTGGAGGAGCCCACCCGGGACACCGCCGAGGCGCTGCACCGTCAGCTCGACGGCGCCGCCAAGGCCGTGCTCGTCGCGGTCTCACCCAACCAGCGGGTCCTCGAGATCGTCACCGGCCCGGACGCGCGCAAGCGGATCAGCGACCGCGACGCCAAGCTCGCGGCGCTGTCGATGGCGGCCTCGTTCGCCGGCGGAGACCTCGCCGGCGGCGTGCTGGCCGGCCTCGACCAGCTGGCCTCGCACGCCGGACGGCACTGACCGCTAGACCCAGCTTCCCGGGGCCACCCGGAGCGGATACGGGGCGTCGACCTTCACCGGGTCGGCGCCCTTGATCGTCTCCTGGGGCTCATAGCCGTCCGGGCCCAGGGAGTAGGTGTGCAGCACCGGCTCCGGCGCCCGCTCGATCCGCCAGTAGCAGGCGATCCCGGCCTCGGCGTAGACCGCCGGCTTGAGCAGCCGGTCGCAACGCCGGCTCGGCCCGGTCTCCACCTCGGCCACCAGCGCGACGTCGGCCGGGTCCGCCCAGACCGCCCCGGACGAGCGCGGCCGCAGCACGGTCACGTCGGGGATCAGATTGCTGCGGCCCATCCCGATGCCGACCCGGTCGCACACCCACCACTCGTCGGGCGCCGCGCCGCGCAGCGTCCCGATCAGCGCCGCGACGACGGTCTCGTGCTCACGGTCGAGCGGCGGCGTGACGTGCAGGCTGCCGTCGATGATCTCGTAGCGGTGCCCGTCCGGCGGGAACAGGTGCAGATCCGGCTCGGTCCAGGGGCCGTCGGGGGCGGCCCATCGCACCGGGGAGCTCTGACCGATCACCACCACCGGACCACCTCCAACACCGCGGAGTGCCAGCGTACTCACGCAGGGTTGTTTCTAGCCCGTTTCGAGCCCGGAAGTCGCGCGGGCCGCGAGGAAAGAATCCTTCGCGGCCCGCTTTCCTGCTCAGCTCGGCTGTCAGGCCGTGGCATCCTTGGCGCGCGCCTTCAGCGCCCGCAGCACGCCGTCGCGGCCCTCGGCCACGAGCCGGCGCAGCGACGCCGGATGCCCGTCGACCGCCAGCCAGGCGTCGGTCAGGGCCACGGTCTCCTCGCTGACCTGGTACGCCGGGTACGCCAGCATCACGAACTCCTGTGCCGGCTCGCTGTCCGAACGGGCCCACACGTCATCGACGACCTCGAAGAACTTCGGGGCGTACGGCGCGGTCAGCGCCACCTGCGTCGACGACTGGAAGCCCTGCAGCAGCGAGCGGTTCAGCCAGTTCGGCAGCTTCTCGCCACCGGTCAGCTTGGCCCACACGGCCGCCTTGTTCTCGGGCGTCGGCAGCAGGGCCCGGGCGAGCGCCGCCTCCCGTTCGCCGCTGGCCGTACGGTCCGACTCGAGCTCGGCGCCGATCTCCTCGTCGGTGGCGGCGCCGCGCGCGGCGAGCGCCTCCAGCAGCGACCAGCGCAGCTCGGTGTCGACGGTCAGCCCCGCCGGCACGTCGCGGCCCTCGAGCCAGCCGCGCAGGATCGCCAGGTCCTGCTGGCCGCGGGCGGCGCCGATGAACGCACGTGCCCACGCCAGCTGGAAGCCGCTGCCCGGCTCGGCCGCCATCAGCGCCGTACGGGCCGTCTCCGCCAGCTGCGCCCAGCCGGTCGGCGCCCACTGCGGATCGGCGTACATGGTCAGCGTGGTCTGCGCCTGCCGCAGCGTCGCCGTGGTCAGGTTGATGTCGCGTTCCTTGGGCAGCCCGGTGCGGACCAGGGCGACGTAGTCGCGGGCGGCCAGCTCGGCGTCGCGCACCATGTCCCAGGCCGCCGCCCAGCACAACGCCCGCGGCAGCGACGACTCGAAGCCGTCGATGTGGCGCACGATCGTGGCCATCGACCGCTCGTCGAGGCGCAGCTTCGCGTACGTGAGGTCGTCGTCGTTGAGCAGCAGCACGTCGGCGGCCGGAACGCCGGCGAGCGCGGTGATCGGCGTCTCCTCGCCGGTCACGTCGATCTCCAGGCGGTCGCGGCGCACGAGCCGGTCGCCCTGCACGTCGTAGAGGCCGACGCCGATCCGGTGCGTGCGCAGCGTCGGATACTCCGCCGGCGCCTCCTGCTTGACGACCACGCTCTCGTACGAGCCGTCCGCGCCGACCGCCACGATCGGACGCAGCGTGTTGACCTGCGCGGTCTCGAGCCACTGGGCGGCGAACTTGCGCAGCTCCCGGCCGGATGCCGTCTCCAGCTCGGTCAGCAGGTCGTCGAAGGTCGCGTTGCCCCAGGCGTGCCGCTGGAAGTACGCGCGCAGCCCGGCGACGAACGAGTCCAGCCCCACGTACGCGACGAGCTGCTTGATGACGCTCGCGCCCTTGGCGTACGTGATGCCGTCGAAGTTGACCTCCACGGCCTCGAGGTCGGGCATCTCGCAGTACACCGGGTGGGTGGACGACAGCTGGTCCTGGCGGTAGCCCCACGTCTTGCGCACCGACAGGAACGTCGACCACGCGTCGGTGAACCGGGTCGCGCTCGTGTTGCACCAGTGGCTCGCCCACTCGGCGAACGACTCGTTCAGCCACAGGTCGTTCCACCAGCGCATGGTCACCAGGTCGCCGAACCACATGTGGGCCAGCTCGTGCAGGATCGTGTTGGCGCGCTGCTCGTACTCGTAGTCGGTGACCTGCGACCGGAAGATGTAGTGCGCCTCGGCGTGCGTGACGCAGCCGAAGTTCTCCATCGCGCCGGCGTTGAAGTCGGGAACCCACAGCTGGTCGTACTTCGGCAGCGGGTAGCGCACCCCGAACTGCTCGTGGAAGAAGTCGAAGCCCTGCTTGGTGATGAGGAAGAGCTCGTCGGCGTCGAGGTACTGCGCCATCGACGCCCGGCAGAACACACCCAGCTCGATGCCGTCGTGGCTGTCGCGCACCTCGTGGTACGGCCCCGCACACAGCGCCGTGATGTACGTGCTCATCCGCGGCGAGATGCCGAAATGCACCGTCTTGGCGCCGCCCGCGGCCTCCTCGGTGCTCGCCACCGGCATGTTGGAGACGACCTTCCAGTGCGCCGGCACCGTGGCGTGCCACGTGAAGACGCTCTTGAGGTCGGGCTGGTCGAACGCCGCGTACACCCGCTGGGCGTCCGCCGTCTCGAACTGGCTGTAGAGGTAGACCTCCTTGTCCACCGGGTCGACGCTGCGCTGCAGGCCCTGACCGCTGGCGGAGAAGTGGAAGTCGGCGTCGACGACGAGGGTGTTCTCCGCCGCCAGGCCGGTCAGCGTGAGGCCTTTCTCCGCCGACCAGGCGGAGGTGTCGACCGGGCTGCCGTTGAGCTCGGCGGAACGGATGCCGGCCGCAGCGACCTCGATGAACGTCTGCGCCCCCGGCTCGGTGCAGCGGAACGTGACCCGGGTGACCGTCCGGAAGGTGCCGTCGCCAGGGTTTCCGGCCCCATCGGTCAGATCCAGGGCGATGTCGTACCCCGTCACCTCGAGCAGGCGGGCCCGCTCGGCGGCCTCGACCTGGGTCAGGTTACGAACTCCGGCCACGATCACTCTCCTCCATGCTGGTCGGGGCGGCTCCGCCTCCGGCCTCGAGCTTTCCACGTCAGCCTATGTGGTTGACGCGTGGCGCATGTCACCGCCGGGCGCCGCCCGGCGGGTGCAGGATCGGGGGATGAGCGAACGTGCTGCCGTCGACATGTGGTTCGACCCCATCTGTCCCTGGGCCTGGATGACCTCGCGCTGGCTGCTCGAGGTGGAGAAGGTCCGTCCGCTCGACGTCCGGTTCAACGTGATGAGCCTCTCGGTGCTCAACGAGGGCCGTGATCTGCCCGAGGACTACCGCAGGATGCTGGACAACGGCTGGGGGCCCGTCCGCGTCTGCATCGCCGCCGCCGAGGCCGCCGGCCCGCAGGTGCTCCGCGACCTCTACACGGCCCTCGGCACCCGCATCCACCTGCAGAAGACCGAGTGGGACGAGAAGCTCTACAAGGAAGCGCTGACCGAGGTGGGGCTCGATCCGGCGCTGTCCGACGCGGCGTCCAGCGACGCCTGGGACGAGGCCCTGCGCGGGAGCCACAACGCCGGCATGAAGCCGGTGGGCACCGACGTCGGCACGCCGGTCATCCACGCGCCCGGCCCGGTGGACGGCGAGAAGGTGGCGTTCTTCGGCCCGGTCGTCACCCCGGCGCCGAAGGGCGAGGCCGCCGGCCGGCTCTGGGACGGCGTCCTGCTGGTCGCCGGTACGCCGGGCTTCTTCGAGCTCAAGCGCACCCGGGACATCGACCCGATCTTCGACTGAAGTCATCACGTCCGGGGGACGACGGTCGTTGTAAAGGTGAGAACCGTCACCTCGACCGGAGGCCGCCATGACCGAGTCCGACAGCGTCGCCACCACCACCATCGCGGTGCACCGTGGCGCCTGGGAGAACGTCTGCCCCTCGCTGCCGGCCGAGGTCGCGGCGATGATCGCGCCGCCCGTGACGGTCTCCAGCCTTCCGGTGACCGACGTGTCCGGGAGTGCCGACGCGCGGCGCCGGGCCCGGGAGGCCCGGTTCCGCGGCAACATGCCGTCGGTGCCCGCGTACGGGCGGCACCGGCGCGCCACGACCTGAAGGGTGGGACGGCGGCGGGCCCCTCACACGGCTGTCGGACCCCCTGGGTAGCGTCGCGGTCATGACGGTCGTGCACCCGATCAGCCGGGCCTGGATCACCACTGGCGGCACCGGCGCGCAGAACTACGACGAGTTCGCCGACGACGCGGAGATCACCGCGATCATCGCGGACAACCCGCACAGCGCGCTGGCCATCGAGATGCCCCACCGGGCGCCGGGGTCGGTGGGCAGGGCGTTCCTCGACTGCCTGCCCGCCGCCGCCGCGCGCCTCGCCGACGAGAAGGCCGACGGCAGCTACACCCCCGCCGAGCAGGTCGTCGTGCTGTATCGCATCAGCGCGCCGGGCGAGCCCTCCGCGTACGGTCTCTGGGCGATGGTCGACACCGACCAGATCTCCACCCGGGCCGACGAGCCGGGTCTCGTCATCCGCAACGAGGACGTGTTCATCGCCAAGGTGCGCGAGCGGGTCGCCCTGGCGGAGACGCTGCAGACCCTGCTGTCGCCGGTCCTGCTGCTGCAGACCGGCAAGGGTGACGAGCTGCACGCCGCGCTCGCCGCGGCCACCGACAAGGCCGGCGCGCCGGCCGCGACCGACGTGGACCAGAGCGGCCGCACCCACGCGATCTGGGTGGTTCCCGAGGGCCCGCTGCAGGACGAGCTGACCGGTCTCGCGGGCGGCGGCGACCTGGTCGTCGCCGACGGCAACCACCGCAGCCTGGCCGCCCAGACCGGCGGCCTGCCGCGCTTCCTCGCCGTGGTGACCACGCCCGCGTCCGTCGCCATCCAGCCCTACAACCGCCTGGTCAGCGAGCTTCCGGTGGCCGACCTGGTCCAGCAGCTGACCGCGGCCGGCGCGCGGGTCGAGGAGCTGCCGCGCCCCGCGGCCATTCCCGCCAAGGGCACGATCGAGCTGTACGCGGACAGCAAGTCGTATGCGGTGGTCCTGCCTTCCGCGCAGGGCGCGCCGGCGGTCGACAACCTGGACCACGCGCTCGTCGAGCGGGTGCTGCTGCGTGACGCGCTCGGCCTGGACCCGGGCGACAAGCGGATCTCGTACGTCGGCGGCGACTACCCGGCCGAGTGGCTGCGCGGCGAGGTCGACGCCGGCCGGGCGGAGCTGGCGATCCTCATCGCCCCGGTCACCGTGGACGACTTCGTGGCCGTCAACCTGGCCCGGCAGAAGCTGCCCCGCAAGAGCACCTGGTTCACGCCGAAGGCCCGCGGCGGCCTCGTCCTGGCCCAGCTCGACTGAATGTTGCATCCCCAGGTGGAGGCGTCGCTGGCGATCCGGCGGCGCCCGCCCGCCGACCTGCTGGCGGCCGAGCCGTACGAGCAGCTCCTCTTCGCCCGCCGGGCCATGGAGGAGTCCAACGAGGCCGAGTGCGGCCCGGCGATCCCGCTGCCCGTGGTCGTCGACGTGGACGCCGGCGGCGTGCCGTGCCGCCTGTACGCGACCAGGGCAGGCGCACCCGTCTTCGTCTACGTGCACGGCGGCGGCTGGTGCTACGGCAGCGTGGAGACGTTCGACCGGCTGTGCCGCCGCATCGCCGACCGGTCGGGCTGCGCGGTCCTGTCGGTGGACTACCGGCTCGCGCCCGAGCACGTCTGGCCGGCCGCCCTCGAGGACGTGGAGACCGTCCTCACATGGGTCCGTAAGGAGGGCGCAGGCTTCGGCGTGGACCCGTCCCGCATCGCGATCGGCGGCGACAGCGCGGGCGGCCAGCTCGCCACGGTCGCGGCCCGGCGCCAGCGGGACGTGGCCACACCCCTGGACCACCAGGTGCTCATCTACCCGGCGATCGACCCGATGACGGCCTCGGAGTCCTACGACGAGGTCGGCGGTCACGGCCTGGACCGCGCCTCGATGAGGCTGGCCTGGGAGACGTTCGTCCCGTCCCCCGCCGACCGGTTCAGCCCCGACGTCGCCCCGCTCGCGGCCGAGGACCTCGCCGGCATGCCACCCACCCTGCTGATCACGGCCGAGTACGACGTCCTCCGCGACGAGGGCGCCGACTACGCGGACGCGCTGCTCACCGCCGGGGTGCCGGTCGTCCACGTCCGGTACGCGGGGGTCAACCACGGCTTCGTCCGCAAGCTCGCGCTGTTCGACGCGGCCCGCGCGGCAGCCGATCACATCGCAGTGACCCTGCGTGCGGCACTGACCTTCTGACCGGGCCCGGCCCGTACGGCAGCCGATCACCCGGTCGTGACCCTGCGGGCCGCGCTGACGTTCCGAACGGCGTTTGACAGACTGCGGTCATGCGCGTCTACCTCGGTTCCGACCACGCCGGCTTCGAGCTGAAGAGCCACCTCGTCAACCACCTCGCCAAGCAGGGGTACGAAGTCGTCGACGTCGGCCCGCACGTCTTCGACCCGGAGGACGACTACCCCGCGTTCTGCCTGAACACCGGCGCGAAGGTGGTCGCCGACCAGGGCAGCCTCGGCATCGTCATCGGCGGCTCCGGCAACGGCGAGCAGATCGCCGCCAACAAGATCCCCGGCGTCCGCTCGGCGCTGGCCTGGAAGGTCGAGATCGCCCAGCTGGCCCGCCAGCACAACGACGCCAACGTCCTGGCCCTCGGCGCCCGCCAGCACACCCTCGACGAGGCGTCGGCCATGGCGGAAGCCTTCCTGACCACCCCGTTCTCGGGCGACGAACGCCACGCCCGCCGCATCGGCCAGCTCGCCGAGTACGAGAGCACCCGCGACCTGCCCCCGCTCCCCGCATCCTGACCGGCGTGCCCGGGCCGGCCTCCACCGCCGGCCCGGCCCGCGTCATGTCCGGCCCGCCATCCCGACCGGCCCACGATCCCGGCGCCGGCCGCCATCCCGGCGCCGGCCGCCATCCCGGCCGGACCCGACGACCATCCCGGCCGGACCCGACGACCATCCCGGCCGGCCGGGCGTCCGCGCGCCGGGTCTAGCGTCCGCGGGGCAGATCTTCCCGGGGCACCCAGTTGCGCCGCACGATCACCAACTCGGTCTCGGCCGCGGCGACCTGCTCCTCGGTCGGCCGCGCGGCGTCCCGTGCCCGCATCGCGGCGGTGACGCTGACCTGCGAGGATCCGGATCCGACCAGCCCGCGCAACCCCCGCTCACCCGTCTCGTCGCCGGCGCCGGCCCGCGGCCCGGCGGCCACCCGGCCCCCACCTGCGGAAACAGGCCTGGACCCCACCCCGGCCCCCGAGGTCGGCCGCGCCCCGGCCCCCGAGGTCGGCCGCGCTCCGGCGCCCGAGGGCGGTCGCGCCCCCGCGCGAGATCCCGATTCAGTTCCGCTCCCGACTCCCGCACCGGACGTGGGCCGAGGCCCGGCACCGCCCGGCCCGGGCCGCGGCGCCCGCTGTCCACCCGGCGCAGCGCTCCGAGCGGCGACAGCGCCTGGATCAGCGCGAACCGCCATGGGCTCGTCCTCCGGATCATGAACCGCGGCCGTCTCGGCGACGGCACCGCCCACCGCCGGCCCGGCATCCGCGCCGACGTCGCCGGAGCCGCTCAGGACCGACGGATCACCGGTCGAGGCGCGGTCGGACGGCTCGGCGGGCGCGGCGGCGGCCGTGTGGGAGGGACGCACGCGACGGCGTCGACGCTCGGTAGGTTCGCCCATGACGCCGAACCTACCGCCGGGCGGCGCCCCGCAGACACCTCAGAAGACCTCCGTCGGGTACGGCTTCCGATGCCACCCGAACGCCGTCGCGGCCGCGCGCAAAGTCCCCGGGGTCAGTTCCCGTACCCGCCCGGCGTCGGCGAGCGCGCTCAGCGAAACCGCCCCGAGATAGGCCGTGCCGAGTTCCAGCACCGAGCATTCCAGGTCGGCGGGGTCGTCCGTACGCGTACACGTCGCGGCGCCGGACCCGTCGACGGTCAGCCGCCACCGGCCGGTGTTCTCGGTCAGCAGGGGATCCGTCACGTCGAGCACCACGTCCACCGGCGCCGCGTACGCCCGCGCCGCCAGCGCCCGCGGCACGTCGATGACCCGGATCCACAGCGCGTCCGCCAGGCTCGTACCCAGCCGGCGCGGCTCGTCCACCAGGTACTGCAGCGGCTCGTCCACGGCGGCGAAGTCCACGGAGACCCTGCGCGCCAGGTCGATGCCCATCAGGAAGCGCCACAGAGTCAGGTACGTCGCCGGGTCCGCGGCCACGACCTCGCGGACCTGCACCTCGCCGTCCGGCCCGTGGGCGTCCCAGCGGCCCTTCGTGCGCCAGAGCGCGTACCCGGTGGGGCCGTTCGCCGTCTCGTGGATCACGCCGTGCCGCACTGTGGCGCCCTCGCGCTGCGATTCGAGGTCGGACAGCACGAACCGCCACCACCGCTCGTCGCGGCTCGACCAGCCGACCTGGGTCGAGCGCAGCTGCTCGTACACCTTGCCGAGCTCGGGGATCGCCTCGAGGGGTTCGACGAGCCGGAGCCGGCCACCGTCGGCGGGGAGCGGCAGGCTCACCTCGCGGCTCATGACGTCCATGCGCAGCCGCTGCGCCGCCGGGCCGTACCCGTACCGTGGATAGATCTTGGTCTCGCTCGCCCAGAGCACCGCGACGGGCTCGCGGCCGCCGGCCGCGATCTCCCGCAGCTGCCGGTGCATCATCCGGTTGAGCAGCCCGCGGCGGCGGTGGGTCGGCGCGACGCCGACCAGCGTGACGTGCGCGGCCGGGACGACCGCTCCGGGCACGGTCAATTCCCTCGTGTACGCGGCCACCTGCCCGACCACGGTGCCGGCGTCGTCGGCGACCAGCGTCCGCTCGGGCTCCCACACGGAACCCTCGACGTCGCGTTCCCCGGACGTGGGTGTGTGGTGGAAGACGTGGCCGAGCAGGTCCGAGATGGCATCCCAGTCCTCCGCCGCGCCGATCCTGATCGTGATGCCGGAGGCGTCCATGCTGTTTTGTGTAACGGACGGCGTGCGTGAGGGCGAGCGATTTGTTGGCTCGTTACTCTCGAAGCAGGGCGGCGACGGGCCGTGCCGGGGGAGGGGAACGATGCCGGAGCAACCGCAGTGGTCCGAGCGGACCCTCGACATGCCGCCGCAGGATCCCTGGGCCGATCCGCCGACGACCGACATGCCGCCTCGCGCGCACCGCCCGGGCGCCGGCTCTCACCCCGACCCGACCCGGCAGTATTCCGCCGCTGAGCCGACCCGCGCCGCGCAGCACCCGCCCGCGGATCCGGCCCGTGCCGCGCAGCGTTCGCCCGCCGACCCGACTCGTGTCTCGGCGCACGCATCCGCGGACCCGACCCGCATCGGCCAGCCGAGCGCCCCGCCGGCGCCCGCGCCGTCACCGTTCTCCAGCGGCCGGGCCGCCGTCACCCCGCGGCCGCAGCCGCAGCACTTCACCGAGCACGAACCCACGGGTACGGGCTGGCCCGGCGCGGAACCCCCGGCCCAGCATCACCCGCTGAGCTGGCACATCGCGCAGTTGCGCCGCGGCGGCGAGTGGAGCTTCGCCGGCCTGCTGTTCGCGTTCGTGTGCTGGGGCATCTGGGCCATCTCGTCGGACGGCGACCTGACCGCCCCGATCATCGTCTTCCTGGTGTCCGTGCTGGTGGCCGGCGGCGTCTTCGCGCTGTCCCGGCTGGTCGGCCGGCTCGTGCTGGAACGTCAGCTGGGCCGCACCCGCCACACCGCCAAGGGCTCCCACATCGTCGCGGGCGTGTTCCTGGCGGGTGTCGGCATCGCCCACCTCCGCCAGACGGAGTGGGTCATGACCGCCTTCAACTGGGTCGTGGACCTCTTCAAATGACAGCGACGTGGCCGGGGCGCAAACCCCGGCCACGCGTCGTACTATCCGCGCCCGCTCATCGCCGTACCGGTCTCCAGCAGCGACTTCAGGTCGCTGAGCACCCAGGCCCAGCCACCGCCGCCGGCCTCGTCGAGCGGCGACCCGGCCACCATCGTCGAGGTGGCGGGCGCCCCGGTCAGCTCGTGCGTGACCGTGAGCCGGCACACCCCGGGCTGCGACTTCAGCTCCTCGATCAGGTAGGTCAGCGTCGTGAACGGCTCGGCCGCCGTCGTCGGGTCCATGAGCATCCGCCAGGTCTGCTTGAGCAGCCGCGGCGGGTCGGCCTCGAGCACCTCGCCGTCGACGATCGTGTCGGGCATCGGGAAACCGTTCTCCTTGGCGTACGCGCGCATCTCGTCGGTCGCCTCGGAGCGGTACGAGCCGCCCGGCTTGAGCTCGAAGTAGGCGGGCGCGGCGTACCCGTATTTCGCGGTCCATTCGGGGTCGGTGATAGCGGTCCAGATCTTCTCCGGCGTGGTCTTGATCCAGACCCGGAAGACCTGGGTGGTCAGCGGCTCGGTCATGTCTCGTCCTCCAGCGCGTTCTTGAGGTCGGCGAGCGCCGTGACGTGACGCTCGGTGTATTTGTCGATCCACCGGTCGTGGATCAGCCGGATCGGCACGGGGTTGAGGAAGTGCAACTTCTCCCGGCCGGACCGGCGCGCGACGACGAGATCCGCTTCCTCCAGCACTTTCAGGTGCTTGGCGACGCCGAAGCGCGTCATCTCCAGCTCGGACTCCAGCTCGGTGAGGGTGCGTCCGTCCCGGGCGAAGAGCAGGTCGAGCAGGAAGCGCCGGGTCGGGTCGGCCAGCGCCTTGAACACCCGGTCGTCGTCCGTCATGACGCCAAGTTAGGTGACCAAAAGGTCACATGTCAAGCCCGGCGAGGCCGCGCCCGGCATGCGGGTCCGACCGCGGGCCGCGCAGAGCGCAGGACAGGTCGGCGGTGGGCGCGCCGGGCCGGCGGCATGCCGTCGCGGCTGCCGCAGGGCTGGGGGGTGAGGTCAGCGGCGGCGGGCGGGGCGCCGGATCCGGCCCAGGGTCGCGGTGACCGCCCGCGCGATCACGACCCCGGCGACCCCCGCCAGGATCAGGGCCAGCGCGAGCGAGACCTGTCCGCGCATCCACAGGAACCCGATCTCGACCCCGCCGGTGTTCTGCGCCACGAAGACGATCAGCAACATCAGCGCGAGCGCTCCGGCCCAGACAGCCGGGCGTGCGCCGGGCCGCCGCGTTCCCGGCCGCCGCGCCGGCGCCTCGCCCGCCGGTCCGAGCCCGGCGAGCGTCTGCGCCAGCTCATCCGGCAGGGGAGGTGCGGCGTCCGTCTTCCGGTCCGGGTCCGCGGGGGGCACCGGCCACTGCTCCGATGGGTACGCCATAACTGACAGTGTTACTCACGACTGCGCTGTGTCAGGGGCGTACACGCGGCTCCGCAGAATTAAGAACGAGCTAATAGACCTTGGTCTAATCCGGACGTTACGGTCTCCGCCGGATTGCCCCCACCCCCACACAACGATTCGGATCACCATGCGCAGACCCGTCCTCATCGTCGGCGGCATGGCCGTCGTCACCGTGGTCGCCGGCATCGCCGTCGCGGCGAGCGCCAGCGCCGGGACCACCACGTACGAGGCCGAGGCGTCCGTCAACACCCTCAGCGGCGGAGCCACCACGATCGACTGCCGGCGCTGCTCCGGCGGCTCCCGCGTCACCGGCATCGGCCGCGAAGGCGTCCTGACCGTCACCGGAGTGGTCGCCGAGCAGACCGGTCCCACGAAGCTCGCGGTCACGTACACCGCGGAACGCAACCGTACGGCCCAGATCAGCGTCAACGGCGCGGTGCCCACCGCGATCGTCTTCCCCGGGACGCGGGGCTCCGGCCGCCCGGCCACGCTGCGGATCACGGCCACCCTCCAGGCGGGCGAGAACACCCTCGCCTTCGGCAACCCGGTCGGGCCCGCGCCGGACGTCGACAAAATCGTCATCACCACGGACGGGACGCCGCCTACCCCCGTACCGACGGTCACCGCCTCGGGCGATCCCGGCGCGACCGCGACCGCATCGCCGGCGCCGAGCCCGACCGCGTCGACCGGCCCGGTCTCGCCCCCGCCGACGCCGCCCACCGCACCCGCCGCGGAGCCGACGGGCTCGCCGGAGCCGACGACGCCGCCCACGACGACCCGGCCCCCGGCCACGACACCGCCGGCGAGCCCCACCGCCGTCCCGAGTCCCACCGGCAACACCGCCCTCGAGGCCGAGGTCGTCCGCATCGTCAACGACGAACGCGCCAAGGCCGGCTGCAAGACACTGACCGCCGACGACCGGCTGACCGCGGCCGCGCGTGGCCACTCGGCGGACATGGCGGCCCGCAACTTCTTCAGCCACACGACGCCGGAGGGAGTGGAGTTCGCCACCCGGATCACGAACGCCGGCTACCGCTGGTCCGGGGCCGGCGAGAACATCGCGAAGGGCCAGCGCACCCCCGCCGAGGTGATGACCGCCTGGATGAACAGCAGCGGCCACCGGGCGAACATCCTCAACTGCGGCTTCAAGAACATCGGCGTCGGCGTGGCCGCGGACGCCCAGGGCGCGCTCGTCTGGACCCAGGACTTCGCCAGCCCGCTCTGACCGTCAGCCCACGTAGCGGCGCGCCTTGCTGCGCCGCTGCGCGGCATCCAGCGGAGCCAGCCGCGACTCGACCTCGGCGGGTCGCGGCCGGCGCAGCGTCACCAACCACGGCAATCCGCGTACGGCATCCAGCACCGCGAGCGCGGACGCACCCCGATCCGCGGGTACGCGTCCAGCAGCTCCGCCGCCACCCGCAGCGACCCGGGTTCCCACCACGTGTCGTCGTCGCAGAACGCCACGTACGGCGTGTCCAGCCGGCGTACGCCGATGGTGCGTGCCACGGCGCCGAGGCCTCGCTCAGGGCGACCACGACGACGCCGGGGAAGCGGGAGCACACCGCCTCGGCGGTGCCGTCGGTGGACCCGTTGTCGACCAGCACGATGTGCGGCCGCTCCGGCAGCTCGCGGAGCCGCGCGACGGCCGCGACCGCCTCTCCGGGCAGCGATTCCACGTGATGACCACGACCCCGATCCGACGATCAGTCATGCCCGCCGCTGTTCCCCGAAACCGGCGATCCATGGCGGTTAACCGCGCCACACGTGGGCAAGCGTCACCGCATGACCCAGGACCAGTACACGATCCAGGACCCGCGCTCGCAGTACCCGTCCCCCGAGCTGAAGGGCGGCGACCAGCCGCACCCCGGCAACACGCGGACGATGCCGGACAAGCCCGACCACGGCGAGGAGACGTACCGGGGGAGCGGCCGGCTCACCGGCCGGCGCGCGGTCATCACCGGCGGCGACTCGGGCATCGGCCGGGCCGTGGCGATCGCGTACGCCCGCGAGGGCGCGGACGTGCTGATCTCGTACCTGCCGGAGGAGGAGCAGGACGCGCAGGACACCGCGCAGCTGATCCAGAAGGCCGGCCGGACCGCCGTGACCGTGCCGGGCGACATCCGCGACGAGGCCCACTGCCAGGCGATCGTCGACCGGGCCGTGAGCGAGCTCGGTGGCATCGACATCCTGGTCAACAACGCCGCGTTCCAGATGGCCCAGCCGGGCGGCATCAGCGACATCACGACGGAACAGTTCGACCGGGTCATGAAGACCAACCTGTACGCGATGTTCTGGCTGTGCCGCGCCGCGCTCCCGCACCTGCCCGCAGGCGCGTCGATCATCAACACCGCGTCGATCCAGGCGTACCAGTCCTCCAGCGCGCTGCTCGACTACGCCACCACCAAGGGCGGCATCGTCGCCTTCACGAAGGCCCTCGCCGAGGACCTGGCGGAGAAGGGCATCCGGGTCAACGCGGTAGCCCCCGGCCCGATCTGGACACCCCTGATCCCGGCGACGATGCCCGACGAGAAGGTCGAGTCCTTCGGCGCCGACACCCCGCTGGGCCGCGCCGGCCAGCCCGCCGAACTCGCCCCCGCGTACGTCTACTTCGCATCCCAGGAGTCCAGCTACACCACGGGCGAGGTCCTCGGCATCACCGGCGGCAAGCCGGTCAGCTGATGACGACGCGAATCACGGGCTCCTTCCCGTTCACCGCGCCCGCGGAAGTGGTCTTCGACGTCCTCACCGACCCGGACCGCACCTACCGCTGGCTCCCGGAGGGCATGACAACCGAACCCCGATCCCACGGGTACGCCGTGAGCAAAGACCCCGCCCACCTGAGCATCCAATGGGCCCGCCCGGACGGCACAGGCCTCACCGCCACCGCGACGGTCCGGGACGCCCCGGCGGGAGGCAGCATCCTCGACGCGGAACTCGAACTCCCGGACACCCTGACAACCGCCGACGCCAACTCCATCCTGGCCGACACAATGACCCGCCTCCAACGCGACGTCAGCGACAACTTCAACGCCGGCTGACCCCCGTCCCTGAACTCTCTGGAGGCCCCGGCCGCTGCAAGCCGGCCCCACCCGGGAGGTGGCACCGACCGCACCGGGGGGCTTGGGTGTTCGGCCGCCGGCCGCTGCAAGCCGGCCCCACCCGGGAGGCGGCACCAACCGCACCGCGGGGTCTGGGGGCTCGGCCCCCAGACAGAATGCGAAACGCCCACGTCAACGCACTCCGCTGACATGGGCATCCCAAAGTTGAGCGGGCGACGAGAATCGAACTCGCGTAATCAGTTTGGAAGGCACAAGAGCGCGTGCATCGCTGCGCATGCTGTGCATCGCCGTGCAGGTCAGAGGCTAGATCCGCTCCGCGCTCCATTGATTCACGTGCGTCGTGCGCATCCTGTGCAGCTAGTGCTGTGATACGCCCCGTGATACGTCGTGAAAGGTCGATGCGTTCCGTGCGCAGCATGCACTTGATGCACACAAGTGCGTGATCCGACTTGCGAGCGTATCAAAATGATGCTTCACTGATCTGGTCCGCAAGGCACTAACTAAAGCGGGCCCGGCAGGGGCTGCAACCCCTGTTGTTCCGGGCCCTTGATCGCCCCAGGAGGCGACCCGTGACCATCGTATGCAATCCCACCGTGCCCGGAACCGCCCCGGCCCTCGACCTGCGCGTGCAGCGGCCCGCCGGCGGCCCGTGGAACCTCACCGCCCACCGCGGCGGCCAGACCATCGCCGACCTCACCCGCACCGTCAACACGCCGGGGGAGGCCTTCGCCGCCGCCCAGCGCATCACCGACGCCGCCGCGATCGCCGCCGGCCCCTGCCCCGCCTGGTGCGTCACCGGCCCCCACGAGCCGTACCCGACCGACCGCCTCGACGACGGCGCCCGCCTGCACACCGGCACCGACACCGTCCTGGCCGTCGGCGGCGGCTGCGGCCCGCTCCAGCTCGAGGTCAGCCCGCAGTGGATGCAGGGCGGCGACGAGCCGCCGCAGGTCCGCGTCGTCGTCGCCGAGGACCACCAGGAGCAGGCGGAGATGCTGCTGACCGTCGAGCAGGCCGAGGGCCTGGCGGCCGAGCTGCTCGCCGCGGCCGTGAAGCTGCGGGCCACCGCCGCGACCGCCCCGGCCGCCCGATGACCCTGGTCCAGCTGCGGCGGATCCGCTGGGGTGTCCGCGCCGTGCTCATGCTCGGCGTGGCCGCCTCGGTGGTCGCCAACGTCCTCCACGCCATCCCGAACCCGATCAGCCAGTCGATCGCGGCCTGGCCCCCGCTCGCCCTGCTGCTGACCGTCGAGCTGATCTCGCGGATCCCGGTCCACTCCCGGGCCCTCGGAGCAGCCCGGGTCGTGGCGACGACGGTCATCGCCGGGATCGCGGCGTGGGTGTCGTACTGGCACATGGCCGGCGTCGCATCCCGGTACGGCGAGACCGGCGCCGCCCCGTACCTGATCCCGATCTCCGTGGACGGCCTGATCGTGGTCGCCTCGATCTGCCTGGTCGAGCTGGGCGGCCGGATCCGCACCGCGGACACCACGACCGGAGTCGATCACGATGGACCGCTCATGGTCCGGCTCGACTACCCGGCCCCGATCGGCCCCATGCCCGCCCCGGGGCGCGTAGTGGACCACGAGGACCAGGCGGTCCCCGACCCGGTCCAGGCGGCCCCGGAGCGGACCCGGGCGGCGAGGGTCAGGCGCCGGCTCACCGCCGCCGAGCGGATCACTGCCGCGCACAGCAAGAACCCCGACGCCACGCACCACGAGATCGCCGCCGCGGCGAGGGTCTCGCTGACCAGCGTGAAGCGGCACCGGCCCCGGCGCACACCAGACCAAGACCAGACAGCGCCGGAGGTCCCCGAGCTGGTCCACGCGCCTGCGTGACGGCTCCCGTCGCCGCCCCCGGATTCACGCCTGCAAGCAGCCGGGGGAGGCGTGCGGAAGCCGCCAGAGCAGGCGGCCCAGCAAGGAGACACCCATGAAGTACAAGGACCTCACCGACGCGCAGCAGCAGCTGGTTGCCCGAATCCAGGACGCGACCGACTGCGGTTTCACCGACGAGCTCTTCGCGGAGCTCCGCGCCACCGACGCGCCGGCTCAGGACAAGGCCGCGGTGGCCGAGTTCCTCGGCGGGAGCAGCGCCGCCCGCGAGTTCCTGGAGGGCTGAGCGGTGCACGGAGACCCGCGGGACTTCATCAACGCCCGCGTCGTCCGGGCCGACGGCAGCGAGCCCCTGGGCGCCGCCGGCGTCGTCGAGGACGCGCAGATGGACCGGCCCGACGGCGACGTCCTGCTCGTGCGCTGGGCGACCGGCACCCGGTGGGAGAAGCCCACCGGCCTGCGCGAGATCTGACCTCACCCGATACGCGCGGCGCCCGGCCTCGGATTCCAGCCCCGGCCGGGCGCCGCCACTCCCGACAGGAGCAACACCACGATGCCAGAAACACACGCCGACGGGCCGCAGCGATACCGGCTGCGGATCTTCGACGGCAACTACGAGATCCTCACCGACCGGCTCTTCCAGGTCGTCCTCGACCTGGCCACCCCGGCCGGCCAACTCGCCGCCGACGCTGCACTGACGCCCTGGTGGCGGGCCGCGTGCCGCCTCGCCCGCCTCCGCGGCGAGCAGGCGGACGCCGTACGCCTCCAGGTCCACGAATGGGGCACCGGCGGCCCGAAGGTCTTCGACTGGATCCCCCGATGAGCGGCCACGCGATGTCCCCGACCGGCGTCGCCGTCGTGCTCCTGCTCGCCCTGGTCGTCGACTACATGTCCGTCGGCCCCGACAGCCTCCGCGACCGCCTCGCGTTCCTCCTTGCCGTGCCCGGCTTCCGGGACGGCTTCAACGGCAGCCCACTCGACGCGTGGACCGTGCAACGCCTCCACGACGCCATCGGTTTCCTGCTCGAGCAGACCGACGGGGCGTACATCGCGGGCGCGTCGATCAACGTCCTGATCGGCGCCGGCGTCGGCATCCTCGCCCTCTACACGGTCGGGTGCCTGCTGCCGGTGAAGGCCGCGTCGAAGCTGGGCCGGTTCGCCGCCATGACCTTCCCGACCTCGGCCATACGCCGGCTGAACTGGAAGCTGTGGCTGTGCGCGTTCCTCCTCGGGATCCTCGCCGACCTGGGCCGCGGGGTGATCGGGGAGGCCACCGAGGGCGCCGTCGTGGCCCTGACCGATCTGGTGGGGCCGCTGCCGATCCTGCTGTTCGGGGCCGCCTGATGCTCACCATCGTGATGACCGCCGCGCAGGCGGAGCCACAGCGGGGCTGGGGAGGCCCGCTGGCCATCCTCGCCGCTTTCGCCGGCATCGGCCTGATCCACCTTTTTATGGAGCGGCGCCGGAGCCCCTCCCCTACCCCACCGCGGGGGCGGCGTTCCGGGGTCAATTCCCAGGTCACGGCGGGGTCTGACCCTGTTGACCCCGGTGCTGACCCCGGCTGGTGGGGTCAGATCGTCGAGGTCAACGGGGTACGGATGCGCAAGGTCAGGCAGGTGTGGCGCACCGGCTCGACCCGCCTGCCTGAGAACGCCGCGGAGCCTCCGGAGGACGACGGCGTGGACCTCGCCCTGGACGGGCCCGGGGAGGCCGCCAGCGAGCCGCAGAGCCTCGACGCGTGGCTGGCCGAGCACGACGGCCAGGCCGGCACCAACGAACTCATCCGCCAGGCCGCCGCCCGGTACCGGGTGTCGGAGTCCACCGCGAAGCGAGCGCTTCGCCAGGTCCGGCGGGGCCCCGGCCGGGCAGGCTGAGGGACAGGATCAGGGGGCAGATCCCGTACGGCGCTCAGCGCTGCGGGATCTGCCCCCTGCCCGTCAGCTCTCTGGGTCTTCGGCGAGTTCCGGCCGGTGCTCCCGAATCCACACCTCGACCTCCTCGGCGTCCCACACCGAGCCCATCGTCAGCGTCTGGTACGGCGCCGGGAAGTCCCGGTCCCGGGTGATGGCGTGAGCACGCGACCGGGTGACGCCGAGCCGCGCCCCGATCTCCGCCGTGCCCATCAACCGCACTCTCCGCACAGATCAGACGCTATGCGCGGTCGCCCACGCGCATAGTCCATAGTCACGTCTGTGGATCGCTGCTCTGTACGATGCGCATGGACATGTGTACTGTCCGGTCTTCGGGGCCGGCGCCCCGCCGAGGGGCCCGCAGAAACCCCGCCTGGCAGCCGACCGGAGGAGACGGAATGCCTCGCGCCCGCCACATCACCCACGAACGCCGCCGCCTGTTCTTCAGGCCATGGAGAGCCACCTGCCGCTGCGGCCTTGGCGCCTGGCCGTGCCCGGCCGCCCGCGCCCCGCTCCCGGCCACCGATCCAGCCCCGCCCGCCGGCGGCAGCGCGGCGTGGGACACCCGCACCCAGCAACTACCCCAAGTCACCCGCGAACGGCCGCTGCTGACCCCCGGCCAGGTGTGGCGCTCCCAGAAGGGCGCACGCCGGTGAACGACGCCGACTACGAGGTGGGCGACCGGATCACGTTCGTCCCGACCAGCCACGACCCGGTCGAGATCAGCACTCACCGCCACGCGATCGTGACGGCCGTCCACGAGCCGGCCGACCCGATGGGCTGGCCCACGTACGAGGTCGGGCACGCGGGCATGGTCCGCCGGTACGGGCCCTTCAGCAGCGACCAGCTGGTCCGCGGCTGGGACGTCCCGTGACGGACCGCGAGCACGTGCCTTGCCGACCAGGCTGGGACTGCTGGTCCTGCGACCGGCCGTGGCCCTGCGACCCCGCCCGCGAGGACCTTGCCCTCCAGCTCGACCCGGTCGAGCTCGCGAAGTTCATGGGCGAGCGACTGGCCGAGGCCGCCCGGGACGTCCCCACCCTCCAGCCGGGGGAACTGTTCGAGCGTTTCCTCCAGTGGACCTGGAAAGTTAGGCGCCAGTGAGCCCGCGTTGCGTCCCGGCCTACTCCCGGAGTGCGGCGCGGGCTTCCCGCTCCACCCGGCGCCGGCGGCGCTCCCGCATGCCCGCCAGGGCGTCCTCCCGCACGGTGGTCACCGTGTGGTCCGCGTACAGCTTGGCCAGCTGGGCCCGTGTCAGCACGATCGTGTTGCCGTAGTGCACGTGCTCGATTCGCCGGGCGCGGCAGTCGTCCCGCAGCGACCGGAGGCTGAACCCGGTCAGCGCGGCGACCTCGGCCAGCGGGAATGGCTTGAGCGCGTCGGTGTCGTCCACGCGCCCAGCCGATCACCCACGGCACAGCGGCGGCGGGAGTTCCCGCGAGGCTCACTCCAGCGGTGGGAGCGGGGTGAGGTCGGCCCACAGCCGCCACACCCCATCCTCCGCCGCCCATCCGTCCGGCTCCGGCCCGTGCAGCGCCATCGTCCGGCACACCCGCGTCGCCCAGTCCAGCGCCAGCTCGAACGTGAACCGGTCCAAGTGCGGGGCGATGGCCACGCCGTACCGGTCTCCATCCGGGCCCGGCTCGACGATCGCGCAGGCGACGTCCTCCGGCCGGCCAAGCTCCCGTTCGAACACCAGGACCTGCTGGTAGAGCGTGCCCATCAGGCCACCTTCAGGAATTCGCCCGGGGTCTGACCGTGCTGAAGGGCGCCCTCGAAGATCTCCTCGCGGATCTTGTCCCCGTTCGGAGTCTCGTGGACCACCCGGACCGTGACCATGCCGGATCCGCCTGTGCCGTCCTGGCCCGGCCGCAGCGGCTGCACCGAGGCGCCCGTGGGCAGGAACAGCCGCTCCCGGCCGCGCTCACCGACCTCGGCCATGCCGCCCTGGAGGATGTTCCCGCCGGCGGCCAGATACGGCAGGTCCGGCGTCGACAGGGTGAGGCTGGGGATGCTGATTCCCGCGATGCTGCCGCCGCCGATCGTGAAGCTGAGGTTGTTCCACTTCCCGACCAGGAAGTTGATCATGTTCCGGTACGACGACTTGATGCCGTCCCACAGACCGCTCGCCGCCCGACTGATCCGCCCCGGCAGACCACGGAACCAGTCGATCAGACCGGTCCACTTCTCGACGATCCAGTCCTTCACCCGGGTCGCGCCGGCCTTGATGGAGTCCCAGTGCTGGCTGATGTACCGCACCGCGAGCCCGATCGGCCCCGTCAGGAACGTGAGGATGTTCTTCCAGTTGTCCTTGATCCAGTTCCACACGGCGAGCGCGGCACCCTTGATCAGCTCCCAGGCGCCGATCCAGAAGTTGCGGAACGCCTCGGAGTTGTTCCACAGCAGGATGATCCCGGCCACCAGCGCGGCGATCGCGATGACGATCAGCCCGATCGGGTTGAGGGAGAGCACCACGTTGAGGGCGGTCTGGACGATGGTCCACACCTTGATCGCGCCGACGATGGTCGCGATCGCGATGGCCAGGATGCCGAGGCCCTCGGCCAGGGGCACGACGACGTCTTTGTTCTCCTTCAGCCACCCGGCGATAGCTTGCAGCGTGGGGATCGCCTTGGCGAGCTCCTGAACCAGGGCCTGGGACGCCTGCCGCTTGAAGGCCTCCAGCTGCTGCGACGCGCTCTGTTCGAGGGTGTCGGCCATCTTCCCGGCCGCACCGTCGACCTTGCCCATCGCGGTGACCGCCGAGCTGGGGTCGAGGGCGAACAGCGCGGCGCCCATGTCCTCGGCCTTCGTGCCGAACAGCGCCACCGCGGCGGCGGATTGGGCGGCTGGGTCCTTCATGGCGCGGAGCCGGTCCAGCACGGTGGCCAGGCCCTGCTCGGCCGCCGGGCCGCCCTGGGCGATCTGGTCGGTCATCTGCTTGGCGTTGAGGCCGAGCGCCTCGTACCCGGCCGCCACCCCCTTGGTGCCATCGACGGCCTTGATCGAAAATTCTTTGATGGTGTCGGCCACCGTGTCGACGTCCCGGGCGCCCGCCTTCAGACCCTGGGTCAGCAGGCCGGTGGCGGTGACGCCGTCCAGGCCCAGCTTCCGGAACTGCACGCTGTACTCGGAGTATGTGTCGAGGAGGTCACCGGCCTGGTCGCCGGTCTGCTGGAACCCCCGGGTGACGATGTCGAACGCCTCGGAGGCGTCCTTCGCCAGGCCGTTGCGGATCAGCTGCCCGGCCGCCCGGGTCGCCGCCTGCACGTCCACGTCGAACGTGCTGGCGAGGGCCTGGGCCTGGCGGGTGATCTCCTCGATCGTCCCCTGGTCAGCGTCCTCAGGCAGAAGCCCCGAGGACATGACCGCCCGCACGGACTCCATGGCCGCGCCGGCGCTCTCCGCGAAGCCGCGCCCGTACAGGTTCCCGGCGACCTTGCCGAGGTCCTCGGCGTACGCGGAGTCGCCCAGCTGGGCGGTCAGCTTGGCCTGGGCGGCGTCGAGCTCCAGCCCGGATGCGATCCCGGCGGCCAGCGCCGCCGCCGCGGCGCCGCCCGCGATCGCCGCCGCCGGGCCCAGCTTGTCGGCCCAGCTCTGGAACCGGCCGTGCGCCTTCTCCAGACCCTCGTCGAACTTCGCGCCGTCGACGCCCAGGACCGCGACCAGCTCACCGAGCTTGAGCGCCATGATGGATTCCTTTTTCTATGGTTCCACGATAAGTGCAAGGAGGTCGATCTTCGCGTCGGCAGCGTTGCCCCGGGGCACAGGCGGGATGACCGTGCTGGAGCTGCCCGGGAGGGCGTCCTGCTCGCCGTACTGGGCGGCGAGGCTGTCCAGGGCGCGCCGCTGGGCGACGAGGGTTTCGCTGCGGCCGAGGTGGCTCTTCAGGGCCTCGATGAGCTCGGCGAGTCCGGCGGTGATCTCGGCGGCGCGGCCGGTCAGGGTCATCGCCTCGGCGGCGAGGTCCTCGGCGGTGCTGTCGAGCTGGGCGGCGGCGGCTGGGTACATGGCGCGGCGGCGGACCGTTCGGGCCGCAGCGGCCGCCTCATCGGCCGCGCGGGCCTTCTCCGTCAGCTCCTCGATCAGGGCGCGGGCGCGGCTGATCTGGTCGGGTTGCCGGTCCCAGTCCGGGCGGCCTTCGAGGGCGGCGAGGAGGGTGCGGGCGTCGGCGAGTTCGCGGCGTGCGTCGTCGATGGCGTGCTGCTCGTCGACGAGCTGCCAGCCGCGGATGAGGTCCGCGACGTCGGCGGTGAGGTTCATGGTGCCTCCGTGGTGCCGTGGCGCCAGGCGTCTAGGGACGCCCGGTCTACGAGCCAGGCTCTGCCGACCCGGCGGCACCGCAGCACACCGGACCGGCAGAGCCGGCGCGCGTACTCGACGGAGCACCCCAGGAGCGAAGCGGCGTCGACCGCGCTGATCTCCACGATGGGCGATGCGGCGGCGGGGGTTCCGTTATCGGAACTTGGTGCGGGTTGGGTGCCGCGGGCGGCGGCGTCGAGCGCCCATACCAGGGCGGTGACGCCCGGCCCGGGTGGGAGACCGTCCCGGCGTGCCCGGCCGGCCAGGTGACCGAGCAGGGCGGCGCGGACGGCGCCGGCGAGGGCGGGCGGCACGATGACCCCGCCGGCGGGCGTGAGGAGCTCCTCCGGCTGGGTGTGGTCGTGCCGCCCGTACCGCACAGGTCAGGCCGCGTCCGAGCCGGAGTCGCCGTCTCCGGCCAGGGCCGCCGTGGTGGCCTCCGCCTCCTGCTGCGCGTACTTCACCCGGAACGCGGTCGTCAGGTTCCCGCCTCCGCCCCGGACGTGGTCGACGACGGTGTGGACGACCGGGTGCGCGCTGGCGGCGTGCAGGCGGAGCCTCGCGGCGGTGCCGAAGCCCTTGTCGTCGCCGAGGCCACGGGCGGTCGCGATGTCGATCTCACGGCGCACACCGGCCATGTCGAGGGGCTGCGTCGCGCGGCCGGCGAGGCCGCCTGGGCGGGTGCGCGCCGCCTCGAGGTACGCGGGCAGCTCGGCGGCCAGCGCGGTGAGGGTGGCGTGGTCGCGGCGGTCGGCGGCCTCCTTCAGGATCTCGCGGTGGGAGCGGCCGGCTTCGAGCTGGGGCCGGACCCTCGCCCAGGCGCGGCCGGTGCGGGTTTCGTGGAGGAGCTGGGTGTTGGTGTCCCCCTGGGGCTGGGCCAGTTCCTCGGCCGCCGCGGCCAGGACGTCGCGGGCGTCGTCGGCGTCCTTGCGGATCGTCGCGAGCTGCCGGTCGAGGTCCTCCTGGAGCTTGGCGATCTGCTCCGCCTTGTGCTTGTCGGACCAGTTCTCGTTGGCCCGGATTTCCTCGATCTTGGTGGTGGTGGTCTTGGCGGCGGCGCGGGCCTGGTCGGGGGCCTCGGTGAGGACGGTCCAGGCCTTCTGCCGCTGCTGCAAGGTGATGGTCACGTGAGTCTCTTTCGGTGTGTGGTGGCCGGCCGCGGACGCGACCGGTACGCCGACCCAGGACGGGCCGGAAGTCGGGTCAGATCATCAGTTTGTGAATCTGACAGCCATGCCGTGAGCTGCGGAAATAGGTGCCCGTATCACGGCTTTCTCACAGGGTCAGGAGGTGGCAGGAACCGGTTCCTCGCCTTGTGCGGATTCAGCACCCGGTCCAGCTGGCGCCCCAGGCGAGCCGCGGCGGCATGACGCTTCTCCGGAGGCGCCGCGAGCACCTCCTTGGCCAGCTCCGCGAAGCGGTCGAACTCGATCTGCTCCTCCGCCGTGGCCGGCCGCTCCCGGCGGCGCCGGCTCACCGCAGCCTCGCCGCGGCGGCAATCAGGCGGTCGGCCTCAGCGAGCCGGGCGGCCATCGCCGCCTCACGGCGAGCCAGCTGGGCGCGCAGGAAAGGCAGGGCGGCCTTGGACGCTGCCCGGTACGCGCGCCGGTGCCGCCGGCGACGCCAGCGCTCCCGCCGAGCGGACGCCTGCACCAGCGAGCCGCCGGCCGCAGCCTCCAGCTCCAACCGGAGCGCGGCCGTCTCCCGCCGCCGCCCGGCCGGGGACCAACCCGGCGGCACCGACAAGGCGTGCGCCAGAGCCGCCAGCAGGGCCGTGGTCGGCCGCAACTGCCCGGCCTCAAGGCGCTGCACCGTACGCCGGTCACAGCCCGCCAGGACGGCCAGAGCAGGCTGCGACAGCCGGGCGGTGGCCCGAGCACGGCGAAGGACAGCACCGACAGAGGCCCGCAGCCGCTCCCGCTCGGCTACGTCCGGCACGCCCCCGCGAGGAACCAGTGGGGCCGGTTCCAGCGGCGTACACGCGCGGCTGCGCACGAGGCTCCGGCAGGGCCCGCCGGCGGGGGTCACGGGCGGGCTCCGCGGCGGCGGTCGGGTCCGTCGAGGACGACGATCGTGCAGGTCTGGGCGAGTCGGGAGGCGATGCGGTCGCCGAGGGTGTCGCGGAGCTCGTCGGGCGTGAGGTTGGTGGTGATGATCGTGGGCTTCATGTCGAGGTACCGGCCGTCGAGGACGCGGTAGGTGATCTCCTCGGTCCACTCGGAGAGCTTGGCGACGCCGATGTCGTCGAGGAGGAGCAGGCTGGCCTGTCGGTACTGCCGTAGTTCGGCTTCGAGGTTGAGGTCGGGGCGGGGGCGGAGGCTGCCGAAGAGGTCGGCTTCGCGGATGGCGAGCCAGTCGCGGCCGGCCAGTTCGGGTGCGAGGGCGCGGAGGGCGCCGTACGCCTGGTGGGTCTTGCCGGTCCCGGTGGGGCCGATGAGCAGCAGCGAGGGGCCGCTGTCGGGGTCGGCGGCGGCCTGCTGGATCCATGCGAGGACCTGGGGGTCGTCGGCGTGGGCGTGGCGGAAGCGGGCGGGGAATCGGCGGTCGCAGTCGCGGTTGATGCGCTCGGTGCGGATCTCGGCTCGGGCGTTGGGGTCGGCGGCCTTGCGTTCGCTGGCGCAGGGGCCGCAGTAGGTGCCGCTGTTGCCGGGGTGCTCAGGGCACTCTCCGGGCTTGGCGACGGGTGGCGGCCCGAGGGGGCGCAGGTCGCCGCGCCGGCGTGGCAGGAGGGCGCTGAAGTGGGTGATGGTCATAGCGATCCCTGGTGGTAGGCGGAGTGGTCGGTTCGCGCCCGGTACGGCTGGTGGGCAGCTCGGGTGGGGCTGCTGGGTGTGGGGCGCTGGTTGTTCTGGGCCGCTCGCTGGGCGGACATGCGCTGCAGCTGGGCGTCGAGGCTGTTCCAGCCGGCGCGTCCCATCGCGTCGGCGGCGACGGTGAGCTTGTCGATGGGGACGCCTTCGCCGATGAGGCGGCGGGCGTCGCGACCGACCTTGCCGACGATGGCGCTGGTGGGTCGGTCTTGGCCGGCGCCGGTAGCTCCGTCGATGAAGGCGGCGACGACCGTGCCGGCGTTCTCCCTGAGGGAGTCCTTCGGAGGGTCTTGTGGAGGGTCCGTAGAGAGTCGTGTCCCGGTTTTGTGACCGGTTTCCGCAGATTCTGTGACCGGTTTCGGCGAAAACTGTGACTGGTTTTGCCCGAAATCAGGACCGGTCACAGAATCCGGACTGGTCCTGATTTCGGGACCGGTCACAGTTTCGGCACCGGTCACAGAATCCGGACTGGTTTCCTGTGGCAGCGCCAGCAGGTAGACGGTGATCTGCTTGTGCCCCGGGCGATGTCCGCCCGGCTCCAGCCAGCCGACGCGCACCAGGTCGGCGTTCGCCCTGGCGATGGTGTCTCGCGAGCGGATGCCGGTCTGGTGCATCAGCCGCTCACGGACGACCCAGGCGCGGTCACGTTCGGCGCAGCCTCGGGCGTGGTTGCCGTAGCAAAGGGCCGTGATCTTCTGGGTGCTCGTGAGCGCCGACTCCCAGACCGCGTCGAGGTAGACCTGGTCTGGGAACAGCGGCGGACGTCCCAGGGCAGCCTGCTCCCGGTTCCTCTCGGCGACGCGACGCCGCAACCGCTCTGCTCCGGCCGATGTCGTGTCCACGGGTCAGACGCTCACCGGTGCCGTGGGCTCCAGCTGGTACTGGGCGAGGAAGCGAGCGGTGGGGATGACGATCTTCGTACTGATGCGGATCGAGGGGATCTCGCCGCGCTGGATCGCGACGTAGGCGTGGCGCACCGAGATGCCGAGGATTGCGGCCGCCTGCTTGACGGAGATCGTCGGGTTGGTCGAGGCGTCCGGGATGGCGCGGGTTGCCGTTGCGGGCACAGCAGTCTCCTCATGCCGAAGGATCAAAATGATTCGGAGAACGGGCCATGTTGATCCGTCCTGAGCACAAGGATGCACATGATGCACAGGGATGGCAAGCCTGCCTTGCCTGCGAATCATTTTGATGTGACACTGACGCGGTGACGGAGACGGACCAGATCAGCCCCGGGGCGCTGAGCGACCAAGTCGCAGCGGCCATCGCGCGCATCAGGAATCAGCGGCGCATGCCGTACACGGAGTTGTCGACCCGGTTGGAGGCGATCGGCCGGCCGATTCCCGTGCTCGGGCTGAGGCGCATCGAGAAAGGGGAGAGGCGCGTCGACGTCGACGAGCTGGCCGCTCTGGCGCGAGCGCTCGGCGTTCCCGCTATCTCGCTCATCTTCCCCCTCGGTACGGTCGGCCCGGTCGTCGAGGTGCTGCCCAACCGCCTGGTCGAGGCGGAAGACGCCATGCTCTGGTTCATCGGCGAAGGGCCGCTTCCGCTCAGCGCCGAGGAGATCGAGCAGGTCGGCTCCGGTAACCGTGATTCGGTGTCCGGCCTCCACGAGGCGTACGCCCGGCCGGACGCAGGATGGGAAGCCGCGGCCGCGCCCGTCCTGCTGCGCCGCCGGCACCAGGCCCTGGTCGACGACTGGTACTCAGCGCCCAAGATCGGCCGAAGGCTGGCGTCCGACCCTGCCTCCTTCGAGCAGATGGTCTTCAAGCTCCGCGCGGCCGCGGAGGACGGCATCCGCGACGTGCGGGCGGAGATGCGTAGGCACGGGCTGACTCCGCCGCGACTGCCCGGCGAGCTGGCCCACTTCGACAACGGCAGCCGAGCGGAAGGGAGCCGCGTGGATGGCGGCAAGGAAGAGTGACCCGATCAAGAAGGTCACCCTGAAGGACGGCACCACCCGATACCGGTTTGTCATCGACGTCGGGAAGAAGCCGGACGGCAGACGCGACCAGAAGACCTACACCTACGACTCGCTGAAGCAGGCCCGCGCCGAGCGGGCCCGCATCATCTCCGACCGGGCCGCCGGTACGTTCGTCCGGCCAGACAAGGTCACCGTGGCCGCCGCCATCGACAAGTGGCTCGCGGGCAAGCGGAACCTGAGACCCGGCACCCGCAGGACGTACACCGATTCCCTCGCTCACGCCGCCGCGCGCATCGGCCACCTCGAGATCCAGCAGGTCACCAAGGCCGACATCGACTCCATGGTGACTCACCTGCTCGCGCACGGCCGCCAGCTCGGCAACGGCCTCACCGCCAGCCTGTCGGCGCGCACGGTCAACGCCATGCTCATCACGCTGACCGCGGTGTTCGAGGACGCCGTACGCCAGGGCGCCCTGGGGCGCAACGTGGTCAAGCTGGTCGAGCGACCCACGCAGGCCAGCAAGGAGATGACCACCTGGACCGCGGAGCACGCCGCCGGGTTCCTGGCCCACGTGGCCGGCGACCGGCTCCGGGCGGCCTGGCAGTGCAGCCTCTACGGCCTCCGGCGGGGCGAAGTCCTCGGGCTGCGGTGGTCTGATGTGGACCTGGTCGCCAAGACGCTCACCGTGCGCTGGGCCCGCGTCGCGGTGGGCAGCGAGGTGGTCGAGGGGCCGCCGAAGACGGAGCGCGGCCGGCGGAAGCTTCCGCTCGACGACGGCCTGGTCGCCGCGCTCACGGCTCTCCAGCTCCGGCAGCGGGAGGAGCGCGACGAGGCGGGATCGGCCTACGCCCGTCCCTGCAATCTCGCCGACGGGGTGACGGGGGAGCGGTGCACCGGTGACCACGTCTTCGTCGACGAGGTGGGTCGGCGGTATCGGCCGGACTGGTACGGCAAGCGGTTCGAGGCGCTCTCACGGGCGGCCGGCCTACCGGTGATCCGGCTGCATGACGCCCGGCACACCTGCGGCACGCTGATGCACCTCCGAGGCGTTCCGACGGCGGTCATCTCGGCGTGGCTGGGGCACGCGAGCGCGGCGTTCACGATGAAGACCTACGTCCACAGTCAGGACGAGGCACTGATGGCGGCGGGCGCCCTGCTGAACCAGGCGTTCAACCCGGTCGGTGAGCCGGCAAAACCGTCCGTGTGAGAAAACGGTGAGACGCCGCCCGATGTGTGACTTCGGTACGGCGTCTCGGTGACAGAGGATCTTGCCTCTGACCTGCTAAAACTTCCTTGAGCGGGCGACGAGAATCGAACTCGCGTAATCAGTTTGGAAGACTGAGGCTCTACCATTGAGCTACGCCCGCGCAGCGTCGCACCGAGGTCCGACGCCGTGGCTAGAGTACTGAATCCCCTCGCCGGACGCGAACCGGATCCCCCGCGTGGCGCACCCGGGCGACGCCGAGGCACACGCCACACGGACGACCGCATACACTTGCCTGCGGCCTCGGGGTGTGGCGCAGCTTGGTAGCGCACTCGCTTTGGGAGCGAGGGGCCGTGGGTTCAAATCCCGCCACCCCGACTTTCACCAACACACGAAGAGATCCGCAAGGAGTACGCCTGTGAAGAGCACCGTCGAGACTCTGAGTCCGACTCGGGTGCGGCTCGCCATCGAGGTGCCGTTCGATGAGCTCAAGCCGAGCCTGCAGAAGGCGTACCGCGAGATCGGTTCCCAGGTCCAGATCCCCGGCTTCCGGCGTGGCAAGATCCCGGCCGCCGTCATCGACCAGCGCGTGGGCCGTGGCGCGGTGCTCAACGAGGCTGTGCAGGAGGCGATCCCGCAGCAGATCCTCGCCGCCGTGCGTGAGCACGAGGTGAAGACGCTCGGGCGCCCCGAGGTGGAGATCACCGAGTTCGCCGACAACGAGCCGCTGAAGTTCACGGCCGAGGTCGACGTACGCCCCGAGATCACCGTGCCGGACCTCAGCACGATCAAGGTCGAGGTGCCCGCCGTCGAGATCGGCGACAACGAGATCGACGAGCAGATCAACGGCCTGCGCGAGCGCTTCGCGACGCTCAAGACCGTGGATCGTCCGGCGGCCGAGGGCGACTACGTCCAGCTCGACCTGCGGGCGACCGTCGACGGCGAGGAGGTGCCGGGCGGCTCGGCCACCAACATCTCCCACGAGGTCGGCAGCAAGCAGCTTCTCCCGGGCCTCGACGAGGTCCTCGTCGGCCTGGTCGCCGGCGCCGACACGACCTTCACGACCCAGCTCGTGGGCGGCGACTACGCCGGCCGTGACGCCGAGGTCGCGGTGACCGTCCGTACGGTCAAGGACAAGCAGCTCCCCGAGATCGACGACGAGTTCGCGCAGATGGCGAGCGAGTTCGACACCCTCGACGAGCTGCGCGCCGACCTCAAGGAGCGGCTCACCAAGGTCAAGAAGGTCGAGCAGATCTACGCCGCCCGGGACGAGGCGCTCAAGCAGCTCGTCGCGGCCGCGGACATCCCGGCGCCGGAGGGCATCGTCAAGGACGAGGTCGAGGGTCGCAAGCAGGCCATGACCGACCAGCTCGAGCGCATCGGCGCCACCCTCGAGGACTACCTCGCCTCCGAGGAGAAGACCGAGGAGCAGATCGACTCCGAGCTGGCCGAGGCGGCCACCGAGGGCGTCAAGATCCAGCTGCTGCTCGACACGATCGCGGACGCCGAGGACATCCAGGTCTCCGACGACGAGTTCGGTCACGAGATCGTGCACCGGGCCCAGCGCGCGCAGATGCAGCCCCAGCAGTACTACGACCAGCTCGTGCAGTCGGGTGCGGCCGCGGCCGTGTTCGGCGACGTGCGCCGCGGCAAGGCCCTGGCGAACGTCATGGAGCAGGTCGAGATGAAGGACACCGAGGGCAACGTCCTGACCCTCGACGACCTGCGGGCGGCGAGCGAGGACGAGCACGCCGGGCACAACCACTGACGGTTCGGCGAAAGGGCCGCCGCGCGTGCGCGGCGGCCCTTTCGATGTTCCCGCCAGGCCCCGGTGCGCTGTCAGCGAACACCTGCCCGAGGGGGAAGCTGATGCGCATCTGACCGGTTAGGTTGGTCGTACGACGGAGAACCTGCCGGCCGGATCCTCGGCCGACACAGTCAGCTGTGAAGGGCTGCCATGACCGATCTGCACATCCCAGCGAGTCCCACGCTGCGTGGTGACTCCCTCAGTGGCAACCTCGACGATTCGGTCTACAACCGCCTTCTGCGCGAGCGCATCATCTTCCTCGGCAGCGAGGTGACCGACCAGGTCGCCAACCGCATCTGTGCTCAGCTGCTGCTGCTCTCCGCGGAAGACCCGGAGCGCGACATCAACCTGTGGATCAACTCGCCGGGTGGTTCCGTCTACTCCGGCATGGCGATCTACGACACCATGCAGTTCATCGACAACGACGTCGCCACGGTGGCCATGGGCATGGCGGCGTCGATGGGTCAGCTGCTGCTCTGCGCGGGCACGAAGGGCAAGCGTTACGCGCTGCCGCACGCGCGGATCATGATGCACCAGCCGTCCGGCGGCATGGGCGGCACCGCCGCCGACATCGCCATCCAGGCCGAGCAGATGCTGTACACCAAGCGCATGTTCCAGGAGCGGGTGTCCTTCCACACCGGCCAGGACCAGGCGACGATCGAGGCCGATTCCGACCGGGACCGCTGGTTCACGGCGCAGGAGGCCAAGGACTACGGCTTCATCGACAAGGTGATCACCGGGGCGACACAGGTCCCCGAGGGCGCCGGAACGCTGAACTGAGGAGCTGAGCTATGACTGACCTGACCATGCCTCCCGGGTTCGCTCCGGTGCACAACCGCTACGTCCTGCCCTCGTTCGTCGAGCGCACGTCGTACGGCGTGAAGGAGTCGAACCCGTACAACAAGATGTTCGAGGACCGGATCATCTTCCTCGGCGTGCAGGTGGACGACGCGTCGGCCAACGACGTGATGGCCCAGCTGCTGACGCTGGAGAGCGCCGACCCGGACCGTGACATCCTCATGTACATCAACTCGCCCGGCGGCTCGTTCACGGCCATGACGGCGATCTACGACACGATGCAGTACGTCCGTCCGGACATCAGCACGGTCTGCCTCGGCCAGGCGGCCAGCGCGGCGGCGGTGCTACTCGCCGGCGGCACGCCCGGCAAGCGGATGGCGCTTCCGCACTCGCGGATCATCATCCACCAGCCGGCCACCGAGGGCGGCTACGGGCAGGGATCGGACATCGAGATCCAGGCCCGCGAGATCCTGCGCATGCGCACCCAGCTCGAGACCCTGATCGCCAAGCACTCGGACCGTCCGGTCGAGCAGGTGAGCAAGGACATCGACCGCGACAAGATCATGACGGCCGATGAAGCCAAGGAGTACGGCATCGTCGACACCGTCCTGGCCACCCGCAAGAAGAGCTTGCAGGCCGCCGGCGTCGGTAGCTGACATGCCTCCGGGGTCCCGCCGCTCCGGCGGGCCCGCCCGGGGGTGAGTACGCGGTGTCAGGGGTCGGTCGGGTCGCGCTAGACTGACTGGCCCCTGACACGCCCGTTTTGGGGGGTCGGAGAACTGCCCCTCAGCGGGTAACGTCGAGTCGGCAACCTCAGTAACGCGAGTCGGCAGACGATGAACTCTGCAAGACGATGATGTGGCGACGAGGAAGATCGTCCTCAAGGCCGGGGCCGGCAGTTCAGTCGGCCGATGAGCGCAGGGAGAACGTAGGTGGCACGGATCGGTGACGGCGGCGACCTACTGAAGTGCTCGTTCTGTGGGAAGTCGCAGAAGCAGGTCAAGAAGCTCATCGCGGGCCCTGGGGTCTACATCTGCGACGAGTGCATCGACCTCTGCAACGAGATCATCGAGGAAGAGCTGGCCGAAACCGGCGAGGTGAAGTGGGAAGAGCTTCCCAAGCCGATGGAGATCTGCCAGTTCCTCGACAACTACGTGGTGGGGCAGGAACAGGCCAAGAAGGCCTTGTCGGTCGCGGTCTACAACCACTACAAGCGGATCCAGGCCGAGTCGAGCGGCGCCCCGGGTGCGGGCAGCGACGTCGAGGTGGCCAAGTCCAACATCATGCTCATCGGCCCCACCGGCTGCGGTAAGACGCACCTGGCGCAGACGCTGGCCCGGATGCTCAACGTCCCCTTCGCCATCGCGGACGCCACGGCGCTCACCGAGGCCGGCTATGTCGGCGAGGACGTCGAGAACATCCTCCTCAAGCTCATCCAGGCCGCCGACTACGACGTCAAGCGCGCCGAGCAGGGCATCATCTACATCGACGAGGTCGACAAGATCGCCCGCAAGAGCGAGAACCCGTCGATCACCCGGGACGTCTCCGGCGAGGGCGTGCAGCAGGCCCTGCTGAAGATCCTCGAGGGTACGGTCGCGAACGTCCCGCCGCAGGGTGGCCGCAAGCACCCGCACCAGGAGTTCATCCAGATCGACACCACGAACGTGCTGTTCATCGTCGGTGGCGCATTCGCCGGGCTGGACCGGATCATCGAGTCCCGGATCGGCCAGGGCGGCGTGGGCTTCGGCGCCCACCTGCGCTCGGTGTCGGAGCGCAACACCGACGACATCTTCAGCAAGGTCATGCCCGAGGACATGCTGAAGTTCGGGCTGATCCCCGAGTTCATCGGCCGGCTCCCGGTCATCACGACCGTGCGGAACCTCGACCGTGAGGCGCTCATCAAGATCCTCACCGAGCCCCGCAACGCGTACGTCAAGCAGTACCAGCGGCTCTTCGAGCTGGACGGCGTCGAGCTCGAGTTCGACACGGGCGCCCTCGAGGCCATCGCCGACCAGGCCATGTTGCGTGGCACCGGCGCCCGCGGCCTGCGCGCGATCATGGAGGAAGTCCTCCAGAACGTCATGTTCGAGGTGCCCAGCAACCCGGACGCCGCCCGTGTCCTCATCACGCGCGAGGTCGTCGTCGAGAACGTGATACCGACCATCGTTCCGCGCGAGTTCGTCGGCCGCCGCGCCCGTCGTGACCGCGAGGAGAAGTCCGCCTGACGCCCCCGTACGGGCTGCCGGAGGTCTTGGCCCGGGTGGAGCGCGGCGAGCGCCTCCCGACCGATCCCTGGCTCGATCTCGTGCCGTCACCGTCGCCTGACAAGGCGGCGGTGACGGCCTTTCCGGGGCACATAGTGGTCGCGGCGGACGTCGACCGTCCCTGGCTCGATGCCCGGCTGCCGGACGAGGACCTCGCCGCACCCCTGTCCCCGCGCTTCCTGACGGCCCTCGAGGACCGCTTGGGCCTCGTCTGCGGCTGCATCGACGCCGTCGTGTTCGCCGCCGCGCTGACCGGCCCGCCCCCGGTCGACCTCACCCCGATCGACGACAGCTCCCACCCCCGCGTGGCCCGTGCCCGCCTGTTCCGCAGCGACGTCCGCGTCTGGACGCACGGCGCCGCCGTCCTCGTCATCGGCCGCGGCCTCGCAGGTCGCTGGGAAGCGGCCATCGAGGTGGACGCCCGCGCCCGCAACACCGGCCTGGGTCGTTCCCTCGCGCTCGCAGCCCGGCACCTCGTGCCCGGCCACAGCCCGGTGTGGGCCCAGATCGCTCCCGGCAACGCCTCCAGCCTGCGCGCCTTCCTGGCCGCCGGCTACCAGCCCGTGGGCGGCGAAGTCCTGCTCACGCCCCACGGCGCCTGAACCGTCCCGCATGCGCCGCCGTGACCCCTTGCCTGATCCCCTCGCCGCAGGACCGAGCGCTTCGCCGTCGCTTCCCCCGAAGCCGGAGACCGTTCCCCGGTCGCTTCGCGCGGTGCCTGACACCCTTCCCGGTCGCTTCGCGCGGTGCCTGACACCGTTTGCCGGTCGCTTCGCGCGGCGCCTGGGACCGTTCCGTGGTCGCTTTGCGCGCTGCCTGACACCCGTTTCCCGGTTGCTTTCCGCGGTGCCCGAGACCGTTCCCCGGTCGCCCGTCCAGCCGTACGCTGACTCGCATGCGCGTCGCCGTCTGCCAGCTGAACGCCCGCGAGGACCGTACGCACAACCTCGCTGTGGCCCGCGACCTCTTGGGCCGGGCCGCCGCAGCCGGGGCGACCCTCGCGGTCCTTCCCGAATACGTCGACTACCTGGGACCCGGCGCCGGCATGCCCAAGCCCGAGCCCGTCGACGGCGAGTTCGCGGCGTTCTTCGCCGCGGCCGCACGGGATCTCGGCATCTGGGTCCACGCCGGCTCCTTCCACGAGGCCGGCCCGGACGCCGACCACACCTTCAACACCTCGCTGATCTTCAATCCCGCGGGTGAGCTGGTGGAGACCTACCGCAAGATCCATCTGTACGACGTGGAGATCCCCGGCCGGGTGTCCTATCAGGAGTCCCGCTCGGTGGCCCCCGGCGACCGTACGGTCATAGCCGACGTCGACGGCGTGCCGACCGGCCTCTCGATCTGTTACGACCTGCGCTTTCCGGAGCTGTACCGCCGCCTCGCGATCGACGGCGCCAAGGTCTTGGTGGTGCCCGCGGCGTTCATGATGCATACGGGACGCGACCACTGGGAGGTCCTCCTGCGCGCCCGGGCGATCGAGAACCAGTGCTACGTGGTGGCCGCCGGCCAGATCGGCGACCACGAACCCCACCGCACCTGTTACGGCCGCAGCATGATCATCGACCCCTGGGGAACCGTCCTGGCTCAGGCCCCCGACACCGTAGGCGTCGTCACCGCCGACCTCGACCTCACACGCCTGGATCAGATCCGTACGGACCTCCCCAGCCTCGCCAACCGCCGCCTCTAGCCCACCCGCCCCCATCCCTCACGTACGGCCTTGCTCACCCGTCCGAGGTACGGCCCGCCACCTCAACGGCTCTCAGTCATGCCAGCCGCCCCGTACGGCTCCGTGGCCCGAATCCGCTCGTCCCCGAGGGAACCTTGTCCGATCCCTACAGGGTCTGGACCAGGTAGCTGACCACCGCGACGCACACCACAGCACCGCCCGCGAGGAGCATCGCCCCACCCATCCGGGACGGCCCTCTCAGGATCAGGCGATGGACCGACACCGCGACCGCCGCCAGCACCAGAATGCCGATGACCAGCTGAGACAGGGGCATCAACTGGTCGAACAGCGCGTCGGCGGCGAGCGCCGGGTCAGCAACCATGCCTGCCACTCTGGCACGGTCCCGCCCCGAACGGCGCGTACGCCTCCACCCCCGATTTGCATTCCGGGGGAGGGGTCGCGTAACTTTCTCTCTGCCCGAGGGGAACCCGGACGGAACGGCACGAACGTGACGCTTCTCCAGACTCCCTGAAGGCAACCGGAAGCGGGCGCTATGCTTGCGGAAGGAACCGGGCGAAGCAGGCGGCAGAAGTTGCGCCAGCGAGAACGACCGGGTAGAGTAGCCAGGCCAGCGGGAACCGGGCGGATCGATCACTCGATGATCTCCGGACGGCTGCTGAGCCATCCGACAGCACTCACACCCTAGCGGGGCGAGCGTTAGTGCGGAAAACACTTGGGCGATGCTACGAAGATCCTCGGATCTTCCAAGACTTCGGTCTTGCGCTAGCGAAGTCGACCAGGTAGGTTGGAGCGGTTGCCCCGAGCGGGTCGCCTGAACGGGCGAAGCCGAACGGTGTGTGGTTGTTCTTTGAGAACTCAACAGGGTGCTTGATAAGCCAGTGCCAATTGATGATTTACCCCGGCCGGGCTTGATTGTCTGGTTGG